>CAYGAW010000197.1:0-15055 GCA_964347945.1 uncultured Anaerolineales bacterium
AGGAGACGAGAGATGCCTGAAGCAACAGAGAGAGCCAACAAGCGACAGCTCTTGAGAGAGCAGAGAGAGGCCCAGATACTCGATGCCGCGGCACGAGTGTTCGCCAAGAACGGCTACGCGCGGGCCACCACTCGGGAAATAGCCGCTGAGGCCGGAGTGTCCGAGGGCACTATCTACAACTACTTCGACAGCAAGCGAGATCTCCTCATCGCCATGTCCTCTCGGCTGGCTCTGGAGTCTCTTGAGCAACTCGACGCCCTACCCCCCAGGGAGGATGTGAAGGCCTACGTGCTCGCTTTGGTCAAGAACCGCTTCCATCTGCTGCTCAAGAACATAGACCTGGTCAGAGCACTAATGCCCGAAGTGCTGGTGGACGATGACCTCCGCACGGCATACATCAATGAGGTGCTTGCTCCAGCCATCCACTATCTCGGCAAGTACATCGAAAGCAGAAGTGAGGTTGGCGTGTTCCGGGAGGTCAATACCCAAGTTGTTGCCCGAGCCATGATCGGCTCCGTGATGTCCTTTGGCTTCCTCTGGCTTCAGCAACCTTCGGAGTTGGAGCAAGTGTCACGAGAAGAAGTCATCTCGGAGGTGGTGGGGCTGTTCCTGGACGGCCTCCGCCTTCGCCCAGACGAATAGAGAGATTTGCCGCATGCTCAGGCGCACTCTGGCCATCACACGGAAAGAGATAATACACATTCTTCGCGATCCCCGTACTCTGACCATCATCTTCATGATGCCGGTCATGCAGCTCGTACTGCTCGGCTACACCGCCACAACCGATGTGGAACAGCTGCCCACGGCGGTCTTGGACCAGGATCAGACACAACAGAGCCGCCAACTCGTGGAGGCCTATCGCAGTTCCAATTACTTCGACATTCTGTTCTACACGCGCAGCGAGGAGGAACTCGGACGACTGATCGACGAAGAACGGGCCAAGGCCGGCTTGATCATTCCCTCCGGCTATGGCCGGAGTCTGACCAGTGAGAACCAGGCCTCCGTGGCCTTCGTCATCGACGGCTCCATGCCCACCGTGGCCATGACCGCCTTCAGTGCTGCCCAGACAGTGGCTCAGGCCCAGTCCACCAGCTTGATAGAGCGGATGTACGGCATCGAGGTGGACGAACAACCAGGCATCGATGTGCGCCCTCGGGTCTGGTACAACCCAAACATGAAGAGCGCGAACTTCATGATACCAGGGCTCATGGCCATGATCTTGCAGATGCAGGCCACCATCTTCACCGCGCTGTCCATCGCCAGGGAGAAGGAAGAAGGTACCATCGAGCAACTGATCGTCACTCCCCTGCGATCTGCGGAGTTGATTCTGGGCAAAGTGACCCCCTACGTGGTCATCAGCCTTTTCAACCTGATAGAGGTGTTGCTCATCGGCGTCTTCTGGTTCGGTGTGCCGGTCGCCGGAAATGTCCTCTTGCTTCTGGCTCTAGGTGTGCTAGCGCTCCTGGTGTCTCTGGGAATCGGCCTTTTCAACTCCACCGTCGCCAACACCCAGCAGGAAGCGATATTCCTCACCTTCTTCCTGATGCTGCCCTTCATCTTTCTGTCCGGCTTCTTCTTTCCCCTGGAGGCCATGCCTAGGGTGTTGCAGTGGATCAGCTACTTGATTCCCTTGCGATATCTCCTTGTGATTATCCGCGGCATCATACTGAAAGGAGCAGGCCTGGATCTCCTCTGGGATCAAGCACTCGCGCTGGCACTGTTCGGCACTGTGATGCTCACTCTGGCAGCCTCGCGCTTCAGGAAGCAGCTATGAGCCATCGCATCTTCTTCGTCATCTACAAGGAGTTCATTCACATCATCCGCGATCCCCGCACGCTGGCGATCATGTTTCTGCTCCCCGTGATAGAGCTGATCCTGCTGGGCTATGCTGTCACCACCGACATAGAGCATCTTGCCACCGTAGTCCTGGATCAGGACCTCACTTCCCAAAGTCGTGACCTGATAGAGGCTTATCGAGCGTCCAACTACTTTGACACCACCGCCTACGTAAGCAGCGAGGAGGAACTGGGCCGGCTGATAGACAAAGGAACACACCGGGCGGGGCTCATCATCCCCGCTGGCTACGGACGTGACCTGGAAAAGCTGGGGACGGCTCAGGCGTTCTTCGTGATTGATGGCTCTGACCCAACCGTCGCTTCCACCGCCTTCGCTGCGGCTCAGACCATTGCTCAGGCCCAGTCGCTGGAACTCGCCGTGGAGGTCATAGGTCTCGACCCAGAGGATCTTCCGGGCATTGGGGTGCATGCTCGTATCTGGTACAACCCCAACATGGAGAGCGTCAACTTCATGATACCAGGGCTAATCGCCATCATTCTTCAGTTCCTGACGACTTTATTCACCTCCCTGGCCATCGTCCGGGAACGGGAACGTGGCACCATCGAGCAGTTGATGGTTACGCCCATCAGGCCTCCCGAGTTGATTCTGGGCAAAGTAGTGCCGTACGTTGCCATCGCCTTCTTCGATCTCGCCGAGATACTGGTCATCGGCGTGTTCTGGTTCGGTGTGCCCGTCCGGGGCAGCCTCACCCTGTTGCTCGCTCTCTCGGTAGTCTTCCTGCTGACTACCCTCGGACTCGGGATACTCATCTCCACGATAGCCAGGACCCAGCAGGAGGCCATGTACCTCAGTTTCTTCACCTTGCTGCCTGCTCTCTTCCTGGGCGGATTCCTTTTTCCGTTAGAGGCGATGCCCCAGGTGCTCCAATGGATCAGCTACGTCGTCCCTCTGAGATATATGCTGATCATCGTCAGAGGCATCATCCTCAAGGGAGTAGGCCTCCGTATCCTACTGGGAGAAGTGATAGCCATCGTCATCTTCGGCGTGTTGATATTCAGTGTCGCCTCCAGGAGGTTTCGCAAGCGGCTCGAGTAGGACAATGGGGAAAAGCGACGGGCTGACGGGATACGCCTCGGCAGAAGGCCTTCTTGACAATCAGAAAGAATGGTGGTATTCTTTGGTTGGACGTCCAACAAGTAAAGAGAGGCTGGATATGGTTGCTCGACCGCGTTCCGACGAAAAGGCCCAGGCCATCCTCAACGCTGCCGGTAGGCTCCTCGCTGAGCGAGGCTATCCCGCCACCACGATAGCTGAGATCGCCGCCGAGGCCGGTGTCAGCAGGGGCTTGCTCCACTACTACTTCAAGAGCAAGGAAGAGCTGCTGGCTCAGGTAGTGCGCGCCAGCAGCGAAGCCACCCTGGAACTGGTGGAAGAGATGTTCGCCGAAAGGCAGACGGCGGACGACTTGGCCGAGGGGCTCATATCAGTGGTTCGGGCCATCGTTGAGAGTCACCCGAGCTACATCAATCTGAGCCTCGAGTGCTGGACGGTAGCCCGACAAAGCCCACTCGTGGCCCGTGAACTAGAGGAGCTATTTCGCGAGTTTCGCGAAGCCTGCCGCAGCGGGTTGGCACATGCAGTGGAGCGGGGCGTCATAGCCCCGACGATTCCCCTCGATGGACTGGCCACGGTCTTGGTTGCCGTCACTGACGGTCTGGTCGCACAGTTCATGATACACCGGGACCTGGCCGCCGACGAGAGGATGTGGGAGGCGTTGGAGAAGTCAGCGCGCGCCCTGCTGGGGAACGGCGTGTGATTGGTCGAGGCAAGCGCAGCACGCGGTAGAAAGAAGGAGGCTGATAAGCATGCTTGGCGCAGTAATCATAGCTGCTCTGCTGGTCATCATAGGAGTCTTGAATGGCTGGGGCGTACCCCTGGTCGTCAAGAGCGAGCGACCGTACGGCCTGCTGGGCGACGTCCTGGCTAGCACGTTGACGATGCTGGTCGTCGGCCTGCTGGAATGGAGACTGATTCTGCCAGCACTCGGTATCACAGGCTGGTTAGCCATTGCGGCTACCATAGGTGATCCTTGGGGTTTGGCGCTAATGCTCTTGTGGCTGATGCGGCGCATCAAGAGCTGAGAGGCTGGGCAGCGTCCCCCGGAGAGAAGACAGTGGATCTGAGAAGAACCCTCTCCATCATGCGCAAGGAGACGTGGCACATCCTGCGTGACCGGAGGACCTTCATCCTGGTCACCCTCTCGCCCGTCTTCCTGCTCCTGGTGTTCGGCTACTCGATGTCGGTCGAGATCAGGAACGTGGCCGTGGCCATTCTGGACCATGATCAGAGTGCGCTGTCACGCCGCTATCGAGACGGCCTCGCCAGCACTGGCGACATTCGGATCCTGTTCTCGCCCCGGGACTACGATGACTTGCGCAGCAGGCTAGAGCGCCGGCAGGCGAAGGCAGCGGTAGTCATCCCGGCTGGATTCGAGGACGACCTCCTGGCTGGTCGCGAAGCGAGTCTTCAGGTCATCGTGGACGGCACAGATCCCAGCACCGCCAATCACGCTATGACGCATATCGCTGGATACACCCAAAGCATGGCCTTAGAGATAGTAAGGGAGGCCCTCGAACGTCAAGGGGTGAGTGCGGACCAACTGACGTCCATAGACCTGCGTATGCGCACCTGGTACAACCCCACGTTGAAGCCGATCATAGGCTGGGTGCCAGGCCTTATCGCCAGCGTGCTGGGCATGCCGGCGGTGGCTGCGACACTGGCCCTGACCGCAGAGAAGGAGAAGGGCACGCTGGAGGCTCTCATCGCCACCCCCGTGCGGCGCTCTGAACTACTGATAGGCAAGCTCATCCCCTACGTCCTCAGCGGCCTGGTGAGTGCAGTACTCTGCGCCCTCGTGGGCATCTACTGGTTCGGGGCCCCCTTCCGGGGCAGTCCTCTGTTATACCTTCTCCTCTCAGCGGACTTCTTCTTGGCGACTCTGAGCATAGGGTTGCTCATCTCCGTATTCGTGCCTTCTCAGCAGGCGGCCATGGTCTGCGCTCTGCTGATCTTTCTCTTCCCGGGCTTCTTCATGTCGGGGCTCTTCTACCCCATCGCTAGCATGCCGCCCATGATGAAGATGGAAGCCTACATGATGCCCACAACCCACTATGTGACCATCGCCAGGGGCCTGTTCCTCAAGGGGCTGGACATGCACGCACTCTGGCCTTTTGCGTTGGCTCTCTTTGTGATGGGCGTGCTGGTCACCAGCGCAGCTATCCTCACTTTCAAGAAGAGATTGGCGTAGCCGAGATGTTCCGTCGAATATGGTATCTGGTCACCAAGGAACTCATTCACCTGCGCAGGGACATCCTTCTCGTGTCGTTTCTGGTCCTCGGACCAGTCTCGGAGCTGGTGTTCATCGCGTGGTCCACGTCCGCACCCATAGAGCACCTGCCTACGGCCATAGTCGACCAGGATCGCACGGAGGACAGTCGAGCCCTGGTGGTCGCGTTGGAGAACTCGGCCACTTTCGACGCGGCACACTACCCTGGCAGCGAGAGCGAGTTGTCCGCGCTCCTCGACGCCGGATCTGTTGCGGCGGGCGTTCTCATCCCCACAGGTTTTGCGGAGGGGCTGTCCATGCCAGGATCCGAGCCACCCCAGGTACAAGTCGTGCTGGACGGTTCCGATCCTACTGCTGCCCAAGCGGCCGAGATGAGCGCCCGTGGTGTCATAGGCAGCTACGCACAGGACGTGGTCCTTGAGACCTATGGTAGCGTTTCCGGTCAGCAAGGAGAGATCATCAGGACCGATGTACGCGTATGGTTCAATGAGGAGCTTTCAGACGCCAATTACACGGTCCCCTCGGAGATGGGCTTCATGCTGGAGATGGTTGCCCTGATGATAGCGGCCATAAGCATTGCACGAGAACGTGAGTTGGGCACTTTCGAGCAACTCATGGTCACCCCAATTCGCACCTGGGAGTTGATTATCGGGAAAGCCATACCGGCCGTGGTTATTTCCTACTTCGACTTCCTGCTCATGCTGGGTATCACCGTGTTCATCTTCGGCGTGCCCATGAAGGGCTCTCTGCCTCTCCTTCTGGTATTGGCCCTGCTATATATCTTCGTCGAACTGGGCTGGGGCCTGTTGATCTCGGGGTTCTCTCGCACTCAACTCCAAGCCTTGTTGCTGGTCATGGTATTGGCCATGGTAGGAATGGTCTTCTCTGGATATGCCTTCCCCGTGGACACCATGCCCGCACCGATGCAGGTACTGGCCAATCTGGTGCCCATCAAGCATTGGCTGCTGGTCATGCGAGATATCATGCTCAAGGGTGCGGGAATCGAGACGTTCTGGAAAGAGCTGGTTGCCCTGGCTATCCTGGGTGTGATCATCAACTCGGTAACCTTGACCATACTAAGAAGGCGATTGGACTGATGCCTTCCAAGACGAAGAGATTCTGTGGACTATGGTTAAGAACGTGACTCAAACACTGAGGCGTACCGCCTCTATCAGCGGGAAGGAGTTCATCCATATCATCCGGGATCCCAGGACGTTCTTCCTGGTGTTCATATCGCCAGCTTTCATGCTGGTCATGCTATCCTACCTTTTCGCTTGGGATGTTGATCGTTTTGCACTGGGGATTCTTGACCTGGACAAGTCGTCCCTCTCCCGTCAGTATGCCTCCGCCCTGACGCAGGACGGCAGTATCCAACTCAACCATGACGTTTCCAGTCGTCAAGAGCTCGACCGGCTGCTGGCCACCGATCAGGTGCACGGCGTCTTGGTGGTCCCTCCCGATCTATCGAATCAACTCATGAGAGGAGAGAGGGGTACTTTGCAGGTCATCCTCGACGCCACCAACCTACCCCTCACCATTCAGATGTTGAGTCAGCTGGGGGGACGAACTGAGGCCCTGGTGTCCAGTACGGCGTCCGTCCCCGCCGAGGTCGAGGTCTTGCTGGCACCCATAGACATTCGTACGCGAGTCTGGTACAACCCCAACCTGAAGGTGCTACACAGTATGGTGCCTGGCCTCATCGCCGTGGTGATGTGCATGCCGGCCTTCTCCATAGCAACCTCCCTTACCCGTGAGAAAGAGGTGGGCACAATGGAAGGACTCTTTGCCACACCGGTACGGGCCTCGGAGGTACTGCTGGGCAAGTTGGCCGCCTACGTCGCCGCTGGCCTCGTGAGTGTCATTCTGGTGCTCATGGTAGCGACTCTCTGGTTCGGCGTGCCCTTCCAGGGGAACGTTCTCCTGTTCCTGGTGCTGACAGCTGATTTCTTGCTGGGCGTCCTGGGGGTGAGCCTCCTGATCGGCAATTTCCTGTCCAGTCAGCAGGCGGCCATGGTAGTACTGTTTCTAGTGCTTTTCGTGCCCAGCATGTTCATCGCGGGGCTCATAGATCCGGTGGACAGAACATCGCTGGTCGCCCAACTGCAGGCAGGCTTCCTGCCCACGACATACTACATCACCATTTCGCGGGGTATCCTACTGAAGGGCGTAGGCTGGGAAGCGCTCTGGCGCCCCAGCCTGGCCTTGGCAACGATAGGCGCAGGAAGCGTCCTGCTCGCCATCAGACTCTTCAAGAAGAAGCTGGGATAACGAGTATGTGGGGTCGCATCACCAATCTAGTGATCAAGGATCTACAGCAGTTTCTTCGCGACCGGGTTCTGCTGTCGTTCGTCCTCATAGGGCCTACGCTTCTGCTGCTGATGTTGGGCCAGGGTACGGCAACCGAGACATCTCACCTGCCGATGGCTGTGGTGGATGAGGACCGGACAAACGCCAGCAGACAACTGATTGTAGCGTTGGAAAACCTCGAAGAGTTGGATGCCTCATATTACCTAGATGATGTTGACGAAGCCGCTCAATTGCTGGACGGTGGACGGATTACCTTGGCCGTGGTGATTCCTCGTGGTTTCGGCGCAGCACTGGAGTCTCCGCGAGAAAGAGCGTCCATTCAACTGTTGGTGGACGGGTCCAATATCGTAGCTGCCTACGCGGCTATTGGCGCTGCCGAAGGAACGATCAACGACTTGGGGCAGGAGATCGTCGTGGAGCGAGGCGAATTGCCCAAGGGAGGGAATCCCTCCTTGGCACAGCTAAGCATGCGGACGACGACTCGCTTCAATCAGGAGATGAAGCATGGATACTACCTCCTTCCCGCCCAGTTGAGTGTGGTCGTTCACGTGGTCACCCTCCTCGTCGCTTCGGTGGGAATTGTGAGAGAACGGGAGACGGGCACCTTGGAGCAGCTGATGGTCACGCCTCTGAGAAGGCTAGAGTTCATCATCGGCAAGGCGACTCTGCCCACTATAGTGGCCTTCGTTGACTTCCTGGCGATGCTGGGTATCGTCGTATGGGTATTCGGCGTGCCCGTCAGAGGGTCTCTGGCCTTGCTGCTCGCCCTGACCTTGCTCTTCATCATGGCCCAGCTGACCTGGGGATTGGTGATTTCGGCGGTGTCGGCGACACAGCAGCAGGCCGTGTTGTTGATTTTCATGATAGGCATACTGAACGTGGGCTTCTCGGGCTATCTGGTCGCAGTGGAGAACATGCCCCTACTCATGCAGTGGGCATCAGCTTTCTTTCCTATCCGCCATTATCTGTCTGCAATGCGTAGCATCATGCTGAAGGGAGCTACACTCAACGATCTGATGCCGCAGCTCTTTGCCCTCACTGCCTTGGGCATCGCAAGCCTCGTTCTCAGCGTACGCAGCTTTCGCAAGCAGTTGGAGTGAGGGAGTGAGTTAGTAGAGGTGGAATGAATGCTGAACAAGGACAACTACGTGATAGAGACGCATAACCTGACTCGCACCTTCAAGAAGGTGGTAGCAGTTGACAACCTCAATCTCGAGATAGAGAGAGGCGAGATCTTCGGCCTGGTGGGACCCGATGGGGCGGGAAAGACCACCACCATCCGACTGCTATGCGCCATCATGAACCCCACCGAAGGCAGCGCGAAAGTGGCGGGCTTTGACGTGGTCAAAGAGGCAGAAGAGATAAAGAAGCGCATCGGCTACATGGCGCAGCGATTCAACCTTTATGGCGATCTGTCCGTTCTGGAAAACCTCAACTTCTTCGCCGACATCTTTGCAGTGACGGGCCAGACGAGGAAGGAGCGGATAGACCAGCTGCTGGGTTTCGCCCGCCTGACAGACTTCAAAGACCGGAGGGCTGCTCAGCTGTCTGGAGGCATGCAGAAGAAGCTGGCGCTCGCCTGCACACTCATTCACGAGCCAGAGGTTCTGTTTCTTGATGAGCCTACCACCGGCGTGGACCCCGTCTCGCGACGGGAGTTCTGGGATATCCTCTCAGACCTCCACCTGAGAGGGGTGACCCTCTTCGTCAGCACGCCCTACATGGATGAGGCAGAGCGGTGTTCTCGTGTCGCTCTAATGTTCGAGGGCGACATCATCGTCTGCGACGAGCCTGAGAAGGTGAAGGAGTTGGTCCCAGCGGAGTTGATCGAATTGAGGCCCGAAGAGCTGAGGCGAGCCAGAGACATCGTCGCCCGCATGGACGGAGTCTTGGAGATACAGACCTATGGTGACCTGCTGCACGTGTTCGTTGATAGCGTAGAACAGCGCATGCCCGAGTTGAAGACGTATCTGGAGGAAGAGGAGCTACAGATATCCGGGCTCCGCCAGACCAGGCCGCGGATGGAAGAGGCCTTCATCTCGCTCATTCGGAAGAGAATAGCTGAGGGCCGGGCCAACAATCCAGTGACTGACGCACTATCGAAGCCCAAAGACTAGAAGGGTAGACCGCATGCAGAATGAATACTCCGTCATGGCTGAGGATCTGACCAAGAAGTTCGGAGACTTCACCGCAGTGGATCATGTCAACTTCGAGATCAGGACTGGTGAGATATTCGGTTTCCTGGGACCCAACGGCTCCGGCAAGACCACGACCATCCGGATGCTGTTGGGTCTACTGCGCCCCACTGAAGGAGGCGGCACAGTCCTCGGCTACGACATCATCAAAGAACCCGAGGAGATTCGCAAGCGAATAGGATACATGTCGCAGCAGTTCAGCCTCTACAACGACCTGACCGTTTCCGAGAACCTCAACTTCTACGGAGGCACGTATGGGGTCACGGGAAAGCGCCTTCGTGAGAGGAAAGAATACATCCTGGAGATGGCGAACCTGAGAGGGCGAGAACGGGAGATGACCAAGAACCTCTCAGGAGGGTGGAAGCAGCGCCTGGCCTTGGGTACGGCCATCATTCACGAACCCGAGATGTTGTTCCTCGACGAGCCGACCGCCGGGGTGGATCCCATCTCGCGCCGGGCCTTCTGGGACCTACTCTACGAGTTGTCGGAGCAGGGGACCACCATCTTCGTCACCACGCACTACATGGACGAGGCTGAGCATTGCCAGAGCCTGGCCTTCATTCACCTGGGCAGGATAGTGGCGCGAGGGACACCTCAGGAGATCAAACAGAAAGTCATGAAGGGCCAAGTCCTCGAAATAGACTGCACAGACCCCGATGTGGCTCTCAGCACCCTAAGGGACGCTTCCCTATTCGATGAGGTAGCTCTCTACGGAGCGCTGATCCATGTGGTAGGCGAGGACCTAGAGGTGCATATACCAGAAATCCATCGTCTCCTGGCACAACAAGGAGTCGAGACAAGGAGTGTCGACATCATCGCTCCCTCGTTGGAGGACGTCTTCATCTCCAGCATCAAAGAGGAGGACAAGAGGCTGGCTTTCGGCGGGGGAAGCTAGAGTGAATCGTCAACAACGCCCAGTATGAGGAGAAAGCGAATGAGACGGCGAATAGTAATCATTGTGCTGCCGCTGCTGCTCCTGGTCGTGGCTGCAGGTGGATGGTGGTACCTCAGCTCCCACCCCGACGTGCAGGCGCAGATTGTGGCTGAGCTCGGCATCCAAGTCGAGGTGGTTCCGGAAGGAGTCCTCGCTGCTTCAGGGATCATAGAGGCCGAAGAGGTGTCCGTCACTACAGAGGTTGGGGGCAGGGTGGCGGAGGTCTTGGTTGACGAAGGCGACCTGGCAGAGCTAGGAGACGTCGTCATCCGTCTCGACGACTCTATCCTGCAAGCTCAGATAGCCCAGGCCGATGCGGCTCTTGAAGCAGCCCAGGCTGCCCTGGCCCAGGTGGTCGCCGGAGTTCCCGAGGCTGAGATCCATCAAGCCGAGGCGCTGGTGAGGCAGGCGGAGGTGGCCCGCGACGGGGCATTGCAGGGGCTGAGAGATGCAGAGACAGCTCGCGACACCCCACAGGAGTTGGAGACCCAGATAGACGGAGCGCGCACCCAGTTGGCCATCGCCGAACTGACCGTCGAGCAAGCCATCGCAAACGTGCGCGCCGCGGAGACACAGCAGGAGTTCTTCAAGCGGACCTACCCCCAGCTGGAGGAAGGCTTTGATGTCGATATCCCCGTCCCCGGCCTCGGCATAGTCGTCCGCAAACACATCAAGGTGAAGGAGCTGGTTCTGAGCGAGGTACGGAAACAGGGGGACCTGGCGAACCAAGAGGCATGGATGGCCTGGCAAGGCCTGTACGCGGCCGAGGCCGCGCGAGACGGCGCCCGCCAGAACCTGAACAACCTGCTGGCGATGCGGGACAATCCCTTGGAGGCCGATGCCCTGGTCGGCGCCGCCCGGGCTCAATATGAGATCGCCGAAGCCGGCGTTGCGGTGGCGCAAGCCCAGCTGGATGCTCTCCGCGCTGGCGCCACTGAGGACGAGGTCAGCCTGGCAGAGTCTCAAGTTCAACAGGCTGAAGCTGCACTGCATACTCTGCAAGTGCAATTGAACAAGATGACGCTTCCGGCACCCAGAACGGGCGTGGTGCTGCAACGCATGGTCAATGTGGGCGAGATTGCCCCGCCGAACTTCTCTCTGCTGACCATGGCCGACCTGGACCAAGTCACTCTGACCGTATACGTACCGGAAAAGGACATTGGTTTGGTCAAGGTGGGCCAGCCGGTAGAGGTGGACGTGGACTCCTTCCCCGAGAGGACCTTCAGTGGGGACGTGGTGCACATCGCTTCCCGAGCAGAATTCACCCCCAAGAACGTGCAAACTAAGGAGGAAAGGGTGAGCACTGTCTTCGCAGTGAAGATACGCATTCCCAATTCCGACCACGCGTTGAAACCTGGCATGCCTGCCGATGCCCAGATTCTGGTGGAGAAGTAAAGGGAGGCCAACGGATGCGATTCAAAGCAGCAATTCCGGCCGTAGTTCGTTTACTAATCCTCGGCATAGCCCTTGCGTTGGTCTGCTCCGCCTGTGGAGGAGGGACCGAGACAGGAGCCATCGAGGCTTCGGGCACAATCGAGGCCGAAGAGGTTATCATAGCGTCGGAGTTCGGTGGTCGTGTGGCGGACGTTCTAGCCGAGGAAGGCGACGAGGTGGAGGCAAGCGACGTCCTCATACGCCTCGATACCAGCCTCGTAGATGCTCAGATGGGAGAGGCTGAAGCGGCCGTGGCCGCAGCGCGTGCCAATCTCGCCCGGGTGCAGGCCGGACCCCGACCGGGAGAGATAACCACCGCCGAAGCCATGCTGGAGCAGGCCATTGCGGCACGCGACGGGGCCGAAAGAGCCTGGCGCGACGCTCAGGCAGTGCGAGATAACCCTCAGCAACTGAACGCCCAAATAGACGAGGCCAGCGCTCAGGTAGAACTGGCAGAGCGGCAGGTTGCGCAGGCGCAAGCGCAACTGCGAAGTCTCGAAATCGAGCGCAATTCCTATGCCGGTGCTGGCGATGACGAGAGCAAGACCGCATACGAGGCGCTGGACCAACAGGTGAAGGCAGCAGAGGCAGCGGTGGCTATCGCCGGGGAGACTCTGGAGGGAGCCAAAGCCCATCTTGAGAATCTGATGGAGATGCGCGATAGGCCCATCGCTTTGAACACCACCGTCAACCAAGCGAGAGCTCAATACGAGCAAGCCGTGGCAGCGGCAGAGGTGGGACAGGCCAGCCTCGACGCGCTGTTGGCCAAGCCTACAGAGGAAGAGGTAGCTATAGCTCAGGCCCAGGTCAGTCAGGCGGAGGCCACTCTGACCATTCTACAGGTTCAGCTGGACAAGATGACGCTTCGCTCCCCTTTGAGCGGCCTGGTGAGCAACCGCGCCATCCATGTGGGAGAGACCGCATCTCCGGGCGCGACGCTGATGACCGTGGCAAACCTGGATGAGGTAGAGCTGACCGTCTACATACCCGAGAACCGCTATGGTCGGATTCAGTTAGGCCAACCGGTGGGTGTGGAGGTCGATTCCTTCCCCGGCACTGTGTACGAGGGCAAGGTGACGTACATCTCTTCGCAGGCAGAATTCACCCCTCGGAACGTGCAAACTCAAGAGGAAAGGGTGAGCACCGTCTTCGCCGTCAAGATCCTTATTGCCAACCCTGAGCATGACCTGAAACCCGGCATGCCTGCCGACGCTTCCATAGCGGTGGAATAGGAGAGTCGCAGACCAGAGCACGAGCGACTGTGCCACTGAGTGCGGTGTTCGTGCAAGCCGCGGATTACTGACGCAACTGAAGCAGTCCGCTACCAGCAAAACTCGGCAGCGCGAGGGAGGAGCATGGGCATGTCCGAGCAGAGAGAGTCGAAGCTGGAGAAAGTGTATACTGCGTCCGGCCAGCTCCAGGCCTATGTGATCAAGGGAAAACTGGAAAGCGAGGGTATCCCCGCCCTGTTGCAGTATGAGAGCGAGATCTTCGGCTTCACCGTGGACGGGATGGGCCAGGTACGGATTCTGGTGCCGGAGCACCTGGCCGAGAAAGCGAAGGAGATTCTGGCTGATCCAGACTAGCGACAGGACCGGCGAGCGCTGCTGTCAGTTTCTTGACCGCTTGCATCGAAGTCATGGCCCGTTCACCCCTGCGGGTGTGGACTCCCTTGCTACTTGAGGGCGCCTGAGGCATGGTCACCACCGCGGCACATGCGCGCCAGGCGTCACTGGCCAGAGATCGTTCACCTTCACCGTCTGCAAACACTGAGCACATGGTTTTCGAATACGTAGGCGGCATTCATCTGCATACTTCGTCCTCCGATGGGGCAAGTACTCACGAGGAGGTGGCCCAGGTCGCTTCCCGCGCTGGATTGGATTTCCTGATCGTCGCCGATCACAACGTATTCGTGAAAGACAGGGACGGCTGGTACGGAGACCTGTTGCTGCTAGTGGGGGAAGAGCTCCACGATACACAGCGGGCGCCCGAGGCCAACCACTATCTGGCCTTCGACATCGACGAGCACATCGATGCTGACAACAAGAGTGCCCAGACGGTCATCGACGAAGTGAACACGCAAGGAGGCTTCGGCTTCATCGCCCATCCTTTCGAGCACAGTCCCTCCTTCACAAGAGAGCCAGAATTGCCGTGGGTCGACTGGGAGGTTACAGGCTACACCGGGTTGGAGATATGGAACTACATGTCTGAGTTCAAGAGCTACCTCCACAACCTACGCCGGGTGCTGTTCTTCGTCTACTTCCCCCAGGTAATGATGAGAGGGCCCTTCCCGGAGACCCTCGCCAAGTGGGATGAGTTGTTGGAAACCCGCAGGACAGTCATTATCGCTGGCACCGATGTCCATGGCAATACCTACAGCTTTGGCCCTCTTCGCCGCGCCATCCTCTCCTACGACCATTGTTTCAAAGCGGCTCGAACGCATATCCTCACTCCTGAGCCCTTCACCCGCGAGCTCAAGCACGACAAGGCACTGGTCTATCAGGCCCTCAAGGAGGGATGCTGCTTCGCCGCCTACGATGCGGTCGGCGACTCCTTCGGTCTTCGCTTCACGGCCAGCAACAGCGAGGCGAGCGCAGGTATGGGCCAGGAGATTTCGATTGCCGGCGGGTTGGAGTTGAAGATTTCGTCTCCTCTTCCAGCAGACCTCCGCCTGCTGAAAGATGGTGAGGTCATCGCCCAGACCAAAGGCAGGAAACTCAGCCACACGGCGGAGCAAGGCGGCGTCTATCGGGTCGAGGCCTATCGTAGCCATCTCCTGAAGCGTCGCGGCTGGGTGTTCACCAATCCCATCTACGTGACGGGCTAGGATCGCCGGAGCAGAACCAGCGCCCCACCAAGTATTGCCGCCCCCACGAAGGACAGTACTGTTACACCTAGAAGGAGCACAGGTATCCAGTCCGAGGAGCCCGAATGGTCCACGAGAACGGGGGTGGCCATGGGCCCTACGTTCGCGGCAGCAGCTGCTTGAGCCTCCGTCGGCGTGTCGGCGGGGGATGAGGGAAGCTGGGGAGTATCCGTCTC
>CAYGAW010000198.1:0-19209 GCA_964347945.1 uncultured Anaerolineales bacterium
GTTTGCGAAGCAGCGTCTTCAAGAGGCAGTCAGGGCACCGTGACGCTCCGCATCATGAGCGGGAAGAAAGTACCCCAAGTCGGGTCCGCAACGAAAGTGGTCTGATCTTCCTCCATCACGACGTCGGGAGTATCCCACCCCTTAGCATCCATCACCGTCTGGAACGCCCGCCGACAACGGAGCTCCGCCGTGACGGTCACCGGGCCTCCGGCCGGTGGTGCGACGAAGCTATACGTGGACGTGTCGGTCTGCATGGCCGGGATGCGGTTGTCACTAACGATTAGAGTCTGCTTCCAGTAGCTCACTACAGGCGACTGTCCGCTCGCAGCGTCTCGTAGGACCTTGGCGAAGGCCTTGCCTGGCAAGCCGGCCTGTGCACCACCCCACTCTGGCACAGTCGGACCGCTGAGCTGGTTCAAGGCCTGCCCCAGATCTTCGGTAGCCTCGACGGTCAAGATCATGTGCCGCCCAGGGAAATCCGTAGGTACATGATGTCCAGCTTCGTTATTGGTGACGGCCACGGTCACCCAAACCACATTCAAGGCCTGCGTGGCACTCACAGTCATGCTCACCGTGTTGTGCAGCAGTTCCTCATCCGCTGCTCCGGGTTGCAGGTGGGACGCAATAAGTGCAGGGTCTCGGATCAACCCACCGTTCTCCGGGAAGACGAAGTAGTCCACGCCCGTGGGGGCCATGTGACAGGTCTGGCATTCGACGCCTTGCGCCGGATAGGGACTCTCCAACCACTCGCGGAACGACTCGTATATGGGAGTGCCCCAGAAGCTGAATTGGTGGCAGGCGGCGCAGAACTGGCTCTTCTTCTCAAGCTCGAGATAGCTGACCCGTCTGGTTACGTCATCGAAGGGACCATAGAACATGTGCGTGTCCGACGGTGGGCGGGTCAAAGGCATGGACTGTACCCCTGGCATATTCGAGTAGGGGAGACCCGTGGCAGGGTTCAAGTACACATTAGCCACTTTGTGGCAGAAATCGCAAAACACGCCCTCGGTCTCCACTCCAACGAGATTGTTCATGTCCGACGTGAAGGGGTGATCCACCGCAGCCCCAGGCGCGTGGCAGGTGGCGCAGTTGCCGGCTGTCCCCGGGAAGTCGAGCTTGTACCCAGGTGAGACAGTCGCCGTCCCACTAATGTCGGCCCCGTTGTACAACGAGAAGAATCGCGGGTTGATGGCAGACTGAGCATGAGCGTTGACCTCCCACTGAGGGAAAGCCACCATGCAGTGCCCGCACCCGATGGGGTCTTCTGGAACAGGCATGGAGGTTAGCCACTCGTGGTCTGGGTTGTCTCCCGTGGGGTGCAGCGTCAGAGCAATAGTGATGCCCGTCTCCGGGGGTACAATCTCCTCCCCAGCGGGGTGATAGCCCTCGTGCCAAGCAGTGACCGTGACCGAAATACCCTCAGTCAAGCCCCCCAAGGTGAAAGTACCGTCAGCCGCGCTGATAGTGCTGTTGGATGTCGTCTGTTGCCGCACGGTGGCCCCGGCCACTGGACCCTCATCATCAACGACCACCCCGCTGACCTCGACAGTACCCTGGCTCGCCGCCCACTGGGCATGCCGAAGCAAGATCAAGAGGCCCAGCGGTACCATTACCATGAGCAGCCAGTTCCTGCGCTTCTTCATCACTGTGGCGGTCCTCCGCTACGGACTAGCCGCCCAGCCGCGCTGGACTACTGGCACGTAGCTCTCCGGATTCAGGTCGTTGACGACGAAGACCTCCTCGCCGATCAAGGTCACAGTGTTACCTTGTGGCTCAGGTCCTCCCACAGCAAGCAGATTGATAGCCACCTCATCGGCCAGACCCTCCCATCGTCCCTCGTGGGCCGTGAGGCTCAGCATCGAGAAATCCTGGCGGAGAGCCCAAGCGTCATAGGTGACGGTGAACTCTCCACCCGCGTCCGGTGTGACGCTCCCCTGTCCCATCACCACGCCCTTGTCGTGGAAGGTGTAGTGAACAGCCGTCGTCCCTGGAGGCGCAATGCCCTGGATGTGGACCGGTTCCACCTCTCCGATGGGCCAGACAATGAAACCTGGCTGCGGCGAATCGACCAGCAGCCTCGGCGAACCGGGCTCAACAACGTAGAATTCGTATCGCCCGGTCGTGCCCAGAACCGTCCCTGTGTTGTGGCTGGCGGGTATGACGCCGGTGGGGGGGTAAGGGCGGTCATGGAGCACGTGTACATCCACCGTCCAACGGCCAGGCTCGTCGGCCACAAAGTCGAACGACGGATCGTAGACCCAACCAATCTTGTTGGCACGCAGGTTGCGGGTGTGGACGTCGTGCTGGATGGGCGAGGTGATAGTTACACTCACTTGGCTGTCCAGTGGCGGCCCGACATGCCCGGAGAAAGCCACCACATCCCCCACCTCCAGCACATTGCCGGGGCGCACGCCCTTGGGCAGGAAGAGCATGTCGATCTCCTGCCCCAGCAGCGTCATGATCGGCCCGCCGTCAAGGGCACCTGCACCCCGGAAGGGCGGCGTGACCCGCGCACCCACCTGGTCGTTGTGCGGCAGCAGTACCCATAGCGAGCTGTAGATGGCGTACTCGCTGAGCGGATTGGTCTCCGTGATCGTCCGAAACACCACCCCGCCAAACTCCCACTTCAAATCCCCCGGCTGGTCCCCGTCAGCCGGCTCACCAATCTGGTAGCCGTAGGTATCGTTGAAACGCCAGTAGGCAGTGCCCATACCATCCTCGGAGATGATCTCCCGCACGCGCACATCAGGGCGCTCCGAAGAGCCGTACCAGTAGCCCCACAGGTCGATATCTTCAGGGTCCACGGCAGGATCGATCCCGCTGTCGGTGGTGATGAACAAAGGTGCTTCGCCGATGGCGATGCGCTTCTCCAACCCCGACTGCGTGCACCCCTCGGGCGGCCAGCGGAAGCAGTTGCGAGCCCGATCAAAGTGATTGCGCATTGTGTTGTACACGGTCTCGCTGACTCCCGTCAGGTCTTTGACGGTGATGATGGTGTGGATCGAGTCACCCAGGGTCGGGCGATCCGGGGTTTCGTCACCCCAATGGATGTCCCCACTGAAATAGGGATAGTAGTTCTCTAGTGCCCCATCGAACTTGTCGAGAGCCGGCAAAGAGGCATTCGTGAACCAGGCAGGCATGTCGTCAATGGTGTCATCCTTATAGTCCATTCCTCGCCTGCCGTGGGCTTCAATCTTGGTGGCAGCTCCCTCCACGACGTTGCCCCAAGTCATGGACCCCATCCATAACGTGCCGTCGGTGGCTGTGTACACGGCCGTAAGGTCGACCCGGAACTCGCCGGGATTTTCCAGGAGGATCTCGGTACCAACTGGCGGCTGGAAGTAGCCGAAACGGTTGGCCTGTCCCGTGACCGTTTCGGTGACGGCTTGCGCAGGATCGGAGTAAGGCATATGTACAAGTCGCACGGTCACGTCAGCGGGGACAGGGGGAAAGACGTGCAGTCCTGGGGCGAAGGCGTCCCCCTCCTCGTACGGAGTGGTGGGCAGCTGGGCCGGGTCCAGGTCGAGCACGCGGGCCACGGTCACCTCATAGGTGCCTTGGATGGCGTAGGTATTGCCGTAGATATCATCGACTTCACCTATCAATGAGATGACGTGAGGACCGTATTGATCGAAGCTGTAGGCAAAGGCCTCATCCATCGTCGTCAGGTGGTATAGGTCGCCGATGTGACCGGTCCCCTCGGCTAGGAGATCGCCGCCGGGGGTGGAGGGTGTTCGCACAGACGATTGTCGAATGGGCGCTGGCCCGAGTTGGTCAACGCTGCTATCTGGCTTGATCACTTCCACGATCAAGTGACCTGACGGTAGTTCCAGAGGGATGTGTGGTGGGCAAGGCATGCGCCGGTCGGTGGCTGAGAGCCAGTGCGAGCTGGGTTCCAGCCGATAGACCAGCGGCTCTCCCGTGCGTTCGTCCAGGCGTGGGATGGCGATTTGGTGAGGCGGGAAGACAACCCGCGTGGGCATGGCGAAGTGACCTACGTCCTCCCGGGCCTGGAGGCCGCGATGCCCGTTGACCGGATAGTCGCCCAGCAGGGTCCAGGGGATGTGAGGCGGAGCCGGCGAACCGACGGTGAGGGGCGGCATTCGGATCCACTCCAGCTCGTACCAGACCGGCACGAGGGGCACGCCTCCACTGAGTGGCACGTCGCTCAGGATGTATATCATGGGAAAATAGACTCCGTCCGGCAGGTCAGCGGGAACTAGGAGGGTGGTCTCCAGGAAACCATCGAAGCTGTGGGTGCTGACACAGGTCAGTCCGCTGAAGCTTGTCCAGAGAAGGAGCCTGTCCTCCCCGGCGGCCTCGTGCTCGATGGGCAGGCCAGTGGGTGTGAAGAGATGGGCGTTGAACCAGATACCCCACGGCTCGGCGCGACCATCAGGGCCGAACAGGTGGCGCAACCGGATGTCAGCCTGGACGGTAGCGGTTGGCGTCCCGGTGCAGTTGAGAGCTGGCGATGTGACGCGTAACCGTGCGGTGAGCGTCACCGACTGCCCAGCTTGCACAGCCAGGGTCGGTGGATTGCCCGGCACCTGCAGCGTGCCGGAGATCGTCCAGCCCGACCAGCCTCCTTGTGGGTTCACGAAGCTGCCCACGATGTCGAAACCCTGCGACGAGCCGTTTGCAGGAGGACGCGCACCGACGTGCAGGATCGTGCCTGGCAGAAGGTTCGCGTCCCAAAAAAACGCATCCCTGGTCCACGTCTGTGCGGTCTGCCATGTCCGCGCCACTCGGTCGCCGGCCGGGTCATACTTGACCAGTAGCGAGGACCCAGGCGGGGCGTATAGAGTGGCGGTGAAGGCGCCAGTGGCGTCGGCCGTCGCGGTGATCATGTTGTGGGCGCTAAGGTTGACGATCATCACCGCTGATAGGGGTTCAACCGCACCCACCGTGCCGGTTATGGCGGCGTTGCCGTCAACGTCGGCCTCGCCGACGGTGATCTTGCTAGCATCCGGGGGCGTGGTGGGAAAGGGCACGGGTATCGCAGTCGGTGTAGCCTGCGGCGCCATTTCGCCCTCGTCCACCGGAGCAGCGCTGGCCCGCGCCGACGTCCACACTGCCAGGGCCAAGAGCACAGTCAAAATGCCAACCATGCTGACGGTCAGGATTCGCTTGGCGGAGCACGAAGCCCCTAAGCACATGAGAGCCTCCTATTCGAAATAAGGTAAAGCCACTAGAAAAGCCACCAAATCGGCCAATTCTCCTTGGGTCAAGTGTGATGTCACACCGTGCTGATCCTCAGGGTTGGCCGATGTCAGCACCTCGAGCAGTGTGCCCACGCTCCCATCGTGCAGGTAGGGAGCGCTATCATACAGGAAACGCAGCGTGGGGGTGTCAATCAACGGGCCAAACCATTCGCCGTAGGCATCGGCGGTACCCACATCGTGGACTTGGTGGTCGGTGTATAGGGGCGGAGGATGACAAGTGGCGCAGTCGGTTTCGGCCGACTCGAAAATGGCCTTGCCGCGCTGCTCGGCCGGACTCAACGTATGAGTCCGGGATGGAACGGCCAGACTGTCAACGAAGGCAGCGAGGCAATCCAGATCATAGGAGCGGCCTTGATTGGGCGGCCCCAGTGTGGGGTGCATATCGCCGTCGATGAGCCCGGTACCGAACTGCTCGAAACGGATGCTGAACTCGCTATCGGCCGACTCGTCCCATTCGGCCGACCAGCGGAGCGGGTAGGTCTCGATCATGCCCAACAAACTAGTGGTGTTGCGGGTGATGACCGGTGTGGCCCCTGGGGGCACATAGCCTGTGAACTGAAGCAGCCACGTGCGCCCATCGTGTTCGCCCTCTACGTGACAGGTGTTGCAGCTGATCCAGCGGGCCTGGGCCAGGTCGGGCCGGGCGCTGGAATGGAACAGCCGCTTGCCGCGCAGCAAGACGGGCGGCAAAGGAATGTCAGTGGCCTTGATCACTGAGGTCACTGTGTAGGTGCTCGTGTCCACCACGCTAACGGTGCCTGCCAGCGTGTTGTTTACGTAGGCTGTGCTTCCATCGGGGCTGATGACGATGCCTCGGGGGTTGTCGCCCACTGGTACGTGCCCAGCCCGAATCGGCTGCGTGGGATTGCTGATATCCAAGACTGACACATCGTTGCTACCCGCATTGACCACCCATAACTCGGTGTCGCTCTCGGTCAGCACCGCGTCCCAGGGTAGGCCCACCGGCTGGTCAGTCTCCGGCAGCGAGATGTGTTCGGAGCTCTGGTGGCTCTGGCTCACAAGGTTGAGCACCGAAACCTTGGGGAAAACCGTAGTGTCGAATCCAGTGTTCAGCCCCAGACCGTGGCCCATCGTCTGCGGCACATAGGCGCGGGTGCCCGCGCCGTTGACGATTACCGCAGGCGCGGGAGCAACGTTGGGCCAAGTCGAGATGGTGGTGAGGTGCGAAACCCAAAGAGAGAAAGAAAAGCTGAGAGGCGCACTCTCTGACCAGAGATTCGTCCCTTCGCCTCCACTGAGCACAAGAGGCAGGTGGACAGCCGGAGGTAGCACGGTGAGCACGGTCACATCGCCACTCAGCAGGTGGGTCACGAGGAGGCGGTGGCCCTCTGGCGCGAAAGCCAGCCCGCACGGGCGGTCGGCGACGCCTACGGAGGAGAGGGTCGACAGATTGCCGGCATCCAGGAACCGTACCTCGTCGTCGCCCAATTCGGCCACCGCGACGAAATGACCACCAGGCGAGACCGCCACGCCCACCGGCCGGTCCCCCACAGCAACCTCGGCGATCACGGCGCTCCCGTCCAGGTCCACGACGGAAACACTATCCGACCCTTGGTTGGCCACGTAAGCGCGGCGGTGGGCGTCATCCGCAGCCACGCTGCGGGGATCCAGACCGACGGCAACCTCGGTCACCGTTGGCGGCGCGGTCAGCTCTATGAGCGAGAGAGAGTTGGAGTCCGGGTTCACCACCAGTAGCGTTGCACCATCGGCTGTGATGGCGATGGCGGAGCTGGATCGCTTGAGGTTGCCATTGGAGGCGTCGATTCCCGCTGTAGCCGGTGGCCCAGCTGCGTGCGTCGACAAGAGGAGCATAAACAGCAAGCTCGCAGGGACGACAACGTATCTCTTGCTCCTTTGCGTACCACCCATCATCGCGATCTGCCTAGCCCTGGGGTTGCCGACGGCCCAGGGTGACGAGTCACTGGTTCCGGTCGGGCACGGGGCGAGAGAGTACCCAGTTCCTTGGTCTGCGATCGAGCCTCTGAGTCACCCTGACCTCGACACCCCCTTCTGGGCGACCCTCTCCCCGCGACAGCACCCATAGGACGCACTCACCGCCACTCCGTAGCCACGGAACGGTGGAGTCCAACGCACCAAACTAGAGGACGGTCGTGACTGCTCGTCATTCTATCATGAGGCGAGTTGGCAGGCAACAGAAGCAAAGGGGTCAGCCAGCACCAGCTGTATGAGAGTTGTCAGCTCGCGTTTCCCTGCATTCCTGACTCGCCTGAATCTTGAAGGCCGGCCGCTTAAACTCGCGAGACAATCGGTCCGAGTCGCTAGCACCAGTGATTGGATTCTGCCAGCACCCACGACGGTCTGCGCCACGGGCGCGCGCCTGAGGCGGCGCGTCGACTATCTCCCGGGAATCACCTATCAGCCCATCGACCCAGGAGGGCGAAGAACAGGTAGAGCGCGGCGATTGCACCAGCCCCGGCCAACAAGCAAGGCAAGGCAGCCAGCATCTCGCCAAAGCCGAACAACAACCCGATCAGGCCACCTCCGACGACCACCAACACGACGAAGGCGGCGACCAGCAGCCACAGTTCGTTTCGCTTGCGCAGACCACGGTAGTCAGTGGGAGGGCGTTCCTTGGGACTCATGATATCCCATCCGCTAGCCGGCCTCTGTTGGCGACCCAGCCAGCCCAGTGGAGTCACCCATATCGGGGCTGGTCCTTGGTCGCCGCGTAGTAGGCTTCGACCCCAATCTCCTTCATGCGGTTCTGCATCTGGAGGTATCTGCGTTCCAGGTGAGGATCGAAGTTGGTCTTGGCGCACGGGAACTCATCGCACTGAAAGCAGAAGTCCACACCCTTGTCTCCATGACAGGTGGCCACGCCACAGTCCGGCCACAGGCACGTCCCCTCGCGGCACCCAGCGCAGTGTCCCTGCGCAAGGTAGGCCAGCAACTCCTTGAAAGGAGGGTAGTCCTCGAAGGCCGGCAGGAACGCCGAGAACCTCTCGGCGTAGATATCGAAAGACCCCAGGCGCTCTTGAAGTTGCGTGCTCAGCGTGGCTATGTCGCCCTGGGAGTGGGCGAAGCACTTGCGGCAGCTCAGTCCACACGGGGCAAGATCGTCGAGAATCTTCTGGTATTCCATCTCCTCCCTCCCGCTCACACAGCAACACTCAGCGCGTCAGGCAGTCCCCCTCACCTTGCCGGTCATCCTGTACCACATCAGCAGGGCGATGCCTCGCGTCAGCCGGAACCCTCGCAGCACCGAGTAGTTCTTGCCTGTGACACGGGCGGGCTGTTGCGCCGCGATGCCAGCCACGAAGCGTCCTACCTCGTCCAGAGGGACCCCCAGGGCCTTCAGCACGTACGGAAGGCTCTCCGTGGTGGCTGACAGCCCCTCACCAGTCTTCACTTCTTCGTAGAAATCGGTTGCCACCATGCCGGGCACCACTGAATGGATGGAGATGGGGTGATCCTTGTACTCCTGCGCCAGGCTCTTGGTGAGACTGGTCACTGCGGCTTTCGTGGCCGCGTAGGTGGCCATGAAGGGGGAGGCGTCGCCGCGCCCGCCCTTGCCGCTGATGTTGATCAGGATGCCCCCACCTTGCTCGATGAAATGAGGGATGACGATTCGGCAGGCTATCAGTGTGCCATTGAGATTCACATCGACGATGGCCTCGATCTCCTGCGGGCTCATCTCATCAAGATGTCGATAGCCCCCGGACAGCCCGGCATTGTTGATCCACACGTCCACCCGCCCCCAGGTCTCGAGAGCATCCTGGAGCAGGCTCTCCAGGTCGCTCACAAGGGACACATCGACAGTCCTGCCAGACACCTGGAATCCTCGTTGCGCGAGTTCTTCGCTCGCCTGCTTCACCGCTCCTTCATCGCGCGAACAGATCACCACTCGGCCGCCCTCCTGGGCGCACGCTTCAGCGATAGCTCGGCCTATGCCACGCGTTGAGCCAGTAACAACAATGACTTTGTCCTTCAGCTTCACTGGGCCACCTCCGAGGCTCAAACGGGCAAACGCCCGGCGCGATTCGCAAACGGCGTGTGAGGCTAGCTCCGAGACGCATGCGGTTCTTAGTGGAATAGATCGGTATGTGCGGCAACAGCACCGCAGGCCATGATGGACATCACAACCCCAATAGCCTCTACCACTTCAGCTTCCGTCGCGCCCAAGTCGATGGCGTAACCTCTATGCTCATCAACGCAACCTCTGCCAGCAACAGCGATAGCCACGGCCATCGCGATCAGCTCTTTCTCCTTCCGGCTCAGCGCTCCATCGGCGAAGATCGGCTCGGACCACTCTTTGTAGCTCCGCACAAGCTGTTCTCCAGTCATGGCTCCTCCTCCTGCACCCCTACAAGGATCTCGCGCGACTGGTGATTTTGCGCAGCATTGCGGACAAACACCATCAGGGCCCTCTGATGGCCAACGGCACCAAGTAAGAGTTCACCTCTTGTCGTACAGCCCCCGCCGGTTGTTGAGGCGCACCTGCAAGATCTCCCGAAACATGCGCACTGAGTCGCCGACGGGGTTGACGCGGCTGTGGGCCATGTAGTACCAGTTGATGGGCACTTCCACGATGCGATAACTCCGCTTTTGAGCGATGAACAGCACTTCCACGTCGAAGCCAAAGCCCTCCATCGTCTGGTACGGAAACACATCGTGGACGGTGTCGCGGGTGAAGCACTTGAAACCAGCCTGGGTATCCTCAAAACCCCTCACCGCCAGCAGGCGCACCAGGGCGTTGTAGACGCGACCCATCAAGTGCCGGTAGTATGGCTCGTCGAATCTCCTGGCCCCAGCGATCTCCCGGGAGCCGATCGCCACGTCATACCCTTCTATCGCCGGCGGCAGAAACTTGTTCACCTCGTCGATGGGCATGGATAGGTCGGCATCGCAGAGGAAGATGTACTCGCCTAGAGCGGCCACCGCTCCGGTCTTCACCGAGTATCCCTTGCCACGGTGCTGATTTCTGATCAAGGTGACGAAGGGCGCCTGAGAGGCGATCTCCTCCACCACTCTCACCGTGCCGTCAGTGCTGCCGTCGTCCACCACGATCACCTCAGCCTCATACTCCTGGGCCTGCACGAAATCGACGATGCGGGGCAGGGTCTGGGGCAGCCTGCGCTCCTCGTTGTAGGCCGGCACCACGATGGACAGCAGGGGACGCTCCATATCCGACATCGCTCCTAATCTACCAGTATCGACTCCAAGTACTCATCGGAGGCGGTGCGGCTCTTCTGGATGACCCGTCGCTTGCTCAACATGGCAGGCAGGTTCCACAGCCCGGCCAGTTGACCGCGCAGGCGCGCCCTGGCCGCCTCTCCCCGCCAGGCCCTGAGGGCCTCCCAACCGATCCGCAGCTGGGCCGCGACGATCTTCCGCCAGTGCTTCTTGAGCAGAGAGGCGGGATAGTTCTTCGCCAGCACGTAGATGAAGTTACGCCCGGTGTAGTAGCTGGCGATTTTGCCCCCTCCCGTGGCGCTCAGACGGTGATAGATGACGGCCGTGGGGACGTACAGGCACTCGTATCCCGCCAGCTGCGCCCTCCATCCTAGGTCCACGTCCTCGCAGTAGGCGAAGAAATCCTCGTCGAAGGGTTGATCCTGGCCCTTCGACGCCAAACCCTCAAGCATGGAGCGGCGGATGGCGCACGCCCCTCCACAGGGGCTGAAGACCTTGTCCTCCTCATCATATTGGCCTGCGTCCTCTTCCCATACGCCGCGGTTGATGGGGACCCCATCCACCCCGTAGAGATCCCCGGCCGAGTTGAAGACCTCACGCTCGTCGAAGAGGAGGATCTTGGAGGTCGCCGAGCCGACCTCCGGGTGCCTGTTGAGACCTGCCCAGAGCTTGGCCAGCCAGTGGGGGTCAGCCTCGGTGTCGTTGTTCAACACCACCAGGACCTCCCCCTCAGCCTCCCGGAAGCCGGTGTTCACGCCCCCCGCGTAGCCGCGGTTCTCCTTCAGGGGGATGGCCCTAACCTCAGGGTAGTCCCTCTCCAGCAGAGCCAGGGAATCATCGTCGGAGTCGTTGTCCACTACGATGATCTCCACGCGGGGGTAGGTCTGGCGCCGAAGGGAGTCCAGACAGGTGGGCAGATGCTCAGCGCCGTTCCAGTTGGGGATGACGACCGAAATGAGGGGAGGGTCCTCCATGTCAACCTATCTCGGCCACAGGCTCGTCGGCGGTGAGCAGATGATGGTGTACCACGCCGCCGCAGCAGCGCTCCACAAGCTCGGCCAGCTCCGCCACCAGTTCCCCTGCTTCGTCCCTGTCCACGGGAGGCAGGCAGTCGATGTTGACCAGCACGTTGCATGTGCCGGGCGTGATCTTGGTCGCGTCACCCTGGCGCCAGTTCCAGCGCCGGCAGAGCACCTGCTGCTCGTCATCCACGTATATCGCCTCACCCGGCTCAGGGTGGGAGAACTCCTTCCCTCCCAGGGGGAGGAACTTCTCCTCGCCAGTGGCCAGGCGCAGTGTGAGATCACCCTCCACCGCGTCCAGATCGTCGCCTCCGCAAGGAACCAGATGCTTCAGGGAGAAGCCATTCATCAGGGCCACGATGGTGTTGATGTAAGGCGTGGG
This sequence comes from uncultured Anaerolineales bacterium, assembly GCA_964347945.1. Lineage (GTDB taxonomy): Bacteria > Chloroflexota > Anaerolineae > UBA7937 > B3-Chlor > CAYGAW01. Next base: position 11,805 of record CAYGAW010000198.1, read on the forward strand.
GGAGCCCCCTCTGGCCCGGCGAGCCAGGGCCTCAACCGAGGAGTAATTCTTGCCGGGCCTGGCGTTGAGTACCCTATAGGCCTCGCGCCAGTTGGCGATGCGGGGGTGGGTGGTCAGCTCCTCCTGGGCGAAGAGCGCCTCGCACCGGGCCTCTGCTTCGCGCAGCATGTCCTCCACCTCGAGCTGCCCTCCCTGGTTGTTGATCCCCTTGGCGACGACGATGGCGCGGATGTAGTCGGGAAAGCGGTCGAATATCTCCTGGTCAACGATGTCACGCATGATGCTACTCCCTGGTAAGCTGCCGGGACCATTGTATCAGGTTTGCACTCGAAAGGGAAAGGAGGAGCCTCCAAGACCGGAACCCAGCGCCGATTGAGTAGCGAAGCGTATCGAAATCAAGCGACTTGCCATCCACCGCCTTGACGCTTGGCTCCGATACGACGCTTCGCTCCGCGACCAGCGCCGATTGAGTAGCGAAGCGTATCGAAATCAAGCGACTTACCATCCACCGCCACGACGCTTGGCTTCGATACGGGCCTTCGCTCCGCGACCAGCGCCGATTGAGTAGCGAAGCGCATCGAAATCAAGCGACTTACCGTCCACCGTCACGACGCTTGGCGTCGATACGGGCCTTCGCTCCGCGACCAGCGCCGATTGAGTAGCGAAGCGTATCGAAATCAAGCGACTTACCATCCACCGCCGCGACGCTTGGCTTCGATACGGGCCTTCGCTGCGCTCAGCCCCTACTCACCCAGCGCTCTCCACGGCCCTTGGCTCCCTTCTGCCCCTACTCACCCAGCGCTCTCAGGCCAGCGCCGAGAGTCGGACGATCTCTGAGGAGCACGAGATGAGTGCCAAGGGCAAACAGACCACGCCCGCCGCAATGGCTATTCACGGACTGGCGCAGGATGCTGACGGTTCCTAGGGTCAAGGAGATGAGGTGCAGCTGTACTGGTCACCATTCTGCCGGTGGCAGCTGGGGTAGGCGTTGACTTTGCTGGGCACCCTGCTGGCAGACTATCTCCAGCACCGGCCGGAGGGGAGAGATCTTGTCGTAAGCAACGGCCAAAACGGGAATGCTCCCTTGCTCAGCCAGTGGACCGCGTCTCCTCAGCCGCCCGCCACTCGACCCTAACCTGCGTGCCTCGGCCGGGGCGGCTACTGATCTCAAGGTGGGCGCCTATGCTCCGCGCCCGCTCCTCCATGATGCCCACTCCTAACTGGTCGGGCAAGCCCTCAATGGCATCGAAGCCGCGCCCATCGTCTCGAATAGCCAGTGTCACTCGTTCTGGTTCGCAGTGGAGTTTGATGGACGCCTCGCTCGCCGCTGCGTGCTTCACAATGTTGTTGAGAGCTTCCTGTGTGATGCGATAGAGGGCAATCTGCATCTCCGGTGGCAGGGAGCTGTCCCCCTCTACCGTCAAGGTCACGGGTACACGCGTGCGGATGGTCACAGCGTCTGTCAAATGGCGAAGTAGGTCGCCGAGCGGTTTCTCCGTCAAAGCGGCCGGGCGCAACTCTAGCAGCAGGGCCCGCATCTCGGCCGATGCGGCTCGCGTCAGCTGGCGCAACTCCTCCAGCCCCCCTCGCGCCTGCTCTGGGTCACGTTCCCACACGCGGGGCAAGGCCTCAGCGATCAACCCGGCCGAGAAAAGCGTCTGAGTGACGGCGTCGTGAAGCTCGCGGGCCAGGCGCTCTCGTTCGGCGAGGGCGGCAGCCTCTCCCACCTGATCCCTTAGCCTGGCATTCTCAATGGCTAGGGCCACCTGATCGCCAAAGGCGCCAGCCAGTTCGATCTCCTCTTCTGGGAACTCGCGCGCCTCTGAATAGTAGAGCGCGATTCCGCCATACACTTCGTCTCCTACGATGATGGGCACGGCCAGCATGCCGTGATAGCGGCTGGCCCAGGTGCTGGGGGACGCCTCCGACCCCACAGTTGGTGCTGGCTCGCCAGCGGCCGATAGCTCAGCCGTAAGGTCGGGAATGGCCACGGGGCCGCGGGATTCCATGGCTCGCCTCAACGCCTCATGGCCGATGGGGATTCCCCAACCCGCGGCGTCGGTGAGGGGAAGGCCTTGAGCAGCCTCGATGGCCCACGTACCATCGTCCTCCCATCTGTAGATAGCTGCAGCCTGGTTGCCCAGTAACCGCCCCGCCTGCATGGCTATGAAGTCCAGGACCTCGTCCAGGGATTGGCGGGAGTTCAAGACGGCTATGACGTCGGCCAGGCTCTCCGCTATCAGTCGACGGCGTTCTGCCTCCTCACGCCGCTCCTGCTCCTCTTGCCTGGCGGTTACGGCGGCTTCCTTGGCCTCCAGCAGATCCTCCTCTGCCCGCTTGCGCTCCGTGATGTCCCAGTCTATGCCAGCAAACCGGACGGGTCGGCCGTCTTCATTTCGTTCAACCCTACCGGAGGTGCGGAGCCAGCGGATACTGCCATCCTTGTGGCGAATCCGGTATTCGAGTTCGTGCCTATCAATCTGACCCGCGCGAGTTTTCTGCGAGCTCTCTCGCAGCCTTGCCACGTCCTCAGGCAGGACAAGGCTCTCCCAGGCGGCCATGGAGTTGGGAAGCTCTTCATCCTTGTAGCCGACAAAGCCTTTCAACCGTGGTGAAAGAAATATCTCGTCCGGGAGAGTATTTGACGGATCATCAGGGTCAAGTTCTATGTCCCACACGCCGCCACTTGAGCCAGCAACCGCTAGCTCGAGCCGCGCCTCGCTTTGGCGCTGAGCCTCCTCCGCTCGCTTGCGCTCGGTGATGTCCGATAGCACGCCTCGCACTCCGACGATGCGACCATCCAGCAAGATGGGGCGACTGGACGTGCGTATCCACCTCAGGTCACCCCCCTTGGTCGGAACCCGAAACTCATTGACCTGGCCAACGTCCCCCCTCAGAGTTCTGGCGATGCCTTCCCTGGCAACCTCCAGGTCTTCCTCGAGGACGAACCCACTGAAATGCCGTCCGACGACTTCCGAAGGGGTGTATCCCAGCCACGACTCGACAGCGGGGCTGACATAGGTGACTTTCGCATCCGCGTCAAGGGTGTAGATAACGTCATCTATGTTCTCTACCAGATCGCGATACCTTTCCTCGCTCTCGCGCAGCGCCTCCCGCTCCTGCTTCAAGCTTCTGAAGAGAAGATCGTAGGGCCTCACCAGCCCTGTCTCTACAACAGCCTTGTAGATAAGATAGAAAGAGACGATCTTGAGAAGGTGGCCGATCATGTTGGCCGTGGCGTAAGCGTGTGCGTACTGCGTGAAGGCCAACTCGGAAGCTATGGCCACTACGATGGATGCCATCAGCAGCCGTAGCACTCTGGGGTCGAACTCGCTCCGCCTGAGGTAGAGTACGCAGACAGAGGCCAGGAGGATCAGGCAGATGATGTACTCGCTTATGATCTTGAAGGGGGTCAATCCCACCCCTTCCACAAAGCAAACGGGGAAGATGCCCCAATAGAGAATGAGGCCCAGCAAGAGGCCAACGATCACCGCGTAGGCCACGAGCACGAGATTGGACCTCAACTTTCTGGCCAGGAACACAGGAGCAATGAGCAGGGAGACGCTCTGAAGGTAGCGGGCGGCGATCCAGAGTTGAGCCGCCATGTTGGTATCGGCTCCCTGAAGCACACGCATGCCGGGATAGGCCAAGGTGTGGATCAGGTCCAAAGCGCCGACGAATACGTAGGCGATGCCCAGGAGGAGGAAGTAACCCTTGTCTATGAAGCGCCGGGCGTTCCAGACGAGCATAAAGACGCTGGAGGCCACGACGATGCTGAACACCTCAGCGAGGCTGTGAAAAAGGAGGTAACTGTACAGACTCGTCAGGTACAGGCCGATGAGGGTCAGCACACCCAAGGAAACGGTGATGATCGTACTCGGAACGATAGAGCCCTTTGCGGTCATGTTCACTACTGCGCCCTCGCTGATCAGCGGAAGTAGGTGCTGGTTTCCACCGGCCCAAGAGCTCGGATGATCGCCACGTGCACACCCGTGCCCCGTTAGTCAACACCTTAATTGTAACAGGTTTCGCCTGAGAATGGTAATGGCAGTCCTCGCCAGGATGGCAGCAGATTGCCGAGATCGCGCGGGGGAAGGGTAGACGCGCGGCCGTGGGTCACGCAGCTGCATGTGAGCGCCCTACGAGGAAGGCACGCCGAGTATGCTCAGGCGCAGCGCACACCCTAGCCCTCCTGAGCCTAGTCGAAGGATCGAAGGGGTTGTATCATAGCCGTGAGGCTGAGGAAGTCTACCTGGTAGTGGCACGGCAAGGCGAGGCTATGCCGGCGGAGTTGTGCATCACGGGTCTGAGCAAACCCTGATCTGTTGTCGCGGGCGGAGCCTCAACCGAATAATAGTTTTGACGGCGGCGCTTCGAATGTCGACAAGAACAGAAGGCTGGTTCAGAAACGTGATGGGCCACCGGATTGTCAGACACCACCAAGGAACAGGGCCCTACTTTGACAGTAGGGCCCTGCTTGTGACAAGCTTGGTATGGCGCGGATCCTAGTACGGGTTTAGAGCGCTGGTGATCCGGCTGAAGATGTTACCAATCTGCGGGCCGAGGAGCAGCAGGATGGCAATAACCACGATGGCCACCAGGACTAAAATCAACGCATATTCGACCATACCCTGCCCTTCCTCATGCGGCAAGTACAGCATCCTCTCTCACCTCCCTTCCAGCTGTAATCTAGGCTCACGTTCGGGCACCAAGCCTTGCTCGTAACCTATGCCCAGTCTACAACCATCGTGAACCCCTGTCAAGGATTATCGGTATCTTTGGGGCCGACGTTAACCATTTCTCAACTTTGCTAGGCTTGCATGGTCGTCAATGGCCCCTTCGGCTCTTGGACCACGGGTCTACAACAGGTTGTCGACGGGTGTAAGTGAAGCGTGAGCCCCCTCTCCATGCCTTCTCCCTCCAGAGCCAGGCGCAGATCACGAGGGGGCGGAGGCGGCGCAAGTAGCCCATTCTCAGCAGGAGCGGAATTGTCAGCTGGCTGAGAGGTGATGGCCGATCGTGCGGCGGTGGACTGATTCGAGCACTCAGCGGCCCTTGCGGATCGCCCGCCCTACTCTATGCCGACTTCCTCCGCCGGCGGATAACAATCCACACCAGGAGCGCAGCCGAAGCTGCTATGCCACCGGCGAGCAGGCAGACCCCTATGCTGACCGATTGTGGCCTGGCCCCAGCTGTCACCGGCGTCCAGTAGCTTCTCATCTTGATGGGGAAGGTGAGATCACCTCCCAACTGCTCCTTGTCACCACAAACGAAGACGTACCGCCCGAGCACGCCGCTGTCGTGCCACACCGCGACCACGTAGCTCCCGTCCACGGGTAACGTCTCACGGCTCTGCTGGCGCTCCCAATATGAAGTCCGGCTGAAGGGCTCGAAGAACGTTGGCGCAGGTCCGGTTGGGGGCGGGAGCAGCACGCCTCCGGCGTCGTCGGGGCGTGACACCAGGTCGGGAAGGTCGATGGGGGGCAACTGGGGACCGAGCAGTGCCATGTGAGGGACGAAATCCTCCTGACCTTCGATCTGAGGGATGGTGATTTGCAGGAGTATGGACTGGCCACCGTCGCCCTCGAAGGCGAAGTAGTCGACGTCCATCGGCGAATCCAGGGTAGCGTAGACCGCGGTGGAGATGGTGGGGTCGTCGATCAGCCAGGGGCTATCGAACTTGATGTCTTCTTCTTCGAAGAAGGGTTGATGGGCGAGCGCCGGTGCCGCCAGGATCGTGGCCAGGATCACGGCCAGAGTAGATGCCCAAAGAGGTAGGTATCGTCGCATTGCCTTCTCCTCTTGCCGCGATCCGCACTTTCATTATACAGGAATGCTCCAGGGAGTGTGTACCCCCGCCATTCGAACTTCCCGAAGGCTGCAAATCCTTCGGGAGGTGTGCCAGCGACGGGCCGTCTGGCGAATGCTGCCGGTCTCGTGATGGGCGGGCACAAGGCGAAGTCTTGCCTCGATGCTGTTCACAGCGCAAGCTTCGCTGTAGCCCAAGTCTGCCATAGTCGCTCGTTCTGCTGGATGAGAAGTTCCCACCATCCTCTTACCAGAGGAGCAGCAGACTTGGCCACCATCTTTGTCACCGCCCGGTAACGATGTCTCGGCGCAAGCACTTTCGGCCGTTGACAGGGATGAAGATCTCTGCTATACTGCAAAAGGAATCCGGCCACGCAGCACAGACACGAAGGAGGTAGAGGAAGATGAAAGCCAGATGGTTGTTGCTGGCGGTCAGTGTGATCTGCCTACTGGCGGTGGCTCCAGCCGCTGCGCTATCGCAGGGACCGACCGTCGAGGCGGGATGCGGCACCGCAAGGATTAACGGGATCATGGCCCCTGGCGAGTGGGACGCCGCAGCGCGGGTCCCTTTGCTCTCGTACGAACCGCTTGGGGCCTCGCCAGCTCAGCAGGGATACGCTCTGTCAGGTTGGGGCTACTTGATGAACGACGACAGCCACTTGTACATCGGAGCAGACGTCAATCTCGACAGCGTCGTCCCAGACCCCAACTTCTGGGACAGCGGCATGGTGGTGTTCTTCACCGACGAGGGCAACGCCACCGACAACCAATGGGCTGCCCCTGACTGCGATCCGCTTCCCGGCGAAGGTTGGGGCTCGGCGGATGAGAGGCATTTTGACGGGACGGAGTACCGGTGGTCGGGCTTCCTGCCCGCAGCAGAGGTTGGTACGGTGGGTCAGGTGTGCTTTCCATGGCGGCAGCCTTTGGCAGGGGTTACTTGGGACGTTGGGCTGGGCTCCTTCGTTCACGAGTGGGCCTTCGATCTGAGCTCCTCTGAGCTCGACAAGGTGGCTGCGGGCGACTGTTTGCGACTTGCAATTGATGCGCGTATCCACGACGTGTGCGTGAACAACACGGGATGCAACGCCCAGGGAGCCGGAACCTGGATCACCGAAGCTCTCGCCCAGTGGCCGGAGGGACTTGAGGGCTCGGAGCGGCCAGATGCCTTTGGCACGGTGTGCCTGAACCCGTGCGAGGCGGAGTTTGTGCCCGAACCTGCCACCATCATGCTTCTGGGCAGCGGTCTTGCCAGTCTGGCGGGATATGCGACTCTGCGCTGGCGGCCGCGCGGATAAGCCCACGACGCGACACTGGATCCCGACGGCTGTCCAGCCACTAGGATCCGTGAACACGCCCCCAAGCCGCACAACGGGTCGCGTCCAAGGTTGGAGACACGAGAATCTCAGTCTGGTGTACTTGGCCGGCGGCCTGCGTCGCCGGGGAATCTAACCATCTCGGGGAGTGGGGGTGATGCTGTGACCACGGGCCATGCCTTCTTTCGGGCGCGTAACAAGGTGCTGCGGTACCTCTACGAGGAGGGTGCGATAGCCTACACCCACAGCGCAAGCAAGGCAGACATCGCCGAGGCCTCGGGTCT
>CAYGAW010000199.1:0-6343 GCA_964347945.1 uncultured Anaerolineales bacterium
AGCCAGGGAATTCATTCCCTGGCGGACTACGGTTAAGCAGCAATGGCTGCTGTAGTGGGCATCATTGGCCAGTGGCAAGGGATTGGCTGCCAGTGGCGGGCGATGCGTTGCGTGAGAGCGCGTGGTACATGGAAGGGTTTCCATCCTTGGAAGATGGCGGGGGAATGGAATTCCCCCGCTTAGATCAAGAAGTCCCTCTGGGACTTGATGTTGTAAGCCAGGGAATTCATTCCCTGGCGGTGGTTCAGATGGGCTCACTCGTTGATCCGCAGTTCCCACTCGCAGAATAGATCGTCGGGATGCGGATCGGGTGGAGCCATCACGCACCGCACCTCGACCCTCTCGTCTATCTCCTTGGCGAAGCTGGTGAACTCCCCCAGGTGCATCGACTTGCAAGGGAATTCGCCTCTGCCCGCCCTCAGCCGCGCCGCTTGAGGGGGACAGTGCGGGACACGGATCGTGGCTCCGTCTTCGCTCTCCTCCATGTCGTAGCCGACGATGACAGTCCAAGGAAAGTAGGACAGCGCTTCCAAGACGCGAGCTACGCCCCGGTCTTCTAGCTGGAACCTTTCCTGGATCTCCTTCGCTGCTAGGCCGCCCATCCTGGTCCATATGTCCTCGTTCAGTTTGACCGCGGCCTCGGTGCCGAAGGTGTCCTCTACCGCCAGGAACCAGAAGGCATCTGTGAGCCTGTACTGCCTGAGCAGAAAATCCAAGTACTCCCGCACATCCTTGTCACCCATCTCAGAGAATTTCATCAATACCTCCGGATTCGAATGTTGATTTTCGCATGCGTCGGGGTTGCGTGGGGTAGCTGTGCTCGTGGATCAGCGCGGTCGTGTAGCCATCGCGCAGCGTAGCCCAGCTCGCACTAAGCTAGTTGCTTCCCTTGTCTTCCACAGGAGTAGTTGCCTCTCGGGATGCTCTAAGGAGTGTGGACAAACTAGTCAACATCGGCCGGGAAACGGCTCGTTTCATCCGATGGAAGCGCGTCTGATGACGGACGGGTGCCCCTTCTGGTCAGATAGAGCAAGATTGCTGACATGGATGCGGTCAAAAACAGCAGGAATCCGAGGGAACCTATGACGATAGAACCGGCAACACCCTGTGCCAGGATGTCGTCTGGCTTGGTCAACATCAGCAGTGAAGGCACGGCCACCGCAATTGCAGCCCCATTCCAGAGGGCATGGATACCAGCACTGGTCCCATAGGCGGCCAGCAGCCTCAGAGGGCGTCTCTTCACGAGAGCCTGATACCAGCCCAGTCCCATCACGCCGCTGGCGACGCAATGCATCAGGCTAGCCCCGAACCGCACTATCATCACGGCCCCCCAACCTTCCAGGGCAATGGAGCCATTGAAAAGGCTCTCGCCCAGGGCGAAACCGGCGCCGCAGGCCACACCCCAAAGTAGGGCTTCTGCATGCCCCGGCAAGCGGTAGGCCAGTAAGGCCAGCAGCAGAATGCCCAGCCCCTTGATGAACTCCTCGATCAGGGGGGCGATGATGACGAACATGGCGACAATGGTTGTCAGGGCCCACGGCGATAGGAGTAGTTTGGCCACGTTTGCTGAATCTTCGACCCAGCCTGGATCCTGGAGCTTGAGGGACAACTCCGTCAGTCTCTCCAGCCCGCCTGGTGTAAGGGCGACCAGGAAGGAGATCATCAGGACCACACAGAGCAAGAGGGCGATCTCAGCGGCCAGAGCAACGGCGGGTGCCAGAAGTCCACCGTGGGATAGCTCAAGGCTGACGGTCCGCCACGACGCGGCGCTCGTTCGCCGCCCTGCGAAGGCCAATATGGCCAGGGCAGGGCTGATGGCGGCAAGCACGTGAAGGGGCGGAAAAGCTAGCGCGGTCAAGATGGGCGACGGAAGCAGGGAGATCATCGCCTGGCCGACGATCAGAGACAGGGCGAATAGCACCGTCAGCAGCCATGGGGAAGGGGGAAAGAAGACACCCGATGTTTTCCCCTTGAGCGAGTTGCGAGCGTGATAGCTCAATATGAAGCCCAAGCCGAGAGTCAGAGCAGCGGCGGAAGCGAGGGTGACATTGGCTGCCACGACATCCTGTCCATGGTAGGCGAAGGGCAGGAAGAGGTACAGCAGGGAGAACACTGTGCCGGCAGCGATCAGCGCGCCGCCGAGGAGAAGTGCGAAGATACTGAGAACCTTACGGCGTCGGGCCATGTTGATTGTCCCCGCGGCATTTGGCCAGGCGGTAGACAGCCCGCCCCAAGTCCTGCAGCGTTCCGCTGTCCTCTACTTGCTGCACCAGACGCCCTGGGATATTCGCCACCCCGTTGTGCGCGCCGCTGATGGCTCCGGCGATGGCAGCGGTGGTGTCCGTGTCGCCACCGCCCATGACTGCGGAAGAGACGGTGCTCAGAAAGTCAGTCGGGGTCCTCAAGAAGCAGTAGAGCGCGCTAGCAACGGTCTCCACCACGTAGCCGCTGGTGCCGAGGTGGGCGAGAGCTTCTCCAGTTGGAGTGTTGGCGGACAACAGCTCCTGAGCTACTTCAAGGTTGCGCGCCACCTCGGAGTCTCCGACGAAGGCCACCGTGTCTGTCAAGAGTCCCTCCACATCCAAGTCTCCGGTCACCAGACGAGCGATGGCGTATGCGACAGCCGTGGCGCCAGCCACGGCCTCGGAGTTGTGGTGCGTGATGACGCTGGTCGCCCAGCAGTCCTGACTAAGGCGCTCCAGGTCGTGACAATCGAGGAGGCCCACGGGGGCGATGCGCATGGCCGTTCCGTTACCCGCGGCCCACTTTCCTCGGCGACCGCTTTCCCGCCAAGGTATGCCCCTCTTGAGGTTGAGGATGCTCTCAGCGCACGTGTGGCCGATTCCCCGCAAGTCACCACCATCGAACCAATTGACGAAGCGGTGCGCGATGTCCTCTGGGGCGACGCGGCTTCGTTCCACGATGCTCTCGGCCAAACAGAGCATCATCTTGGTGTCATCGGTGTACTGGCCCGGCGCCAGCCCGTGCCCTGAAATGAACTCTGTCACCAATCCATAGCGCTCGTAGATCGTCTGGGCTGGCATGCCCTCAAACGGCATTCCCAGGGCATCGCCGATTGCCAGGCCCAGCAAACATCCGGCGAATCTATCTTCCACTGTCCCTAGCTTCCCCACTAAGCTCTGTCCCGTTCGTAAGCGACCTCGCCAGCGATCCAGGCGGCAGCCAGCTCAGGCAATTCGCCCAGCGGGCCTTGGCGGACGGTACACTGGGGTATGGCCTCAAGGAATGCCGGGCCGTAGGATTTCGTCAACACCCGTTTGTCCAGTACGACCACCACTCCCCGGTCGGTCTTGCTCCTTATGAGGCGCCCGAACCCCTGACGGAAACGCAAGACCGCCTGAGGGACAGCATACTGGTTAAACGGATCGTCGAAGGTCTCGCTCCGCGCCGCGAAGATGGGGTCATCGGGGACGGGAAATGGCAGGCGGGCGATAACCAGGCAGCTCAGCGCCTCACCCACGACATCTATTCCTTCCCAGTAACTCCGGGTGCCCAAGATGATAGTCTCGGGGTTGGCCTTGAGTGCGTCCAGCAGGTTACGGCGCGAACCGTCCAAGCCCTGTCCCAACACCGCTATCCCCTCATCCCCCAACGGGCGACTGATCGCGCCGTACGTAGCTCGCAGCTGACTATGAGAAGTGAAGAGAACTATGGTCCGCCCCCTGGTGGCCCGGCCAAGATCTGCCAAGACCTTTTCCACGGACTTCTGAAAGTTCGATTGGCCTGGTTCCGGGATGTTAGTGGGCATGTAGAGCAGTGTGGACTTCTCGTAGTTGAAGGGAGAACCGATGATCATCTCCTCTGCTGACCAGAGGTTGAGCCGTTCTTTGACGTAGGCGAAATCCCATCCGGTGCTGAGCGTTGCCGACGTCAGAACGATGCACTGTTTGTCAGGGTAAAGCCCGCTTTCCAATTCCCGGCCCACGTGTAACGGTGCCGCATGAAGGCTGATGGTGGCATCGTCGGCGCTGATGGAGGCCCAGTAGATGCCGTCGGCGACTGGCTGCGCAACTATGGCCTCTATCTCTTCCCCCAACTGCCTGACGTGGCGCAGGTTGCCGCCTAGTTCCTGCATCAGGTCCTCATATTCCTGAATGTGGGCGTTTTCGAGATCGGCCAGGCCTCTGTAGAGATACTCGAGGTGGTCTCCTATGGCCCGCAGGCCTTTGGACAGATCCTCCCACGCTATCTCCACGTCAGACCATGCTGGTTGTATCCTCAAACCACTGGTCAACCGGATGCGCTGGTCGTATTGGCTACCTGGTCGCTGATACTCATCCAGGAAGAGGGTCAAGGTGGTGAAAAAGTGGTGCACCTTCCTGCGAGTGTTCTCCACTTCTTGGACGGCCTCCGACAGGTACCTTTCGACCTCTGCCTGCATGTGCGCGGGGACGGTGCTGCCCCGAAGTCGGCCCGGTAGCTGGTGGAGGAGGCCGTGCTCTCTCCTTCCTGTGGTCTGTACGAGCCCGCTGAGTAGGCCCAGAATCCGGCCTTGATTGACCTCGAAACTTAGCTGTTTTGTCGCCACATGCTCCAGCTGGTGAGCTTCGTCGATGATGAGGTGCCGATAGGGTGGCAGAATGCGGTTATCAGTGAGCATGTCGGATAGGAGAAGCGAGTGATTGACCACGATGAGATGGGCTTCCTCCGCCTGCTGGCGAGCGCGGTAGAAGAAGCATCTGCCGATCTGAGAACAGAGATCGGGATTGCAGGACTCATCCTCGGCGGAGAGTCTGGACCAGATGAGGTTCTCCTCACGCATCAGGTTGAGCTCGGCCTTGTCGCCGGTGGTTGTGCTGGGCAGCCAGACGAGGATCTTGGCCAGCACTCGAATCTCGTCCACTGTGAGATCAGGCTGGCGGCGAAGGGAGGCCAGACGACGCAGGCATAGATAGTTGCCCCGTCCCTTGAGCAACGCAGCTTTCACATCCAGGGACAGGAGTTCCTGGAGGTCAGGGATGTCCTTGAGAAAGAGTTGGTCCTGTAGGTTGATGGTGTTGGTGGATATGACGACGTGTAGCCCGTTGGTGACGGCCCAGAGGGCGGCCGGCAAGAGATAGGCTAGGGATTTCCCGGTTCCCGTCCCCGCTTCTACCAGCAGGTATAGGTCCTCGTTGAAAGCCTCGCTGACCCGTTGGAGCATCTCTACCTGTTGGGGGCGATACTCGTATCCGGCAAACCGCTGGGCCACCACACCGCCCTCCTCAAACATCGCTCTAAGGGAGGCGACATCCAGAGGTTCTACGTCCGGCGAGGGCTCCAGAGGTCGGCCTTCGCGAGCGAGGGCGAAGATGGGCCCGGGCATCTCTTCGGTCAAGACGCCTTTGGCCGCCAGTTGCTCGCGAATGGTGCCAGCGAAGGCAGTGCGCGCTTTCTGCGCCTCGAAATCCAGGAACAACTGGCGCAGCGGCCAATCACTCCTCTTTGCCAGGTTGTTGACCTCCTGGATAGTCTTGATGTCAAGCTGGGAGGCCCGCTCGAGGAGGGCGAGGAAGAGCTTGCTGGTGGTCTCGGCGTCTGTGAGAGCGCGGTGCGAACCACTGGCCGGTACGCCCAACTCCTCGGCCAATCTGGCCAGGCTGTAGCGGGAGGCGTGCGGCACGAGGATGCTGGCGAGTTCGAAGGTGTCGATGGCTGGATTGGGGAGGAGCAGGCCTCGTCTGCGCAGGAAGCTGAGGTCGAAGTCGATACTGTGGCCTACGAGCGGATAGTCCTTGATGAAGCCAGCCAGGTGTCCGATGACGGTGGATATGAGGGGGGCTACGTCTGCTTCGTCCTGCTGGATTCCCGTCAGGCGGGTTATCCTGTAGGGAATGGGGCGCTCTGGCCTGACCAGGCTGGACCAGGTATCCAGCACGTTCTCGCCACGGAACTTGACCGCCGCCACCTCGATGATAGCGTCTCGATCGGGGTTCAGTCCAGTGGTTTCTAGATCAAGGGAGACGTATGTGCGGGCCACAAGGTGATTATACTACAACGAGTTGTCGTAAGGAAACGGCCATGGGTAGGATTGGGCAGGCTCGAGAGGCTGATTGGCTGTCGAATCCCTCGGGTCAACGGGGAGCTAGGCTGTTTGTGCTCTGCGCTTTACCGCATGCGTTGGGGCAGGTTTCAAACCTGCCCCTACGGCCGATCTGAAGGGGCGGAATGCCCCTGAGTACTCTGAGTAGCTGCGGAGCGCAGTGGAGGGCCGCAGAGTATCGAAGGATGCGGGTGACCCCACCACCTCTCCGTGCCCTGGTCCCTCGTACTCATCAGAGAGCGGCGCAAGGGACTGTCCTGCGACGGTAGACTGTGCGCGGCGAGACGAGTCCCAGAAGGA
>CAYGAW010000200.1:0-23828 GCA_964347945.1 uncultured Anaerolineales bacterium
ACGTTGCCCGGGTCGTATGCGGGGTCGATGTTCTCATCGTAGAGGTTGGCGAAGTTGGGGATATTGTCGAAATCCAGCTCTGCCAACATTCCCAATTCGATCATCTGGGCCACCATGTAGTCGGAGGGGAAGATTACGTTGTAGCCGGTAGCCCCAGCCTGCAACTTGGCCAGTAGGTCCTCGTTGCTGTCGAACGTATCGTAGACGACGGTGACCCCGAACTCCTCCTCGTAATCGGTGAGTAGGCTCTCGTCGATGTAGTCCGCCCAGTTATAGACGTAGAGGGTGTCGGCCAACTCCTCCGTGGGCGGCGGGGGTGGGGGTGGCGCAGCCTCTGTGGGGGTGGGCGGCGGTGCAGGTGGCACCTCGGTGGGCGCGGCTGGGGGCGCGCAGCCGACCAGAGCAACACCCAACAAGGCAACGATCCCAATCAGTGTCAAGCAGTGCTGCAACCTCATTTCTCTCCTCCTTCCAAGACGTAGCGCTCTGACAAACGTTCTGTCTGTCGTTGCTTCTCCCATCATTCCCCTCCTTCTCCCTGTGTCTGGCTCTTAGAGCATTGCCCTCTGTGTGTTTTGCCTTTGGATCACCTCCTTTCTGTAGCCATGGACAGAACCACCAATCCCATAGAGGCCAAGAGCATGGCGCTGGAGATGGCGTTTACCTCGGGGGTGACCCCGATTCGGATCATGGAGAAAACGCGTACGGGCAGAGTAGTGGAACCTGGGCCCGAGACGAAGAAGGTGATGACGAAGTCATCAATGGACAGGGTGAAGGCGAGCAGGGCTCCCCCTAGAATGCCGGGCATGATCAGAGGCAAGGTGATCCGCCGGAAGGTCTGCAACTCGTTGGCCCCAAGGTCCTTGGCAGCCTCTTCCAGCGTGATGTCGAAGTCGGCGACACGAGCTCTCACCACAATGGCCACAAAGGAGATGTTGAAGGCCACGTGAGCGATGATGATGGGGGTCACGTTGATAGTCCGAGCCAACCATCCCACCAGCCCAGACGGTAGAAAGGTAATTGATGAAACAGAGGAAGAGAGGCTCGCTATGGCGTGAGGCATCTGGATGAGGACGAAGAATAGGATGAGCGACAGGGCCATCACCACATCGGGAATGATGATCGGGAGATAGAGGATCGAATCGAAGGTCAGTTTGCCCGGAAAGTCCCGCCGCTCCATCACCAGGGCAGCCATCGTCCCCATCACCGTTGAAAGAAGAGTGGAGATGATCGCCACCACCAGAGTGTTCTTCACAGCGTCTATGATGCGAGCGTCGTGGACGAGCACCTCATACCAATGGAGAGTGAACCCCTTCCACACCGTGGCCGCCAGCACCCGCCCGCCCTCCAGGACAGTGGCCGCGTTAAAGGAGAAGACGATGAGGATGAGTATCGGCAGGTACAGGAAGGCGAACATCAGGACCGCATTGGCGGAGAGCAAACGCGAACCCAAAGAGGCTAACAAGTCCCCTCTAGTTACCGACCGGATTCTTCTACGCTTCAGGGCCAGCTCGGTCATAGGGTCTTTCCTCCCGTTCGGAAGTAGACCATGGTAGCCAGAAGTACAGTGACCATCAGGATGAAGCCCACTGCCGAACCAAAGGGCCAGTCCCTGACCTCCAGGAACTGCTGCTGCAAGAGATTGCCGATCATCATGGCTTTGGCCCCTCCCAGGATATCTGGTGTGACGTAGGCCCCCACGGAGGGTATGAAGGTGATGATAGCCCCGGCCACGATGCCTGGCATGGTCAGGGGAAGGACTATCCGCCGGAAGGCGGTCAGAGTGTTGGCTCCCAGATCCTGAGCCGCCTCCACCAGAGAGAAATCCAGTTTCTCGATGGAGGCGTAGAGAGGCAGAACCATGAAAGGAAGATAGCCGTAAAACAGCCCGAGGATTACGGCGTTCTGATTGAAAAGCAGGGGCAGAGGCTTGGTGATGATACCAGTCATCACCAGCAGGGAGTTGATCACCCCTTTGTCGCGCAGGATGATCATCCAGGCGTAGGTGCGCACCAAGAAGTTCGTCCAGAAAGGAACCATCACCAACAGAATGAGCACGTTGCGCCAACGCTTGGGACGTCTAGCAATGAAATAAGCGAAAGGGTATCCGAAGAGAAGGCAAAGAAGCGTGTTGGCTGTCGCGATCCAGATCGATCTGATAAAGATCTTGAAGTAGATGGCGTCGATGAATCGGATGTAGTTGTCGAGGTTCCAATCGTAGACTACTCCACCCATGGGTCCCCGCTTGCCCAAACTGACGAGGAGCACTATCAGCAGGGGCAGGAGGAAAAACACCAAGAGATAGACCGCCGAAGGGGAAAGCAGAGCAAGAACCTGGACGCTCTTGCTCCTCCTCATACGTTCTGACAGAGAGAGGATTTGCTTTCTTAGCACCATCCTGACTCCTTCCCTTTGAATTCAGTCCGGCAGAAGCAGGGCGCTTTCAGGCTGCCAAGAGAGGAACGCCGTTGCTCCTTCATCAAGCCCCTTTCTCCCACCAGGAGCTACATTCTGCTCACGCACTCTCATCGTGCTACCGGACGCCAGGGGCACCACGTAGTTGGTGTCGGTGCCGATGTAGACCACGCTCCTTATCACGCCCTGGCACCAGTTGCTGTCTCCGCTGGGCTGTTCTCCGTCGATGGTGATCTTCTCTGGCCGCACGGCGACAGTCACACTCTTCCCGCGCGATGGCTCCTTGGCGGACTGGGCAAGCACGGGCGCCATACCCGCGACCTCCACCACCACGGAAGTCCCGTCCCTCCTCACGACCTTGCCCTCAAAGAAGTTCGTCTCTCCTATGAAGTCGGCCACGAAGCGCGAAGCTGGCCTCTCATAGATCTCGGTCGGCGTACCTACCTGCAAGGCCTTTCCCTGGTCCATCACCGCGATCCGATCCGACATCGTCAGGGCCTCTTCCTGATCATGGGTAACGTAGACAAAGGTGATGCCCAGACGATGCTGTAGGCCCTTCAGTTCCAACTGCATCTCTTTGCGCAGCTTGAGATCTAGCGAGCCTAGAGGCTCGTCCAGAAGCAGGACGCCCGGGCGGTTGATGAGGGCACGAGCCACAGCTACCCGCTGCTGCTGGCCTCCAGACAGCTGATCCGGCCGGCGATCCCCGAACCCGGGAAGGCGGACCAGCTCGAGCGACTCTTCCACCCGCTGAGCGATCTCCTTCTTGGGGACCTTCTTCATCTCCAAGCCGAAACCAACATTCTTGGCCACGCTCATATGGGGAAAAAGGGCGTAATCTTGGAAGACCATGTTGGTGTTGCGCTGGAACGGCGGGGTGAGGCCCATCAGTTCCCCTTGGATGTATATCTCCCCCTCCGTGGGGTCCTCGAAGCCAGCGATCATTCGCAAGGTGGTGGTCTTGCCGCAACCCGAAGGACCCAACAGGGAGAAGAACTCACCATCACTGATCTTCAAAGACACGTCATCGACGGCCACGACCTCGTCGAACCACTTGCTTACGTTGCGCAGCTCCACCGCTATCTTCTCACCCATACTCCTCTCCTAGTCGCTTGTTGCCTGCCTGACTGCGTGCTCCCAGTGGCGAAGCGAAGGGCCTCATCCACGCAGCCATCAGAATAGGAACAGCGACGGCACCATAGTTCTCTGCCTTCTGGGTGGGGGACTACATCTCATTGTGCGAGACTCACCTGAGTCACCGGTTCTCCGAATCGCCATGCTCGTCTTGCACCTCTTCCACCTTGGCAACCAACGCAATCCTGGAGAAGCCGAGGTGTTCTCTTACGGCGTCTTCGGCCTGCTCAGGATCACCGGTGCGGATGGCGTCATAGATGTGTCGGTGTTGGACCCCATCTGGCTCCAGGTCAGTACGATAGAGCTTGACGTTGATCATACACAGCCTGCTCAGAGACTGGACGCTCTTAAGCACATCGAGGAGCAAGCCGTGGTCACTCCATTTGCAGATCTCGTGGTGAAACTCCAGATCTGCTTCGATGTACGCAAAAATGTCACCCTTCTCCTCGAATTCACCCATTCGCCGCAGGAGTGTCTCCATGGTTTCGAAGTCTTCTTCACTGTAAGCGTCCTTTTCCATTGCCAGACGCACCGCATACGCCTCTAGCAGTGCCCGAAGTGTGTACATCTCCCTGACCGTCCGCGGGGATAGCTCAGCGACAAACGCGCCCCTGTGAGGGACCACCTCAACGAGCCCCTCATCTTGAAGCAGTCGCTGGGCTTCGCGTACTGTACCCCGGGAGACGTTCAGTGAGGCGCTGAGTTCTCCTTCGCGTAACGGCTGACCTGGTCTCAGGTCGCCTCGCAGAATGGCATCCCTGAGAGCATCTGCCGCCGCGGCCGCCAGCGTAGGTGGACGCTCTAGCTCATCGATCACACGAGTGACCTCTTGCCTGGTAGTCAATTGTATGACAATATGTTGACGAACAATAACGTAGCACAATTCAGACAGCTTGTCAAGCCAGCGCCGAAGTCGTCGGGAACGTAGTTTACAGGCTGGAACGTCCCGGGGGTTGCGCAGTTCCAATTAGATTGAGGACGAGTAGCGCGTGTTCCCAGAACACCCGCGAAGGCCTACCGCCACTCTGGGCGACTGGGAGGGGAGTTCTGTGACCTTGAGGCGTGATGTTGCCTAGGCTGTAATGCTCCGTGGTCTCTCGATGGAGGGGCTTCGCAGGTTCATGGGGTACGCTGGGCAAGGACGAGAGTCCGTGAAGCGCTGACGATTTGCCGGTAATCCTGGCGCTCAGGATGTCGCGCCGAGCCTTGTGCCCAGTTCCAGCTCCAGCGCGCGCCGGTAGACGGCAGGAAGAATGGCTGCATATTCACCCCAGATACCCAGGGCGATGTAGACAATGGCCTCGTCAGGCGATTCACGTCCTGGCCGTCGTCCGGCCACGATGTCTGGCCACTCGGCGTGCACGTCGTTGGCACCAAATCGCCCTTTCTCTACCAGCATCTTCAGTTCGGGCACGCGCGGGCTCACGTAATGCCAGTTGTCTACCACGACCTTGTCTGCCGAAGTGATGACATCCAGGGCGACTTCTTGATGGGAGCCCAGGCGAGCGACGAAGGCTCCGGGCCGCAGCCAGGCTCTCTCCACCAGCGCCTGGTCACCTGTGGTGACTGTGATCACCACGTCGGAATCGCGGACGGGCTCCTCTCGCTTGTTCAGCGGGACGGGCTCCACCGCAAAGCCCAGTTCGGGTTCCAGTTCTTCCGCGTAGGCCTCTGCTGCCTGTGGCAGGATGTCCAACACGTAGGCTCGGCGCAGGTCGAATCGGCAGGTCAACGCCCGAAGATGAGTCCGTCCCAACATGCCCGCTCCGAAGATGGTGACTGTCTCGGCGTCCGGACGCGCCAGTAGTGCGGCTGTCACGGCTGTCGAGGCGCCGGTCTTGAGGGCGGTCACCACTGCGCCCTCCATCACACACACCGGAAGGCCGGTCTCGCTGTCGAACAGCAGTACCACCGATGATGTCGTTGGACAGCCGAAGCGCTCTGGGTTGTGCGGGAAGAAGCTGAAGGTCTTGACGAAGGCCAGCGACTCACCCGCCAGGTATCCAGAGAAGGGCTTGATGAAGCCTGCCTCCCCAATGGTCATGTAGAACTTGTCGCCGGTCACCTGTCCTTCGGCGTCGGCCTGGATACCCTTTTCCGCCAGATCCACCGCCTCGGCTATGGACAGGGTTTGCTCAACATCCGATTCAGTGAGGTACAGCACGGACTTGGGCACGGGCACAATCTCCTCCTCATTTGGCCTAGGGGAACAATCTGCTGTGTTTCGCCCTCTCTCGTTGACGCCTGTTCGTCGATGTGATTTCTGCCAGCCCGGCGATGACCTCGTTGGTCGTCTCGTCAGATGGGCTGTCACTTGCCCTGCGATAGCGTCGTCGACTTGGACTTCATGCCTCGGCATATCTAAGCCAGGAGAGGGCACTTCAACCGCGCTGCCAGCTTCCCCGCTGCTCCAAGTCGTGGACCTGCTCTCCTACTGTCGACTGTTGCAAAGTGTATCATCTATGCTCCAAGGAGGCAATAGCACATGACGCTGGCAGTGGTTGGACAGAGCCCAGCATCTCTCAAGTGCTGACCCTGTCGACAGAGTCTGCCAGACAGCACACTCAGCGAAGGGACAGTCGGGGATCAGCAACCATGGGGTTTTGCGCAGAACGCTGGCTCTGATATAATCCCGCAGGGACCACAGAGGCGTGACCCAGTATCGCCTTGAAGATCCCGGGGCAGGCTGTGATAGCCGTCGCCAGACTCGGATTCTGCCGTCTAGTGGACTGGGCTCTGCGCCGGTCCGCAGTGGATCCAGGCCCCAGAGGGCAGCTTGGTCCTCTCGAGCCCAGGGACTGGAACAAGCAGTTGAGGTCATGTAGTGATGAGGAACGAGAACAAAGGGAACCAGAGTGCAAACCACAAGGAGGCGGGCCGGGCAGAGTTGGGGAGTGAGACTGATCGTCTGGCTGTCAAAACGATCAGAGCCCTGGCGATGGACATGGTGCAGAAGGCGAACTCGGGCCACCCTGGGATGCCCATGGGGATGGCCGAGGCAGCGTACGTCCTGTGGAGCCGATTCCTGAAGCACAATCCGGCCAACCCTCGTTGGCCAGATCGGGACCGCTTCGTGCTCTCGGCCGGACACGGATCCGCGCTCCTCTACAGCCTACTCCACCTATCCGGATACGACCTCCCCATAGAACAGTTGATGAGCTTCAGACAATGGGGCAGTATCACCCCGGGCCATCCCGAACATGGTTTAACCCCCGGCGTAGAGGCCACCACCGGTCCTCTAGGACAGGGGTTCGCCAACGGGGTAGGCATGGCCATTGCTGAGCGCTTCCTGGCTGGACTATTCAACCGCGATGGGTACCCCGTCGTGGATCACCACACCTACGGCATAGTGAGCGACGGGGACTTGATGGAGGGAATCTCCCACGAGGCCGCTTCACTCGCTGGCCACCTCGGTATGGGCAGGCTCATCTACCTCTACGACGACAATCAAATCTCCATCGAAGGAAGCACGGCCCTCACCTTCACGGAGGATGTAACCAGGAGGTTCGAAGCCTATCGGTGGATGGTACTGGAGGTGGACGGTCACGATATGCGAGCTGTTGCTGAGGCGTTGGGGGCTGCCCAGGCTGAACTAGAGCGTCCAACACTGATCCGCTGTCATACTCACATAGCCAAGGGCAGTCCGAACAAACAGGACTCTGCTGACGCTCACGGCGCGCCCTTGGGGGAGGAGGAGGTGCGCCTCACCAAGGAGAGAATGGGTTGGCCTACCGAACCCACATTCCTGGTGCCTCAGGAAGTGCGCGACTACTTCGGGGAACGGAGAGAGCCTTGGGCAAGCGAGGAGGCTCGATGGGAAGCACTCCTCTCTGAATATGCCGCTGAACATGAGGACTTGGCCAGCCTCTGGGCCCAGGTGATGGCGGGACGTCTGCCAACGGGTTGGACTGAGCACCTACCATCCTTCGATACGGGTGAGCGGATAGCGACGCGCTCGGCCTCAGGAGAGGTGCTCAACGCCATAGCTGCCCACCTGCCGACGCTGATAGGCGGTTCAGCAGACCTGGCGCCGTCAACCAAGACATACCTGAATAACTATGGATCCATCAGAAATAACGACTTTGGGGCCCGGAATTTCCATTTCGGCGTGAGAGAACACGCCATGGGAGGCATTCTCAACGGTCTGGCCCTGCACGGAGGGATCATCCCCTACGGTGGCACCTTCCTCGTTTTCTCTGACTACATGCGACCATCAATCCGGCTGGCAGCTATGATGGGCCTCCGGGTCATCTACGTTTTCACCCACGACAGTGTCTTCGTGGGAGAAGATGGTCCCACCCACGAGCCGGTGGAGCAGCTGGCCGCCCTACGAGCCATACCAGGCCTGGTGGTGATCAGGCCCGCGGATGCCAACGAGACGGCCGTGGCCTGGAGAGTGGCGCTCGAGAGACAGAGCCCGGTGGCCCTGTCGCTCACGCGGCAAAAGTTGCCGGTTCTAGATCGATCAAAGCTGGCAGGCGCGGAGAACCTGGCCCGCGGGGCCTATGTGCTGATGGGGAAGGAGCTCGAGGAGCCGCACTTGACCATACTGGCAAGCGGATCAGAAGTACACCTGGCCGTGGCCGCAGCCAGCGAACTAGCGAGCGATGGGGTGAGCACCAGAGTCGTGAGTTTCCCCAGTTGGGAGCTGTTCGAAGAACAGCCGGAATCATACAGGGAAGAGGTCCTACCTGCCACCGCGCAGGCTCGACTGGTAGTAGAAGCAGGCGTTGGCCAAGGGTGGGACAAGTATCTGGCACCTGATGGCCAGATGATCGCGATTGAGCGATTCGGAGCTTCGGCTCCGTACGAGATTCTCGCCGAGAAGCTCGGCTTCACCATCTCCAACGTCGTATCCAAAGCCCAGGCGATGTTGAGGAAGTCCTGAGATCCATCGATGGGAATCAATAGCTTGCGGCCAAGATCGATGTCGACAGGACACTGAATCTGGGCCAAACGCATACCGGAGTCACTGGCGCCCCATCATCCCTTCTGTTCTAGGATGCGTTCGTGCAACTCGGCGAAGGTGGCTGGCGGGGCGACGTCAGTCCGCCGCTTGAGTCGTACGGCCTCATTGGCACAGGAGATGGCGCATAGCCCGCAGCCGATGCACACGTCCTCGTCCACTGTGGGGATCTCATCATCCATGACCAAAGCATCCACCGGACATGCTTCAACGCAGTCGCCACACCCAACGCAGGCGTCCTCCTCGGTGGTTCGCAGGAAGTAGGTGGCCATAATATCATCTCGGTGCAACCGCCGCCGGGCGATGGGGCCGACGTTCCAGCAGGCGTGCTCACAGCAGTTGCAGGTATGCTTGATACCAAGCTGCGAGTTGTCCACCAAGTGTACCAGCCCGCTTTCCTCAGCCGCACGGATCACGCTTAGGGCTTCCTCCGCCTCGATCTGCCGCGCCATCCCTCGCTCGATGAGGTATTCGGCCAGTTCATCATACTTCAGGCACACCTCCAGCGGATGGTCGCAGAGGGCCTTGTTGAGCAATTGAGCGGTCATGCGGCAGGGGCAGTGCGCCACAGCGATCTTGCGTGCTTGGTGTATCACGACTTCCATCAGTTCGTAGGGATACACGGCCTGGAACGGGCCTGTGACGGCCTCTTTGACGGGAATATACCGGAAGGCCTTGGGCGTGGTCCCGTAGGTCTCTTTGATCTCCGGCGAGCGGAAGTATTTCACCAGGCGCCCGGCCATGTCTTTGGAGTGGGGGGTGCGCTCCCCCTTCCAGAAAAACGCCTGGGGAAAGCCGTAGCCGACTTGGTGGAGGGCATAGCCCGGCTGCCCATCGTCGGTAGGGCCAGAGAAGAGCAGTCCCCGCGTCGCGAGTTTCTCCAGGGCGTCCGTTACTTCCTCGACAGGCCGGCCCAGGTTACCGGCCACCTCATCCGCGGTGGCTACTTCTAGCGGGATGCGCGTGTTGGGAATGGCCAGCGCCACCTCGGCCTCTGCGGGACTGAAGTTGGCCCGCAAGATGTCCACGAGATCCTCCTTGTCGGGATAGCCCATGCCCAGGGCGGATAGGTGGCGTGCCAATCGGGTGTAGGGGTCAGACATAGTATCAGCTCCTTCGCCGCTCACGCACCGGACCGGTTCGACAGGAACTCGGACACTGCCCCCAGTTCCTCACTCCAATCCTGCCAGGCCGGTTGGCCCCGGCGTTCTTCAAGGAAGGACAGACTTGCCTTCGGGTCGGGTAGGGAGATCCCGCCGCCCGTAACGGTGGTAGCCATCGCACCCAGTGCATTGGCCAAGACTCCAGATGCCCGCACGGTCAGGCCCCCGAGCCGCCCCAGGATGAATCCCGCGTTGAAGCTGTCGCCTGCCCCGGTGGCATCTACCGGATCCACTGCGAATGCAGGCACACGATAGAGACCGGCAACGGACCCCATCAAGCACCCTTGTTCGCGCAGCTTGAGCGCCACGACCTCCGGTCCGTAGCTCAACAGGGTCTCCACCGCTCCTTCGGAGCTTCTGTCGTATGTCAGCGCCTCTGCTGGCGCCGGGTTGGTGCAGACCATCGAAACCATGGGCAATAGGGTCAAGATGTCTTCCCGAGGAATTGTCATCAGTTCGACTCCGATGTCTACCGACACGGGCACGCGAGCATGATGTGCTATCTGGATTGCTTGGTGTGCTGCATCTCTCTGAGGACTCTCCACGAGGGCGTAGCCAGAGACGTGGAGGACTTGCGCCTGGCGGATGTTGTTCTCGTCCGTCGGCTCGAAGGAAGTCTTGGCGTTGGCGCCCCGACAACTGAAGAAAGTCCGCTCTCCATCGGGCGTGACGGCGGCAAAGATCAATCCCGTCATCGCGTCGACATCTCGTTGCAGACAGGCCAAGCTGACGTCTGCCTCTCGCAAGTCAGCCAGGGCGTAGTCTGCGAAGACATCTTGTCCGACTCGCGCTATGATGGATACTGAAAGCCCGAACTTGCTGAGGACAATGGCAGTGTTCGCAGCCGAGCCTCCGGCGCGCAGGTCTACCCTATGGGCGAGACTGTCACCCCCCAATGCTGGATAGCTTGGCACCCGTGCGAGGATATCAAGGGTGACGTCACCTAATGTGACTACGTCGTACACTTGCGTTTACCTACCTGACGACCCAGATACACGGTTGGTGCGCCAGCGATTCATGCTTGGTAACGCGATGAAGACAAGAGCCTTGGGCCTCACTCCGGTTTGAGGTCAGGGGCAAACCTAGCGCAGCTGCTTGACCAGGGTCATGAAGGCTGCGACTCTCGCTTTGTCAACGGGGTTCGTGGTTACCCCCCCTTCCTTAAGGCTTGTCCCAACGATCACACCGTCCGCTATGGCGAGCAACTGGGTCACATTTCCTTCGTGCACTCCGCTACCCACTAGTACAGGAAAGTCGGGCACGGCTTCTTTGGCTCTCGAGACGTCGTCCATGTCCGCCGGCTGTCCTGTCTCGCCGCCGGTGACGATGATAGCATCGGCCAGTCCCCGGTGCACTGTGTCTCGCGCTGCCTGCTCCACGCTCTGATTACCCAGCGGCGCAGCATGTTTCACCAACACGTCAGCGAATATCCTGGTGCTCGTGCCCAACTCCTTGCGATATCTGACGGTGTCATGAGCGCGGCCTTCAATCATGCCCTGATCGGTTATCATGGCACCGGTATGCACATTCACCCTGATGAACTGAGCACCGGTTGTGGAGGCTATGGCCAGCGCCGACATGCTGTCATTCCGCAGCACATTGACTCCCACCGGTACGTCGACGACTTCTCTGACAGCTTCTACCGCGAGAGTCATGGCAGAGACAGTATGAGCCCTCACGCGCCCCTTGGAGAAAGGGGCGTCGCCGAAATTCTCGACAATGAGCCCGTCTATCCCTCCAGCTGCTAGAGCCTGGGCGTCGCCTACCGCCCGCTTCAGTACGTCGGCCATTTGCCCCGTCGAGAGTGGTGATCCAGGCAGCGGAAGGAGGTGAACCATCCCTATCACGTATTTGTCAGTGCCGAATAGCGATTTCAGCTCTTCCTTCGGATCTACTCTCATTTCACTTGGCATTCTCCTCCTCCAGGAGAGGAACTCAAGGAACTTGCACGGTGAAGAGGTGTCAACATGTCTGGCTGGTGCAAGAGACCGGAATGGATGTCCCCCCGGCAGATTTCGCCTAGCGATCTATCCCCAATATCTGGCGGGCTTCGTCCGGTGTCGCAGGCGCACGGTCGAGAGCACGGATCAAGTCCACGGCCATCCCCACCAGCTGAGCATTGCTTTTGGCCAGGATTCCTTCTCGCAGATAGATGTTATCCTCAAACCCCACACGCACGTTGCCTCCCAATAGGATACCAAGGGCGATCATCCGCTTCTGGGTGCGCCCGACTCCCAGCACTGACCAGCGGGCGTCGGGAGGTAGTTTGCTCTTCATGAACAGAAGGTTCTCTGGCGTGGCCTCTATCCCCCATCTCACTCCCATGCACAGCTGAAAGTACGGTGGACCGTCGATCAGACCTTCCTCGATCAAGGCGCTGGCTTGATGGATATGGCCAACGTCGAAGACTTCGATCTCAGGCTTGATGCCATATTCACGCATTCTCTCAGCTGCGCTCCTTCCCCATTCCGGAGGATTCAAGAACACCGCATCCGGGAAGTTGATCGAGCCCAGATCTAGGGAACAGATGTCAGGTCTTAATGTAACAGGCCGAAGCCGCCTTTCAATGAGGTTGGGTCCGGTGCGAAACAGCCCACTCGTCGTCAGATTGACGAGCATGTCGCACTTGCTCCGAATGCGGTCCATCACCTCTTGGAACAGCTCCATCTTGAAGTCTGGCTTCCCTGTTTCAGGATCTCGAACGTGAATGTGCGCAACTGCTGCGCCAGCCTCGTGGCACTCGATAGCGGATTGGGCGATCTCCTCTGGAGTGTAGGGAACGGCGGGATTCATCTCCTTGGTAGGCCTTGAGCCCGTTACAGCTGCGGTGACGATCACCTTTTCCATGATCGAGAGATGCTCCCCAATTGGCGAAGCTCGTTTGGCATGAGCTGCGCTTCGGAAGGATTCGCCAGGAGACCCGTCAGTCTGGCCCTTTCGCCGTCCGGGTCCTCAAGCGATTATATCGTCTCGGTTCCGAAAGGGCCAGCCATCACTGGGCGCCACGGCAACTGTCGGAGGCGATGGGATGCTTGGAACGAGGTGATTGTGCAAGGTCAGCAGACGGCAGAAGTCGTCGAGCCTGTTGCGAGATAAGAGTTCTCAAGGGAAGCTGGCCGGAACGCGCTCTCAGAATCGAGCCAGTTCAAGCCCCAGCGCGTCGCCAGGGACCTGTCACGATCGGCAGCATTGTCCTGGATCGCGCGCATCATCGGTGGACGGAACGCTGCGCTTCTAGCTCTTTGTGAACTCAAGTTGCTCGGGGCGGGGCCGCAGCAGCGTTCGAACTCCCCAAACCAGGCAGAGTATGCCGACCGCGAGGGGCACAAGCGCCACAACTGCACACGGTAGAGCCGCGGCGCGGAGAAGTTGAGGAGTAGGGGCATCGCCCGACCCAGCAAACGACGCCAGCATCTCGGGGCTTATGGTGGAGGCTATGTAGCTCCCGAAGGCTTGGAAGCCAAGGCAACAGGCGCAGGGCAAACACACTATCAGACTACCTGCGATTGCGACCCATCCTAGAGTCTTTGTCTGCGCATCCATGACATCCTCCCATCACTCCTCGTGATTCCGTCGACTCCTAGACTCAATTGTAGACGTGTCTTGTACTCCGCCAGCGTGTTCCGCCTTGGTGGCCCCAAACAAGGCCAGATCCTTCCTGCAAACCAGTGAAGTACAGCATCGACCCGCTGAGGGTTGCTCGCTACCAGCCTCTTGAGTGTTCATGGCCCGCCTCTGATCAGACAACAAATCGCTCCCTCCTTGAGCTGCGACGCTACTACTACCTTGATCATTCAGTCCTGCCGCCCTGCGAGGTAGCTTCTGGTGACCAGGTCCTTCACCTCTCTGGCCAGGGTGGATGCCTCGGAAAAAGGACCGGGTACTTCAATGATCGTAGCCCAGTTTCCGGCGCGCCACGCGTTGTAAGCAGTCCCCGTCACCGGATCGTAGCAGCGCATGATTCGGCCTTGATCTGTTAGCCCCGGCAGGTTGATCTCCACACCGGATATCCGGATCCTGCACACTGTGTCTTTCCAGCAGAGGAAGAACCCGTCGACCTCCTGGAGACTCTCAGACTGGGCCACCGTGAGGAATACCAGGCGGCCATCGCCCTCATAGCTGGCTCGTGCCGCGCTCGATCGTGGACCGATCTCCACCTTCCCCACTGCGGTGACTGCCATGTGCTCCACGGACTCCAGGCCCAA
This sequence comes from uncultured Anaerolineales bacterium, assembly GCA_964347945.1. Taxonomy (GTDB): domain Bacteria; phylum Chloroflexota; class Anaerolineae; order UBA7937; family B3-Chlor; genus CAYGAW01. The sequence goes on from CAYGAW010000200.1 coordinate 13,884, forward strand.
TGGCTCCATATCTATCAGTACCGCGTCCTCAACGGCGACCCCCTCCGCTGGATGGCCCAGCGCAATGGGCGACTCGAGGGAGAAATCTCCTAGGATGAGTATGCCCAACGCCGTTTGGCCCAACAGAAGACCGTTCACCACCAGCAGGACTAGCACAGCGGCCAGGGTGACGTACGGCAAACGGGGCAGGAGAACGAAGGTCAAGCCCAGCGCCGCCAGCAGGAACAACATGGCCGCCGACGCGGCCAACATGGCACCCGTCGCCAGCAGTTCGAAGGCAATCACGGCAGCTACCAGGAGCGGCACACTAGTTGTCAGCGACAGTAGGAGATCACCCAAGGCTGTGCCCGGTTCCCGGTGGCTTCGCCAGCGAACCAGCAATGCATAGAGCGCCAGTACAACTGCCGTCGCCCCCAGCCACGGGAGTCCGTGGCCTGGCACACCGGCGAGCGCATTGAGGGCCATCACATCCACCATTCCCCACTGGAAGATGGCCAGTACGGAGGCAAGCATGAACAAGCCGCCCACGCCGAGGGCGTAGAAGAGGCGCCGCGTGCGGGTCAGAAACTCCCGCCCGTTGGCTGGCTCCTCACCTCGGTCTAGCTCTGCCAGTGCTTCTTCTACCACGCGGCTGTCGCCCAGAGCCTTCCGACAGGTGGGACAACGGGACAGGTGTTCTTCTACGAGTTGCTGGGTCTCCGGGCTGGCCTCCCCTGAGACGTATACCACCATCAGATCCGAGACGACCTCACAACTCAACATTGCGATCCTCCTCAGCTCGGTGCTGCCCTGCGGTCGATGATTCGGCAAACACCTTTTCTGTATCTAGAGCGGACGTGAGACGACGACGGGCTCGGTAGAGACGCACTTTGACCGCGGTGACGGAGATGTCAAGCACCTCTCCGATCTCCCGACAGCTCATGCTCTCCCTGGCCGACAGGAGCAAGATTGAGCGATCGCTCTCCCGCAGTGACAACAGTGCTCGCTGTATGGCGTGGCTGCGCTCCTGTCGAAGCAAGTAGGTCTCAGGGTCGAGTTGCTTACCGGCGAAGGAAACGCCGTGCTCTTGAAGATGCTCGAGCGACGTTGTGCGCCGGTCTCGTTCCGCGCGCCGAAGGTACAGATTGCGTGCGATGCGCAGCAGCCAGGTCTTCACACTCGCCTCGCCCCGGAAGCCGTCCAGAGCCACCATAGCCCGAAAGAAGGTCTCACTTGTCAAGTCGTCGGCCAATGGGCGATCCCCCGAAACGCGCAGCAGGTAATCAAAGACGGCACCAGAATACCGTTCGTACAACTCCGCCAGACTATGGACCTCGCCGGAAAGCATGGCTATCTCTCGTGTCCACTCCTATACATAGACCCGTGAGGTGGAAGAAGGTTACAGGCGACGCGAAGGGGCAGCCTGTCCGGATGACACTCACAGGCTGCCCCCCAAGGTGGCTAGAGACCCATGCCGTAAGTGAAGCCATACAGAGCCCTGCGGGTCTAGCTGCGACGCGACAGCCATCCCTGAGCCACTAGGTAGGTCAGCATTCCTGTGGCCAGTATGAATCCCAAGATAGCGCCGAGTTGCTCCTGGCGCGATAGGGTGGCCCACACTATCCCTGAGCCGAGCAGGAGCATCTGAACCGCGAAGGCCCACGCCACTGCCCTGTACGTGACCGCTTGGCTGCGCTCATCCCGCCGCAAGGGTGTCAAGGGCCTGTCTGGATGCACAACGTACCGACCGCATAGTGGCACCCAAACGAAATAGCCGATCATGGCTCCCGCGGACAGAACGCTAGCCCAGGGAGGCAGACCGCTAACTGTGGCGACCACCAGCCACAAGGCGACGATCGCCAGCCGACTCAAGTAGTACCACGCTAGACCTCTCACTATCACGTTCCCTCCATATCATTATCCTTATGTGAGCCCTCTCACAATGAGGTACTGAAATCAGGTGTTGCATAAACCAGGTCCCAAACCAGCAGGTTCGAAACTAGGCTAGACGCGCCAGCACGAAGTATGTGCCAAAGAATGTCACCGCGCCAGCGATGAGGCTGACCATGACGGCTCCGAGGGGTGCCATCCGTAGCGCTAGAGGGGACTCTGGTTGGGCCCACAGCAGAGCCAGCGCCAGAGCCAGCAAGAGGCTCTGTGCCAAGAAGGCATATAGGCCGGCTGTCCGCATGACGTGTTCGGTTCGTTCATCCTTCTGGACAGGGCTTGCTGGTGTGTCGGCCTGAGCCGCTGCTCGCCTGAGCTGCAGGACTGTAATCGTGCAGAAGACAAGGATGCCGTAGAAGATGGCGCCGACAATCGATTCTCCAAGCAGCAGCCCGAAGACGGCGACGACAGCTGAAGCAAACAGGTTGTAGGCGTAGTCTTGCCAGTTGAGCCATTTCATTGGGAATTGCTCCTTTCCTTTTTGTTCTTTAGCCAAAACACCTCTTCCAGCGGGAGACCGAATACCTCGGCTATCCTGAGTGCCAAGAGGGCGGAGGGGTTATACCGTTTACCCTCGATAGCGATAATGGTTTGCCTGGTCACCCCTACCCTCTGGGCTAGCTCCTCCTGCGTGAAGTCGAGCCGAGCTCGCAACTCCTTCAGTCGATTGTCGAGCCTATCCGTATCCTTCATGCATCTCCTCCGTGTCAAGGTAACTAAACATATTGTAACATGTATTTTACTTTTTGTCAAGTAGACTTTACCTCAAATTTCTGCTGGTTGGCGTCCGGTGCCGCTTATTCGCTCTCGTGCCTCTGGCAGGCATCCCAATACAAGACACTGGGCGACTCTCTGGTTGATGTCACTCCAGCGCGTGCGCTGATAATCTGTCTTGACATTTCTGCTCGTTCCTGTATGATAGAGACAGATGCGCAAGAAGGCTTGGAGGAGGCCGATCAAACAATCGAAAGGGGAGCACCATGAGAGTATTCATCACGGGCGGAATGGGCTTCGTTGGCACCAATCTGACGAAGGTGCTCTCGGCTAACGCGCACGCGGTGACCGTTCTTGATCGCTCGATACACGAGGAGAGGCCAGTGCCTGAGGGCGTGTCACGCGTCCAGGGGGATTCGACCAAGCCAGGTCCGTGGCAGGAAGAGGTGGCTGAACACGATGTGGTGATCAATCTGGCCGGCGCCTCCATATTCCAGCGCTGGAACAGTGAGGTGAAGAGGGCGATCCGGGAGAGCAGGATTCTCACCACCAGGAACGTGGTTGATGCCCTGGGTGCCAGAAAGAGCGAGGAAACTCACCTGTTCAGCACTTCGGCCGTGGGATACTACGGCTTTCACGGAGACGAGTTGCTGAGCGAGGATGATCCTGCGGGGAACGACTTCCTGGCGCAGGTCGGCGTAGACTGGGAAGCCGAGGCACTGAAAGCACGAGATCATGGCGCCCGCGTGGTGCTCACTCGATTCGGGCTCGTGCTTGGGCGGAAGGGGGGCGTGCTGGGCCAGCTGGCGCCTTTGTTCAACCGATATCTGGGAAGCCCACTGGGGAGCGGCAAACAATGGTTCTCTTGGGTTCATGCCGAGGATCTGGCGAACATGTACCTCTTCTTGCTAGATCGAAAGGAGATTGAGGGCCCTGTGAACTGCACAGCGCCCAACCCGGTTCGCAACAGAGAACTGACATATACGCTGGCCGAAGCTCTCGGGAAGCCTGTCACAATGCCCTTCGTCCCTGGATTCATGCTGAGACTGGTTCTTGGGGAGTTCGCCAACATCATCCTTGAGGGTCAGCGGGTTGTGCCCAACAGACTGTTGGAAAGTGGCTTTCAATTCAGGTTTCCCACCCTCAAGGAGGCATTGGCCGACATCCTCGAATCCTGGGAGCGCGATGTGATCTGCATTGCGTAACGTGTCAGAGGAGTCTGCGCAATGTTCAAGGATTGTGTTGCACAAAGGAGGTTGTTATGGAAAGGACGAGAGTGAGGGACTTTGTGGAGGCAGTGCTGGCGGTAGTCATCTGCCAGGCCGCGGGCTTTCTCGGGGCGATTTTCACCACACCATCGATTCCAACATGGTATGCGAGTCTGGAGAAGCCCTTCTTCAACCCACCCAATTGGGTGTTCTTCCCCGTTTGGACCACGCTGTACACCCTGATGGGGATCTCAGCCTTCCTTGTGTGGCGGAAGGGGATCAAGCATCGGCAGGTGAAAGTGGCCCTGGGCATCTTCCTGGCTCAGTTGATCCTGAACACTCTGTGGTCGATCGTCTTCTTCGGGCTCAATTCGCTTCTTGGTGGGTTGATCGTGATTGTGCCCCTGTGGATCGCGATACTGCTCACCATCATCACATTCTTCAGAATATCGAAGCTGGCGGGAGGGCTGCTGATACCCTATCTCCTATGGGTGAGTTTTGCGACGCTGCTGAACTTCAGCCTTTGGCAGCTTAATCCGTGAGATCGGACCGGGAAGCCAACGATTGAGGCCGAACCTGTCATCCTTTTCTTCGTCCTGACCGAGTCCTTCGCTCGGGACGAAAACAGGCACGCTTGCTCCACGCGGGCGGGTCTCTTCGGCGCCAGGCCACTATCGCGTGTGCCAAGCTGATCGAGGGAGGGGACGTGGAGAGGCGCTTGGGGCCGTGATGTCTGGACAGGCAAGCGTCATTCGTGGCACACCGGTTCTGGGCGACTGACTTGAATAGGCGCGAGTTGCCTGGTGCTCAATGCCATGGGCCACGCACGGCGGATTGAGGAGCTGGGCCGGCGATGCCTCAGGCTTCAGAAACCCGATCTTGCCATCTTCGTCCCATCCAGAAGCGACCCCAATCTCCTCCGCATGTCAGTAGTGCATACAGAGCGTACAGGCTGCACGTGAGGGAGCCCAGGAGCATCACGAAGAAGACCCACACGGCAGACCGGGGAATCGATCTCTCGCGGTAGATGATCCAGCAAGAGAACAGTGTGAACATGATGTATACATCCACCAACGACACGATGCCCCACGGCATAGAGAGAAGCTGGCTCCCCTCGCCCGCGAAATCGCCCACAGTGAAGCCGTAGACGAGGACGACTCCCATTGTCACTGTGCCGATCAGAGCCACAGCTAGAGCGATTCTCATAGCCCGTCACCTCCCTTACTCTGTCTACTAGTGCGTGGAACCCCGCTGCCAGATGACAGTGGGAACAGTGGCCTCATCCTCACTATTCACTAAGGCCTGCCAGAAGTTCGACTGTGGCGTCGACAATCTTCTGCTGCTGTTCATCGCCGCTTATGGCTGCCGGGTTGTCGCCAGCCTGCGGACCGTACCAGCCGAACTGCGCGTGGTTGCCTCCCTTGATTGCCACCCACTGGGTATGCGGAGGCAGGAGCGAGCGGGACGCGGCGATCTTCTGTTCCGTGGCCAGGCCGTCCAGGGTGCCATAGATGGAAGTGACCGCTAGCTCCGAGCCTGAAAGATCGTTGCTGGCATCGGGATACGCGGCCCATAGCACTAGGCCATCCACCAGAGAGGAACGGCTATGCGCAAAGCGGGCGGCCATGGCGCCACCCAGTGAGTGGCCACCCACCGCCCAGTATTCCAGTTCAGGATACGCAGTAATCACCTCGGCGGCCTTATCCGCTCCGAGAACGGCCAGGTTGAGGGGCATCGGCACAACAACCACCACATAGCCATCTGCGGCGATGGCGCGGGCCGCCGGGGCATAGGAACGGGGATCCACACGCCCGCCAGGATAGAGTATCAGTCCCGCCTCTGGGTCCTCGTTCGCCGGCCGATAGGCGAACCACCGGTCGGTGGTCACCTCGACCTGCCGATTGGATTCCAGGGCCGACAATGCCTCGGGCATGGGGCTCGGCGTACTCTCAGCCCAAAGCACGAAGCCACCAGCGGCGAGCACCAATACTGCAAGTCCCACAAGTAGTGCCCACCATCTTGCTCTCAATCTGCTCACCGAAGCCCTCCTATCTTGGTGCACTGCTCATGATTTGTCTATCCCTCTGTTGTGGATGCACGGTCGAGCGCGCCGCTGCAGTCACGGAGCACTCCCCACTGCTCCAGGCGGTTGTAGCGGGCTTGGGCGGCATGGAAATGCACCCAGACAGGCGCACTATCGAGTTCTGGGTGGACCTCAAGAAGTTGGCGATCTCCAAAGCGAAAGGCCTCCAGCACCAAGGGCAACGCTTGCTGAAAGATGGTAAAGCGCCAACCGGCTGGCCCCACGACTAGTCCGCCGCTGACGTGGCAGTGAACGTGCAGTGCAGGTCCCTCATCATCCTCCCGCCACTCGGCCAAGACTTCATCGCGCATCAACCTGGTATACCATCCGCTGATCTGTCTGCGGTCGTATTCACGCCCGATGGTGAGGAAGAGATGCCCGGTGGCGTCGGAGTGGGTCAGCGTGTAACACCGAGCTAGGAGGGGGCCCTCCGGGTTGGCCCCTGTGGCAAACTCAACGTGTAGTTTCTCCGGTCTCAAACGACTCATCTGAATCACCTACTCATGGCCTCAGCGGGTGGAACCCAGCCATAATGATCGCGGTGGCGGGAGCATCTCTTGCACCTCCGCTACCGCGATAACGCTTCCTGCCCGCGGCCAGGAAGCTGCGGGTCAGGTTTGACAATCAGCCTACGCCAGACGTGCACTAGGACCAAGGCCATGATCAAGGCTGCAACCAGGCCCAAAGCCGCTCCTCCCCACTGCTGCAGCAGAAGCCCCCCTACGGCAGGGGCGATCACTCGTGTTACACTGTCGAATGAAGCCGAGAGGCCGAGAGCTCCCCCCACTTCCTCGGCATAGACCGACTTGGTGATCGCACTGTTGCTGATGGTATTCAGAACGCCGCCGGCCAGGGGCAACGGAGTAAGTACGATGATCATGACGAGTGTGTTGGGCACAAAGGCCCAGGCCAGCAACGTCACGGCCAGAAGGGCGGCGCCCCCGAAGATCAGCCGGGTCTCGGAGAAGCGTCCGGCAAGTCTTCCGATGGCAACACCTTGCACCAGCACTATCAACAGTCCTACGTACGTCAGTAAGTAGCTGGTCGTCTGGTCAGTCAGCCTTAGCCGATACTGGGCATAAAGCGCGAAGTTGGCCGTAAAGATCGTGAAAGCAAGCATGTAGGAGAAGCGAATGCGAAGAAGGGTGCCAAACCGCGGTCGAGTTAAACAATCCCACAGACAGCGGGCGCTAAAGGCTGAGCGCGGGCTGTTGGCTATCTCGGTGCGCTTCTCTGGCGAGAGGGACTCGGGAAGCCAGAGAATCACAGCCAACAAGTTCAGGGCCGACAATCCTGCCGCCGCAAACGCTGGCACCGCATAGCGAGATAGACCGAGAGCCCCAAATGCTGATGTGGCATAATCCCAGTTGGCCAGGATCCCTCCGATGGCTGGGCCGACAATGAACCCCAGTCCAAACGCCGCTCCGATCATGCCAAGACCTCTGGCTCGATTCTTCTCGTCGGTCACATCGGTGATGTAGGCCCGGGCCAGCGCGACGTCTCCACCGAAGAGACCATCCAGAATGCGACTCAGGAACAACACCGATAGAGTGGCCGCGCCCAAGGAGATTTCACGTGGACCGAACTCCGCGACGAGTGCGCCAAGAGGCTCAGCAAGACCCAGTAACAGAAAGCCCATTAGAGTCCCTGCGATGCTGAAGATGAGGAGCGGGCGCCGGCCGAACCTGTCCGAGAGACGCCCAATGACCGGACCAGCGAGGAACTGGGCCAAAGCGTTTACGGCTATCAGCATGCCTATGAGGGTAGGCGTGCCCCCCAGGCCGGTGACGTAGTAGGGGAACAAAGGCAGGAACAAGCTGTAGCCAAGCAGATCAATGAATACGAATCCAAAAAGCAGTACAAGTCGATTTCTTCTCATAGTTTCCTACCGCAGGGCGTGCTATCGGACGAAATCTGCGTCCTATGCCTCAGCAGGTCTCATATCTCACATCCCTCAGGACCAGGGGGTGTCTGGGCCATTCATCGCTGCGGCACCGCCAGCGCCAAACATGATAGCGGGCCGGCCACAGCCGGCATCAGCGCTCCAGCAAAGAGTCTCTCGCTCACACCGGTAACTGGGACATGCCCTATCACCTCCTGCGAGGGAACCAGGGTATGAAGGCACTGGTGGTGTCGACATACTCCTTGTATCCAGGTGTGGTGTCCACCATGCTTTTCTCCAGCAGAGTCACGCCTGACACGCTCAGTAACAAGAAGGTTATCAACGTTGGGCTGACTATCGTCAGAAATCCACCGGGTGTGGAGAGCGCCACGAGATAGTGGCCCCACCACATGGTCGCCTCGCCGAAGTAGTTTGGGTGGCGGGTATAGCGCCATAGACCTGCGTCAAGCAGCTTGCCCTTGTTGGCGGGGTTGGCCAGGAAGCGAGACAATTGCCAGTCACCCACCGCTTCGAAGAAGAAGCCAGTGGCCCATACCGGAATCGCCGCCAGGTCAAAGATGGTCAGATGAGCAGGTGTAGCGCTCACTTGTGCCGCCACAGGCGCGGTGGCTAGTACGCACATCACAAGGCCTTGGACCAAGAATACTTTGAAATAGCTATACCACCACCATTTGGGCCCTGCTTCTTCCCGCCACTGCCGGTATCGAAAGTCTTCGCCTTTGCCCCAGTTGCGCCTGAGCAGATGCACTGACAGGCGTGCTCCCCAGACGGTGACTAGGATGCTGATCAGCCACTTGCGGGCTGGGAAACCATCAGGACTGAGCGTAAAACCGACCCAGTTCGAGAGCACTAGTCCCGTGCCCCACATTGGGTCCACGATGCTAGAATTGGCCAAGATCAGGCTGGCTATCCAAAGGGCTGTCATGTAGGCCAGCACAAAGAGCACTACAGCAACGCAAACCTGAAAGAAGCTCATTTGGAGTCTCTTGATTTGTGGCTGGCCGGGCACGTACTAGTTGTTGATTCCCCTTCACAGCCACGGTGCTCACAGTGCCAGGCCCGACCTGTGACTACCGATGACGGGTGTTACCTCGACCTCGAACGGCTCCTCAGATGGTCAGTCGCCCCTATCCGTACGGACGGGGGGTGGCTAGGAACTCTCTGCTAGTGAATAGAATGAATCGGGTCGAAGCGTGTGCCTCGACCCGATCCCAAGGTCGATCGACCTTCTGCCCCCAACCGGGTTCATCACTACTGGATTGCCCGCATGCGGCGCAGTACCAAGGCGCTCGTCAGCAGGGAAAAGCCCGTGACAGCCAGAATCCAAATCAAGATGGAGGTCCCCGGTTCCCCGCCGGTCTCCGGTAGCAGGACTGGAGCCACGCTATCCGCGCTGAGCACTGCCTCCAGAGCAGGATCCCCGGCGGCCAAACCCATGGCAAAGACGGTGTACACGGTCTGGTCCTCAAGCGCGACTCCGGGCACGCTCAAGGCAACAGTTTCTGTCCCGGCGAGGCGCACCTCCAGGTCATATGTGCCGGCATCCACGGGCAGATAGTCGCCCACCCCCTTGAAGGCTACATCGCTGAAGAGAACCGGTCCACCCGCCACGGCGACATCCACACTCGGTGCGTCAGGCGAGGCGTGTACGAAGCGAACGTGGGCTTTGCCAGCCGCTGGTGGGGTGTTGTTGTCCACTAGAACCAGTGGTTCGATGGACTCTAGCACGTTCACAGCGACCACGGTATAATCCGTGTCCGCTGCCAGGTCCAGATCTGCCTCAATCACCACGGGCTCCGTGGCACCGGTAGGAACGACCTTGACATTGTATGTGCCAGGGTCTAGTGCGGCGTACTGCGTGATGCCCTTGAACGGAGCGTTGCTAAAGGCAATGCTGTCGTTTACCCAGACGTCAACCGCCGGGGCATCTGGTGAGGCATGAACAACGCGGGCCCGAGCCTGGCCCTGAGCCAGAGCTGTAGTCGCAGCCGTCAGCAGCAGAATCAGGATCAAGGACCCTATTGCTAACTTCTTCATGGTTGATCTCCTTTCCTGGGTGTTCTCACTGTGGGGTTGGGTGGCAGTTTCGAACCTTAATTGGCCAATTGACA
>CAYGAW010000201.1:0-16334 GCA_964347945.1 uncultured Anaerolineales bacterium
GCTGGGGTCGCTCACGAAATCAACAATCCTTTGGGCACCATCCTCCTCTTCTCCGATATCATGCTCAAGGAGCTTCCGCCCGATGACTCACGTCGAGACGACCTGCAAATGATCATCAGCGAAGCGAAGCGCTGCAAGATCATCGTCTCCGACCTCCTCAACTTTGCCCGGCAGAATGAGGTTCTCGCCCAGACCACCGACGTGAAGGTTCTGGTCAACCAAACGATTGAAGAAATCAAGGTTCGGCCCGTGTTCGAAAAAGTACAGATCATCCCTCGGCTCGACCCTGATACGCCTGACATCCAAGCGGATCCCGCTCAACTCAAGGAGGTCTTCATCAACATTATGACCAACGCTGCTGAAGCGATGGAAGGGGGAGGAACCTTGACCATTACTGCCGAACCAACCATCGACGAGATGCTAAGGATTTCCTTCAAAGACACAGGGTGCGGCATACCGGAAGAGAACCTGAGCAAGATCTTCACCCCGTTCTTCACTACCAAACCTATCGGCAAGGGAACGGGACTGGGGCTTGCCATTGTGTACGGCATCATCAAGATGCATCGTGGACAGATCTATGTGGACAGCGAGGTGGGGGAAGGCAGCACCTTTGCCATTACGCTACCTATCAAGTGGCGCACAGCGTCGCCGGAAACCATACAGCAACCACCGATAGAATAGGTACTTCAACTCGTGCTCCCATAGAATCCTGAATGCCGAGGAGGAAACCTCGTGAAAGAAGAGATCAACGTCCTGGTCATCGATGACGAACTAGGGATTCGAGAGGGTTGCCGCCGAGCTCTGACGCCTCTGGGCTACAACGTCGACGTCGCAGAAACCGGCGCGACCGGACTACGAAAGCTGCGTGAGCGCCCTTTTGATCTGGTGCTGCTAGATCTGATGTTGCCAGGCATGAGCGGGATAGAAGCCCTGGACCGAATCCATGAGATAGATCCAGACATCGTAGTCATCATCATCACGGGCTATGCGACCGTAGAAGCAGCCGTCAAGACCATCAAGAAGGGAGCGTACGATTTCATCTCCAAGCCTTTCACCTCCGACGACCTGGTTCTCGTGGTCAATCAAGGTCTGGAGCACCGGCGTCTGACGTTGGAGACCAAGCGCCTGCAAGCAGTTGAGGAGGAAGCGAAGGAGTTGGCCAGAGCCAAGGAGGAGTTGGAGAAGCTGGACGCCATGAAGAGCCGCTTCATGCTCACTGTAGCCCATGAGCTACGGGCACCAGTGGCTGCCATCCAGGGGTACCTGGGTCTCATTCTGCACGGATATGCGGACGAAGATGAACAGGAGATGCTCGCAAGCGCCCATCAAAGGTGCGGCGAACTGCTGGATGCAATACATGATCTGCTGATCCTGGCGCAGATGAAAGAGAGAGCCACAGAGGTGAAGAAGACCACTGTCTCGGTGGCAGACGTCCTCGAAGAGGTCGCCAGCTTACTGAAGGGACAGGCGGAACGGAGGGACGTGACATTCATCCTTGAGATAGCCAGGCGTCCGGAGATGCTGGCAAGCCTGGAGGATCTGAAGCAACTGTGGACCAACCTGATCTCCAACGCCATCAAGTATACCCCGGCTGGCGGTACCGTGGTGGCATCATTGGATGAGAAGGACGGTCACGTGGTGGGGACCGTCTCGGACACAGGGATCGGCATCCTAGTAGATGATTTGCCCCGTATCTTCGATGAGTTCTATCGCACAAAGCAAGCCAAGGAGATCGATCCTCACGGCACGGGCCTCGGACTACCCATCGTCAAGGCGATCATCGAGGCCTACGGAGGCACAATCGAAGTCGATTCGAAAGTAGGCGAAGGTGCCACTTTTGCCTTCAGTCTGCCCCAATCTGCGGGACCCGGAGAAGTCATATTGGAAAAGAGCAGGGTCGTGGGAGAGGAGAAGCCACAGCAGGCTACTGACCAGACAGCCTCCAGCGGTCGTGCAACTCAAAAGCGTCCTTGAGGGCTTCCACAGCATCGGGCAAGCGACCACTATCTATCACACATGACACGCTGGACATGGAAGTGCTTATTGACAGGATATTGATCCCCGCGTCGGAGAGAGCTGTATACATCATGCCGGCGATGCCCGGCCTCTCCTTGAAATCGGGCCCGAAGATGGACACGATCGCTACATTGGGGTGGTGAATCAGCTTCTGTCCCCCGAACCTCTCCCTGATTGGCTCCAACAAACCCAGCGTCAGAGATAGATCCTTGCTGGCTACACAGAAGACGATGTGGGTGTTGTTGTTGAGGTCAATAGACTGCACAATGAACAGTACGTTTATGCCCCTCTTGCCGAGGGTCTCAAAGACCGCGGCAGCAATCCCTGGGCGATCCGGAATGGCCATCATCCCCACCAGGGCCAGATCCGTATACTGAATTACCCCGCCGATCTTCGTTTTGTCCATCGGAGTCTTCGTGTCAGGATCAGGGTATCAAAGACCTAGTTCGGCCTGGGGAATGCAGGTGCACTTCCCGGTGCATATGATATCCTGGGGCGAAACAGAAGTCAAGACCTTGCGCTGACTCCGAAGAAAGAAACAGGGACCTGGCTTGCGCACAGGCCCCTGCATGGTGAAGAAACTGACTCAGCTGGCTGTCAGTCTGTGGATGACTTCTTCTTCGCAGCAGCCGCAGCCTTCTGGGCCCCGTATATCTCCTTGGCCCGCTCCGGTCCGTAGTACCACAGAGCATGGTGCTCCTGGGCGTACGTCGCAGAGGTCACGCCGAAGCGCATACTGACCATTCCAGCCCACATCAGCGGATGCACCACCGCTAGGTAGAAGTGCACGACAAACATGCAGACGGTCACGATCATGGCGATGTCATGCATCACCACCATGAACTGGAAGACACCAATGGGCAAGAACCCTTTGCCGAACCACATCAGGAGGCCGGTGACGGCGAAAACGACGCTGCCCAAGATGATGACAACAGCGTTCAGCTTCTCACCCGTATTGAACCTGTCTTGCGGTGCCATAGCCTCGTGACGACCGAACATATAATAGGGTATCATCCCCTTCAACCATTCGACGTCATACTGACTTATCTTGAACACCGACTTGAGGCTCATCCACGCTCGTCTCGGCTCCAGTATGATGTAGATGAGAGGTAGAACGCCGTAGGCTATAGCCATTGAGCGGTGGAGCAAGCGGATGAAGTGGCCGCTCTCTCCCTGGGCTAGAGGGCGTAGAAAGGGGAAGAACAGTACCATCCCGGTCATCGCCAGAACAAGGAAGGTGACCGTGTGGCCCCAGTGAAAGAGGCGTTCCATGGCTGTGTACTTGGGAATCCATCTGATCCTGACGGCTCCTATCTCGCTTGGCTCAGCGACCCTACTCATCCTGTTGCCTATCATTCCACTTCCTCCATCTTGATGCTCCGCCGCGCCAGGAAGTAGAAGCCCAACACGGCCAGAGCCGCTGCGCCGAAGGACACCGCGCCCAAGGGCTGGACAATATCCTGCCAGACACCAGCCATAACCGGATACTGGGGGTTCTCCGCTAGGCCATATAGAGACGGCCATTCCTTCAGTACGTACAGCCTGCCAAGCCCACCCATCTCCCGTTCACCGTAGAGGTTGGCATTGGGATATCCCTGCTGCTGCAGTTGCTCTACGCGAGCCTTGCCCTTGGCCAACATCTGATCCCGGTCGCCGAAGTCAAAGGCTCCCGAGGGACAAGTCTTGACACAGGCCGGTGGCAAACCATTGCTCACTCGATCCTGGCAGAAATGACACTTGTAAGCCTTGCCCTCTGCAGAGAGGACGTCGGTGTCTAGGCGGGGTATCCCAAAGGGACAAAACTGGGTGCAGTAGCCGCATCCATTGCAGAGGTTTTGCTCAAGAGTGACGATGCCAAGTCTAAGGTCCTGCGTCAGTGCCCCCGTGGGGCAGACCTCCACGCAAGCCGGGTTCCCGCAGTGAAAACACCCCTGGGTCAGGAAGAGCCATTGCAGATTGCCGCCCTCGGCTATCTCAAAGAACCTAACCTTCGTCCAAGTGACAGAGGACAGGTCAGGGGGGTTCTCATAGCTACCTTGTTGGCTGGTCTTCTCGGCAGGAAGATCGTTCCACTGCTTGCACGCAACTTGACATCCACGGCATCCCATACATCTGGACTCGTCAATCAACATAGAGATCCTGGACATCTCACATTCGCTCCCCTGGAACTTGCAATCCGGTCCGCACTATGGTATCCCTGCCAACGAAAGTGACCGACGCGCTACGCATCGCCGCCAATGTTACAGCAACGGTGCCTGACAAGCAAGAAGTGCCGATTAGCCATCAAATCGACACAAGCGAGGCTTGACGGGCTAGTCCCGATCAAGCCTCCCCAAGTGCCTGGTGCACCACGACATGCGCTATCATGCGCCTGCGTCCGCCGTCCGTGTGCGACCCTTGTCCTTCCCGATCTCCTTCCTTGTACCATCAAACTGCTGGCACCCCGACTGGCACGCCCTCGGGTACAGCAGCAAGCGTGTGCTCTATGGTCGCCAGCAATTCCTTGGGCTGAACCGGCTTGTTCAGCCAAGCGCTCACTGGTACGTGCTCGTCGCTGGGGAACACTTCCTGGCTTCTTACACCCGTCAGCGAGGTGATCATGACCACGGGGATATCCTGCAACTCTGGATCCCTATGCATCGCCTTGCTCACGTCTAGCCCATCCGTGATGTAGTCCATCATGATGTCCAGCAACACCAGGTCTGGCTTCACCTGGGTGGAGCGCATAATCTTCAGTCCTTCAGCGCCACTCGAAGCCACAGAGACGTCATATCCGTGGCTATCCAAGACCTTCTTGGTGATCTTGACAAAGTCGGGATCGTCGTCCACGATCAGTATCTTGGCGCGATGGGCGGCCCTTCCAAAGACAGTCAGTTGCCTTCTCTGCAACTGCGTCCTGACCATGGCGTAGATCACAAGTGCCACCAACAGAACCAGCACACCAATCAGCTCAATAGTCAACATCTAGCTCACCTCCTTCCTGGTCGCAGCATTGTTGACCCCATCCTAACGCCTAACCTTGACTCTTTCTTCAGCCAATTCTCCGCGTTCTTGGGCCTCTTGGACCTCGGCTTTCTTTTCGGCGAGTCGTATGCTCCTGCGTTCGAGCTGGGTCACAACCATGACATAGACCACAAACGCCAAGAGCAGACCGAACATGGCTATGAGTTCCAGAGACAGCATCCCTGTCACCTCCTTTCTCCACCAAGCTTCATTCCTGATCTTAGCGGCCTGAGGGATTTCTTGCAGCTGCGGTCACCGGGCTTTCTCGGCTCCGGTTGAGACCTGCTTATTGGCTTCTGCCTGCCCTCTGGCCAACTGACTCCAAACCATCACATAGACCAGAAATCCAAACAACACGCCCAGAACCTTCATCATCTCTGCGGTCAGCATTCCGCTCACCTCCTAGGCGCAATATGCCCCCTTGGGCCTACTGCTCCGTCCGGACAGGTTCCCCGCCCCGTTCCGGAGCCTTCTCAGCCTTCTCCTCGGGAATCGTCGCGCACGTTCGTTCAAGCTGAGACAGGATCATGAGGCAAACCACGAGCGCGAACAGAAGGCCTACCATGCCTATGAGCTCGAGTGATAACGTGTTTCCGACCCCACAAATATCTTCGATCCCCCCTTTTCGCTGACATTGATCAAGGGTGGCGAAGGCGCCTCACTGCTATTCCACAAGCAGCACTACCTAGCTCTTTCGCTGGCAGATCGGGCGCCTTCCTCCGCTTCGCGCTTCACCTCCGCTTGCCTCCTGGCCAATTGCGCCCTCACCATGCCGTACACCAAGAAGCCAAACAAGGCACCCAGCACACCAATTACTTCTAGGGACAACATCTTCACCTACCTCCTATCTGTCGCCTCCCTTTTCCACCCATAGCTTACAACACGGGACACCCAGTTTGAAGGGGCAAACTACCTGTTCTGCGCCCAGAAGAAAGGCCTATGCTGCTCTTCGGCCCTTGGGCGTTTCTGCCAAGATAGGCCCTAGGTATTTCAACCAAGAGCTAGTGGTCCGCTGGCAAGTGCTTCTGCTTGCCCCGCAGTAGGTGTATTGGCCTATTCTGCTTCGCGCCGCTTGCTTCCGCGCGCTGAACGAGGCATAATTGGAATTGGTAGAGTGACTGGAATTCAGGGGAAGTCGTCACATCGGTTTCCTTTTGTCGCTCTGGGATTCGCACTGTTGCAGATGGAGAGGAGATCGATCAGTGGACAAAATCGCGATCTTGCTTGCCGATGATCACGCATTGGTGCGAGAGGGTACTCGTGAATTGCTGGAGCACGAGAACGACATGAGCGTCGTAGGGGAGGCTGGGGACGGGGAGCAGGCCGTTGACTTGGCGGCTGATTTGCGACCAGACGTGGTCATAATGGACATTGCCATGCCAAAGTTGAATGGTATTGAGGCGACCAAGAAGATCAAGTCCGCCCACCCCGACAGTGCCGTTCTTATCCTCAGTGCCTATGATGACGACCAATATGTCTTCGCTCTCCTCGAGGCAGGGGCAGCAGGCTACCTGCTGAAAGATGTGCCCTCCCACGAGCTCGTCGAAGCGATTCGCGCCGTCCATGCTGGCGAATCAATCCTCCACCCAACCATCGCCCGCAAAGTCATCAATCGATTCGCGTCTCCCTTGGGAGAGGAAGCAGCTGGAGTTGGAGTGGATCAACTGAGCAAGAGAGAGATGGAAGTCCTGAAGCTGGCTGCGAAGGGCATGACGAATATGGAAATCGCCAATGAGCTTGTTCTGAGCGTGCGCACGGTCCAGGGGCACTTGAGCAACATCTTCAGCAAGATGCACGTTGGGTCACGGACAGAGGCGGTGATACAAGCTCTGAGATGGACCTGGCTGTCTCTCGAGGACATCCAGTAGTGTCGATCCCGGTGTCTCAGATGCGTTCCTGTACCACGGGCACCAGCGGGCATTTGCCTAGTCACAGCGTGGGCCGATGGATCCAATCTATCCGGCATTGGCGCGTTCACTAAGGCGTTTCATCTTGAGCCCGAGTTTCTGGCTGGTTGCCGCCATGCTTCTCAGCGCGGGCCTCCTACACTATAGCGCCCAGATTCGCGCCCTACCTATAGCCATCGGGGGCCAAGCGGTCTTGACGCGGCATTCAACGGACCGAGTTTTGCTCATATTGCCCATAGGCTACGCAGCTTTCGCTCTGGGACCGGTTGCGGGCTTGCTAACCCTAGCATTGGCTGGCCTGATCATGCTCCCTCGCGTTGTCTTCCTCAGCCCCTCTCCAGCCGACGCGCTGATCGAGACCTTTGCCGTTATCACCGTCGGGGGTCTGACCGTCTGGCTGGCGTGGATAAGACAAAACCAAGAGACTCTCCGCCAGAAAGCCACGGCCCGATTGCAGGCTATCAACGCCGTTTCGGCCGTCTTGACGAGCTCTCTGGAGCCGAAACGGATGCTCACCGAAGCCCTAGAAGTGGTGCTTCAGGTTACTGATCTCCATGCGGGATTGATATTCGTGCTCGACGAGAAAGCTGAGGATCTCATCCTCGCGGCGAGCAGAGGGCTGCCTCCAGGAGCCACCGTCGGTGACCGAGGGCTGAGACTGGCCAGGGAGTTGGTGAGCGACCAGTCACTCACCAGCCAAGTGGCTGTGCCGCTGACGTCGAAGGGCAAACCGCAAGGGGCCCTCGTCGTGGGCAAGGATGGTATCCACTACTTTCTGCCGGAGGAGGTTGACCTCATCGGGGCCGTTGCCACTCAAATCGGTGTGGCCACGGAGAACGCCCGGCTACACCAGGACGTAGCCAGGCAATTGAGGAGAGAGAGGCGATTGGGCGAGGTGGCGAAGGAGATCACTTCGGAGCTCGAGCTAGATAGGGTTCTGTCAAAGGTAGTTCTAATAGCGGAAGAACTCGTAGGTGCGGATGCCGGGGGCATCGCTCTGCTGGATGAGGATCGAGGAATAATCACATACCCATACCTGCACAATCTACCCATGGAACTGAGTCAAGTCCCGATGTCCCCAGATGAGGGGCTGGCCGGCCAGGTAACGACCTCAGGACGTCCCGCTGTGCTGGAGGACTACCGAGACTATCCGGCCAGCATGGAGGCCTTCTGCAAGGGGGGCGTGAAAAGCGCCTTGGGCGTGCCCATAGTCAGTGGAGAGAAAGTGTTTGGCGCCCTGGACTTGTTCACTCTCAAGGAAAAACGCTCCTTCTCCGATCGTGACATCGCGGTCGTTTCCGGAGTAGCGCGCCAAGCGGCTATCGCCATCGAGAACGCGCGCCTCTACAAGAGCATGCGTTCCTACGCCCGGCAGATCATAACCGCCCAAGAGGAAGAGCGAAAACGCATGGCTCGCGAGCTGCATGACGACACTGCTCAGGCGTTGGTTGGTCTGTCGCGTCGGCTTGACGCGCTGCTCAGCGGGAGTGACCAAGTCCCCGAGACTTTGAGACAGAGGATAGTTGACATCCGCCAGCTTACCGCGGAGATATCTCATGATGTGCGTCGCTTCAGCCACGATTTGCGACCCTCTACTCTCGATGATCTGGGCCTGTTGCCGACGCTGGAAGCGCTGAGCACCAGGATCGCACAGGAGGATGGTCTACCGGCAGAATTGCGTGTCTTGGGCGAGCAACGACGCCTGCCACCGGAAGTGGAATTGGCGCTGTTCCGCATCGTTCAAGAAGCACTGACCAACGCCCGAAAGCATTCCCAGGCCACAGAAGTGACGACCACAGTGGAGTTTGGTGAGGGATTGGTCACGATAACCATCCGCGACAACGGCCGCGGCTTCACGCTCCCCGAAAGGCCCGCCAATCTCGTGGAGACGGGTAGGCTGGGCCTGACCGGCATGTTTGAAAGGGCACAGCTGGTCGGCGGCACCCTTGCAGTACAATCCGCACCAGGCGAGGGAACGATTGTCATCGCGGAGATACCTGTTCAGAACGGCGACCGCTGATGGACGTGGAAGAAGCCATTGAGACCAAGATAGAGCCCCAGCTGAGACAGTCTTTCGAGCTCAGCACCACCAGATCTCTGCTCACGATGGCCACTTTGGCCTACTTGACCACCGTTGGGGGAAAAACGCTGAGATATCGTGCCTTTGTCGATTCCCTCTGCTCGGATGAACGAGTCACTGAGGAGTGGGGGCAAGCCGCTGCGGCCAAGAAGGCAGAGGAATGGAAGAACCTTGTTCCCCTCCACCCCGAAACCCTGGTCACCGTGGCCCCAAGAGCGCCAAGTTGAGATCTTCCGTGCTAGAGTAGAAAGTCAGGCCAGGGCTGTTCTGTCGTCCCTGGCCTGACGATATGCCGGTCAAGGCAGATGATCGCCTGTCAGCGATCACCCAGCCCCGTGGCTGCCCGGCGTTATGCCATCTGACCGCTCAGCACCACCACCAGTCGGAGGAAGAATCCACCGAGGAGTACAAGAGCGGCAGAGGTCAGAAGGGAGCCAACTATCGCTTCCCTACCCCTGGTGGCAGCGAACAGCAACACCAACGGGATGATCAATCCCAACAGTACCGCTCCACCCCAGAAGATTAGTCCCAGTGGGCTGAAGACCATGAAGCCCAGTGCCTCGACGGCGGCTGGCGCAGAGAAGGATGCCAGCCAGATGACGTAGACCACCAGCACCACTAACTCCACCACGCCCAGGATAGCCAACCCCTTCGCCATCACATTCGTGGTTTCATTAGACACAGGTTCGCCCTCTCCGCCAAACAGGATGTCCAGCAGTCTACCGAACCCGGTCTTCAGAACCAGGACCAGCAAGGCCGTCCCTGTCAAGATCGCCGACGTCACGAACAGCACTGGGAGCAGAAATGTGCTGGACCACAGCGGTTGATTGGAGGCGCTCAAGAGCACGCCCGTATAGGCCATGAGCAACACAGCCAACAGAAAGGCGATCCAAGAGAGAACCCCGAGCGCCCGCGCCGCAGGGCGTATCACACTCGCAAGCCCTGAGAGCACAGTAAGTCGCACCTCCTCGGGCTCGAAGCTCTTGGACCACCACAAAGCGATCATCACTATGCCGATCAGGGCGTACACGAGCAGAATCCAGCTCCCCATCGACATCGCCGATCCCGGCCTGAGCCTCGTAAAGAGGTGCCAAGCACGAAGTTGCTCGCCCAGATCCACCACCAACAGCAGGGAACCCAGCAGCACAAGAGGCACGCCTAGAAACATCGCTATCTTGGGCAGCAATGAGTGCTTGCGCCCGCTCACGCGATCTATCAGGAAGGCCGCAAAATAGGCGCCCCCTGCCATCCCAGCTACCCAGAGGTCAATCGCAATTGGCCACTCCCAAGTCATACCTACTCACCTCCTCCGCTCATCGATTCTTCCCCTGCCGTCGCTCTCTGACGCTTGAAAAGCAGCCAGAAGGGCACGGCAGCTAGCACGCCTGCGGTTATGATGCCGCCAAGCCACTGGCCCACCAGATTGGTCGTTGCATGCTGCGGCGATTCGGGTAGCCCGTAGGCGAAAGCTTCGTCCACGAGCACGTATATTCGGTGCAAACCACCCAACTCACGCTCGCCATACAGGCGGGCCTTCGGATGTCCGTCGGCCTGCAAAGCTGCGACCCGTGCGTTCCCCTTAGCTATCATCTCACCGCGGTCGCCCCAGTCCAGAGCATTGGCGGGACAGGTCTTGACGCAAGCTGGTGTCAAGGCATTGCTCGTCCGGTCAATGCAGAGAGTGCATTTTCGAGCGGTGGCCTTCTCTTCCCCTCCACCCGTCACCTGGTTAAGCGAATGCACGGCATCGAAGGGGCAGGCGGCGACGCAGTAGCCGCAGCCAATACACCACGTCTGGTCTATGATGACCGTCTCGCCGTAGTGGCTGATGGCGCCCGTTGGACAAACAGCCTCACAGCTGGCGTTGGTGCAGTGCATGCAACCCTGCTTGAGGAACAGCCACTTGACCTGGTCGCCCTCCACCTTCTCGTTGAACTTGATCTTCGTCCACGTTATCCCTGACAACTCAGGAGGGTTCTCATAGGTGCCCCAGTTTTCGGTCTCTTCGGCCGGATTGTCATTCCACTGCTTGCACGCGACCTGGCAACCGCGGCATCCCATACACCTCGATTCGTCTATCAACATCGCTCTGGCCATTGTCACACCGCCTTTCTAAGATCCACGAGGAAGGCCTTGTACTCCGGGATCCCCGTGTTACCATCGCCTACGTGAGGCGTCAAGAAGTTGGCACTACCACCTTGAGCCAGTCCCTGCCAGCTAAAGTGCCAGGGTAGGCCCACATGGTGTACCATCTTGCCGTTGATGGTGTAGGGCCTGAAGCGAGGAGTAACAACGGCCACGACCTCGATCTCACCCCGAGCCGAACTCACTATCACTCGATCACCATTTGCGATTCCTTTTTCCGCCGCCAGCTCCGGGCTCATCTCCACGAACGTCTCCGGCTGAGCCTCCGCGAGCCACGGCAGCCAGACAGACATACCACCTGCCTGCCAGTGCTCTACCAGCCTATAGGTGCTGCAGACGATGGGGAATTGCTCAGAGGTCCCGACGCTGTCACCTATCTCTTGGCCGCTCTCCACATCCCATATCTTGACCACCGGGTTGAACTGCACCGATGACAGCGGGTTGGTGGTCGGCGACTCGAGTGGCTCATAGTGCTCAGGGAATGGACCCTCGTTCCTGACGGCAAAGACCCTGCCCTTGCCCTCGGGCAGCATGATGTAGGCATCTGTGAAGCCTGCATCTCCAGGGCCCTTGGTCTTAGAGAAGTCAGGGACGTCGTACCCCGTCCACGCGCCCTCGGCAGCATCCCACCAGATGAGCGCCTTGTCCTCGGACCAGGGGTTGCCCTTGCTATCCGCCGAGCATCTGTTGTAGATGATGCGGCGGTTTACAGGCCAGGAGAAACCCCAATAGGGGTACATGCCCAGGTCGCCCGGGTCCTTCTGACCGCGTCGCTTGCAGGCAGTGACCATGTTGCCATCGCCATCATCCGCAGGAACCCAATAGCCCGAATAGATCCAGTTGCCGCAGGCAGTGGAGCCATCGTCCTTCAACTTGGTGAAGTTGGCGACCATCTCACCGCCCGTCCCTACGACGTTCCCATCCTCATCGGTGACGTCCTCGGTCCAGTAGCCATTGATCTCCTGGCAGATCTTGTCGAAATCCGCCCCGTGAGACCAGTTAAGCTGCGTCACAGCCTCCGGCAACGCTCCGCCCTCGGCCTCATACAGGCGCCTCAGCTCTTGGTAAATGAGGTCCATCATCTCGATGTCGCCCATGGCGACCCCAGGGGGCTCAGCGACCTTGGGCCGGTACTGGATCAGCCGCCCGCTGGTGACGATGGTACCCTCTTTCTCCATAGCATCGGCCGCCGGGAGCAGGAACACCTCAGTCTGGATGGAGGCGGGGTCGACATCCGGCGCATGCCAGAAGTCGGTCGTTGCCGTCGGTGCGATCTCCTGCACCACCATCCACTCCAGCTTCTCCAGGGCCTTTCGCTCGAAGCGCGCATTGGGTCCACCCACCGCCGGGTTCTGGCCCATGATCCAAAGGCCCTTGACGGTGCCGTCGTAGATAGCGTGGAACATCGCGATCCAGGCGTAGGTGTCGATCCCTCCGCTGATCTTGGGCATGTAGTCAAAGCAGAAGTCGTTACGACTGGTGGCATTCTCTCCCCACCAAGCCTTCAAAAGGCTGATCAGGAACTTAGGCTTATTGACCCAATAGCCGCCCGAAGGCGTCTCCACCTCCAGATACTCGGCGAGATCCTCATGCTTCGCCGCATTGGGCGTGGCCATGTAGGCAGGGATGATGTGGTACAAGAGGGCCATGTCCGTGGAACCCTGGACATTGGACTCACCTCGCAGCGCATTGACGCCACCACCAGGCCGGCCAGTGTTGCCGAGCAAGAGCTGGACCATGGCCAAGGCGCGCACATTCTGAGTGCCCACAGTGTGCTGCGTCCCACCCATGGCGTACAGAATGGTGCCCGTTTTCTCTGGCGCACCCGTAGCGGCATAAGCCTGCGCCACCTCTAGAAACTTATCCCTCGGCATACCACAGACCTGCTCTACCACATCGATGGTGTATCGCGCATAATGCTTCTTCAGCAGCTGAAACACGCACTGGGGATCCTGAAGGGTCTCATCCCGCAGGATATTCCCCTCATCGTCCGTCTGATACGCCCAGGTAGAGGTATCATACTTCCGCGCCTCTGGGTCATAGCCTGAGAAGTACCCATCCAAATCCGCCGGACCTTGAAAGTCCTCGTGGATCAGGAACGAAGCGTTGGTGTAGTTGACCACATACTCCTCGTGATAGAGGTTGTTTTCGAGTATGTAGTTCATCAAGCCGCCGTAGAACGCGATGTCAGTCCCGCTCCGCAGCGGGGCGTAGATTTCAGCTGTCGAAGCGGTACGGGTGAACCGGGGGTCTACCACGATCAGCTTGGCGCCTCGCTCGTCCCTGGCCCTGTTGATGTGGTACATCGACGCGGGATGGTTCTCCGCAGGGTTGGCGCCACACACCAAGACGGCGTCAGCATTCTTGAGATCTCTCCACTGGTTGGTCATCGCTCCGCGACCGTACGTGGGGCCGAGACCGGCCACCGTCGCGGAGTGTCATATACGTGCCTGGTGTTCGATGTACACCAGGCCCAGTGCGCGAGCCAACTTGACGCCGATATAGCAGTCCTCATCGTTATTCGCCGCGCCACCGATGAAGGCAATGCCGTTCGTGCGATTGACCGTTACCCCATTCTGATCGGTGGTCTGGAACGTGGCGTCGCGCGTGTCCTTGATCCTGCGAGCCACGAGAGGAATAGCCTCCTCCCAGGTGATCTCCTCCCACTGCGACGCCCCCGGAGCCCGGCGCAGTACCTTTCCTTGCCGGTGAGGGCTGGTGGACAACTGGCGCACTGAGATGGACTTGGGGTCCAAGGCGCCACGGTTATTGGGGTGCTCGGGATCGCCCTCCGAATTGATGATGTGCCCCGTCTCGTCCGTGGCGACCAGCAGACCACATCCGCACGAGCAGTAAGGACAGATGGTCCGTGACTCACCCACCCTCTTATGCAGAGGAAAGGTCGGCACCTGCTGGTATCCAGGCATGATCGGGGGTAGAAGAAGAGCACCAGCACTCGCTCCCGAACCCATCAGGAAGTGTCTTCTGCTGATCTTCATACTTTCAACCTCCTATTGTCTTCAAACTCCAGCAGCGGTAACAGAACCTGTGACAAACGTCACCTCCCTTCATGAGCCCACCAATTGGGCTAGATAGACATTACGATAGTCCGACAAAGGAAAGGCCAAAGAAGGGCTTGAGCCCTCGTTTGGCACTATGTCACAACCTATTGGCTTGATTGATCCGCAAAGGCAGCATCCTTGCCGTGTCCGCTGAACCGACGGAGTCCCTGTCGCTGCACTGTGGGCACGGTACTCCCGATCGCGTCGTTGCACCGACGGGCCGGAGGTACCTAGCCAGAATCTGCCGGCACCCTGTCGGCCCACGCAATAATGATACTATTGTAGAGTCTGAAGGTCACATTCAGGTCTTAGGCTGGTGCCAATTGGGTCCAAATCGGGTCCGGCCAGCACTGGCTGCCGAGGTGCCTGCCGAATCAGTTGTGCTCTCCCCGCGGTCTCTCCGCCGGTGAGCATCGCTTGAGCCTGCATCCGCTCCCCAGCGACGAAATAGTGTCGGGACACTGGGGAAGTACCGCCGGAAGCAACCTTACCGCGCTTGGAGAGCCAACTACCCCGTTCCGGCACGCCTATGCACCGCCAAGCGCTATGCGGGAATACCCGAAGACGCTAGGCCTGCCTAGTTCTGACGTACTAGTACTCCAATTTCCCGCATTTTAGCAAGTTTGGGTTTCGATGTCAAGTCCCCGTAGGCTTGGCTGGCAGCGAGTTTGTTGCCATCGAATGTTGGGGGAGGAGGGACGCTGCCGCAGGATTTCGCAGGCTGTACGGGAGTATGTACAATGAGGGAGGGCAACGAGGGAATCGCGCGGGCGGGAGGGCTGCCGACGTAACTGGTGTCCGGTGGTCGAGTCATGAGGGCCAGCGGCGGTGACTGGGATAGGGATGCCCCGGCGTCGAACGTGAGAGACGGCGCACAGTTGATCGAGAGTCATGGGCAGCAGAACAGAACTGGGTTGCTCTACTGATGGCCTGAGATAGTCGGCCCAGAAAGGGAAACATCATAGCGTGGAGAGGCTGCCGAAGCATGTCGAGGAAATGAAAAGTGCTAACGGTTGTCTTGGGCTGCGTGGTAGTGCTGGGAGGTGTGGGAGCCGTCGTTCTCTGGAAGTAGCACGAGCAACCGCAGTTCTGCGCCACCTGCCACATCATGGACCCCTATCCGTCTTCGTGCCAGGAGTCCGACTTCGGGGCCAACTATCATGCCGAGTACTACGTATCCTGTCTGGATTGCCACGTGACTACACTGGAGCAGCAAGTGCACGAACTCGTAGTGTACGTGCAGGGCGACTACGAGGTGCCTTTGAAGGGGATGAAGTACCCCCAAGAGGACCGTTTATGAGGGCACGAGCACGGGAGTCATGAGCAGGTTATTGAGATGACGGCCCACCTCGAGTCAGAGGCAGGGGCGAACCCTCACGATTCGCACTACGGCGAGATGGAGTGTCCGCTTTGCCACAAGATGCACAGGGAGTCAGAGGATTACTGCGCCTGGTGCCATGCCTTCGGTTGGGAGATCCGATGAACGGCGGTACAGTTCAGGGTTCTTGCAGTCTCTGATGCGGTCGTACTACGATTCACCAGCTATCACGGCATTACCCCTGCGACGTCAAGAGTCCGTGCTCAGGCAAGAATCTTACTACATCTTCAACCCAAGAGATGACCTCAGGGTGTAGACCATGTACCCGACGGGTTCGGAGCCCATTTGACAAATCTCAGGATTTCTTGTAGACTTGATAGAGAAGGTACACATTGAGCTTGCGTGTCGTTGGGGGAAGAGGCTCAACCGTAGCTGTTTTCTCGTCCTCGACTGCGCGGCGCCGTGTAAGTGCTGAATCCGTATAGAAGTGGGAGCTTCTTTCGGCACAGCCGCTCCTTCAATCCAAGGAAAGGAGAGTAGAACAGCTGTGGAAGAGTCCAGAGTCTCCGGGACCGTAAAGTGGTTCAGTGACCGCAAGGGCTACGGCTTCATCACCCGCGATGAAGGCAAGGACGTATTCGTCCACTTCTCGGGCATTCGCGCTGGCGGACCTCGTTCTCTGAACGAGGGTGACAAGGTGGAGTTCTCCATCGAGACCGACCAGCGTGGGCCTAGGGCCACCGACCTGGTGGTAACCGAAGCCGCAGAGCGCCAGAGCTACAGCCGGTGGTAGGCCGTGCGTA
>CAYGAW010000202.1:0-5548 GCA_964347945.1 uncultured Anaerolineales bacterium
AATCAGACGACGCCGTTCAGCACCAACATCAAGGTCGATCTGACCCAATTCTGGTATGACATGACCTGCCAGGTAGACGTGCCTTTCATCGACCCCAACACGGCCAACAACTCATACAACGAGAGACTGGCCAGGCCGTGAAGTTGGAGCTGCCCGTCAAGGTGTTCCCGGGGTGTACCTCTGGACCGAGTCGCGACCACCACGGTTACGGTTCGTCGAGGTCGGCTGGACACCTGGCTCAGGGAAGCTAGGGGCCTACTTCGAAGGGTCGATTGCAGTGCAAAACCAGCCGCCCCCGCGACAGCGGGGGCTGCTGTCATTTCCGACCGGATGGCTGTGCTGTGTTGACAGGGAGCTGGCTCCTGTGCCGGACTCTCCATGAGAGCCCCACGGGATATCCCATCATCTTGGCCACATCGCCCCAAACTCGAATGATGGGCACCCAGAGGATGGCCTTCACCTTGTCGCTAACCGACAGGTCGGTCACCATGGGACGAAGCCGCCTGTATGGAATCCAGAGGTAGATGCCCGCTCCCACCACGAGCAGCGACCACCAGAGGGGATGGTGGAGAAGGCCCAGCAGGAGGACGGACGGAAGGGCTACCAAGTAGGTCAGATAGCGTGTGGCATGTCGCCAACGCCACAGATCAGCCTTTCCATCCCCCCGAGCGTACTGGAAATACTGGCGCCAGAAGGCGCCCAGGCTGGACCGAGGGCGGAAGTAGGCCACTGCCTCGGGGGCAAAAGAGAACTTGTAGCCGGCATCTCTTAGTGCGAAATCGAAAACCAGATCTTCGCAATAATCCAGCCACTCAGGATATCCGCCCACCTTCTCCCATGCTTCCTTGCGATAGGCTACTGAGCGACTGGAGGGCAGGAAACGCTCGGGATCGATGTCGGCCTGGACTGGCAGGACGGTGGCCCCCATGGCAATCTCGAAGACGGTCTGGGGTTCGGGGAGGAAGAATCCGCTGACCAGGTGTGTCGAGGGGTCTTCTTCCATGGGGCGGGTGAGCTCTTCCAGCCAATTGGGGGCCAGGCGCACGCCAGCGTCGGTGCTGGCGATGATCTCTCCGCTGGCAGCCTCGATGGCAACATTTCGCCCCTGGGAGATGTTGGTGCCCTCGCGGACAAGCAAGTTGATGGAGAGGTCTTTGCGGTAGCCCTCTATACGTTCCACCGTGCCGTCAGTCGAGCCACCGTCGACGATCACGACCTCCGAGGGTCTGACTGTCTGCTGGGCAAGTGAGTTCAGCAGTGTGCCAATGGAGGAGGCCTCGTCCTTGACGGTGACTATGACCGAGACGTCACGTGGACTCACTATGCTCTTCGAGAGCCTTCTGCTCGGGGGTGGTGGCGGGTACTACGGGCTGCCTGGGCGCCTTGCTGCCACAGTAGGCGCAGATGGTCCAGGCCAACTCCAGGTTTCGATTGCAGTCGGGGCACTTCTTCTTCAGTTGCGTGTAGCAGTTGGGACACACGATGTAATCGGGTTCGACCAACTGGGTGCAGGCGGGGCAGACATCGACGTCTTCGATGCCCTGCAACAGCGCTTCCTCCTCCAGCGAGCGCTCATAGCTCTCGGCGAGGGTCTCGCGGGGACGAAGGATGAGATAGAGAACGAGCCCTGCCAGGTTCAGGGGTGGCGGAGGCACCACCACCAGAGTGCCCAGGGCCTGGGTGAAGAGGTCCCTCGACCGGGCACGAATGTCGCGAAAGGTCCACACGATAAGACCGAACCAGAAGGCCACGAAATAGGCGCCGATCACCCAGAAGAGCACTTGGCCGATCAGCCCCAGAGTGGCCAGAAGCTCGGTAAGTTCAGGGAACTCGGGCATGGATGTCTCCTCTTGTAGACGTGAATTTGAGTAACTGCGAGTTGGTTTGAGTTATAGCAGAAGTGAGGGGATACGGCAAGTGGGGGTTCCAAAAGGTTTGCACAGTCAGACCTCGGAGGTATTGGAAACCTCCGAGGTCTCCAGATTGACCCAACAGGACATAGGGCCGCCCGGCCGGCTCCAGGCGAGGTCAGGCGGCGCACCTATCCTTCAGCTAGCACGACCTCTGGCTGTTGTAAGTAGCCTTGCACTTCTGCATAGAATCTCCCCACGTGTATGCCGTCCATTAGTGCATGATGTCCCTGCACGCTTAGCGGCATCTTCAAGAACTTGCCCTCTTCGACGAACTTCCCCCACGCAAACCGTGGTACAGAATCCGCAGGAAACAATTGGAGCGGATGCATGAAGCTGGTGAACGACACCCAAGGGATCGCAGTCATGTACAACAGGCCATCTCGTCCTGGCTCCTCTTCCAGTGTCCGATGCTCTTTCACGTAAGCTATCTGCTCCTCCGCTCTCGCTGCAAACAAGGAGAAGTCCTCAGTATACTCAAACGTACAGAAGCTGAACAGATCCTCATCCGCTAGAATAGTTCCAGATGGGTGTACGATCTCGTGCTCTACCACCTCTCCCGGTCGAATGCGATACCGGAACTCGGAAATGGCGTTCGCTGCTCGAGCGATTACGTAGACGATGGCCACAGTGAATGAAAAGCCACGCTGCTTGACAAGTGGATAGAATGTTGTCAGGTCCACATCTGCACACATGCTGAAGTGTGGATAGTCGAAGTCTCTAAAGACGCTGAAGTGTTCGCGTCGTGGCCAGGTTTGAAGATCAATATAGCGCATGCGTTACCTCCAGATTGATACGTAAATACATCTTCGAATGTCGTAACCTTTTTGCGCCACCTGACGGCGAGGAAGTCAGCGGCGTGGCGGCTGAGACACGCACCAAACAATGACCAAAGCGACACAAAACCAAGACTGGCATCAACTGGAGCCTCAATCAGCAGGCGCACCGTAGCGACTTGTTGGCCGCCTGAATGCAGCCGGCTATTCTATCCCAGCACCTTCTTCAGTGCCCCATAAGAGATTATGTCACTGATGCTCTCCACGAACTCGATGTTTTTCAGGTTGTCGCTAGCCAGTGATCCACGCAGGATGATGGGGGTCAGATCAAGATCCTGGGCGCCTCGATACGTGGACAGCACGCAATACTCGGCGCAGAAACCGGTGATGATGACCGTGTCTACGCCGAGGTCTCGCAGGTCGTCCTCCAGAGGTGTTTTGTTGAAGGAATTCCCATAAGTCTTGTGGATATACAAGTCAGAGGGCAACATGTCCACCTCCTCAGGTAATTCGAATCCCTCCTCGCCTGGTACGAGGTTCTCCTCTTCATCCACATGTTGGACGCAGACGACCGGCAGGTCCTTTTCTCTGAACAGCGCGATGGCCGCGTTGATGTACTCAATAGCATCGTTGAGGGATTGTGCCGTTGTCGGACTTCGCTTGCAGAATTCCTTCTGGACGTCAACAACTAACAGGGCCGGCTTCATATGAACCTCCTTAATGTGCTGAGTCTTCACTCACTACCGATCGGTGCTTCTCCGTCGAGGCCGCTAACGGTTTTGAGCTGATGGGTCCAGGAAAGCAAGCGTCAATGTAAAGGTCGGCGCATGCGGGGTCGGCTGCAGCGAATGGCTAGTCGGCATGACCCATCATCTGTGGATCCTACGTTGTCTCTTTTTTCTTATCGCTGCGGAAGCAATCAGGACTGCGCCTGCAATCACCTCACTACAAGCCTGTGGTCCTCCCGACGAGGCATACTCAAGCGCCTCATCCCGATCAGCTAGATCGTAGTTGCGGCCAAGTTTGTCCTCCAGAATGCTCGCGCAATCAGTGCCGCCATTTTCCTCCTCAAAGCGCATACAGAACCGACGGGCAGAGGGAAGAGAGCCGATATATCCCCTCCAATCGGTAAGATCATCTCTCCCAAACTCCAATCCAAGCGCCATGAGGCACCCGATAACAGCTCCACAAGTTTCCCCTCGAAGAGCTATCCCCGGGAAAGGTGTCAAAGCCCTGAGTATTTGGTCGCCTTCAAGATCAAACTCTTCCTGAAGTACAGCGAACGATGTCTGAGCGCAGTGTCTGGATTCCATGAGCATGTCTCTAGCCTTGACAACAATCGGATTCTCTTGTTCTTCACTCGAACGATTATTAGACATAGTGATCCCTCCAATATGATTCTAAGGGCTTTGCGCCGCCCGACTCAAACTCCTGCACAACTCTTCTGGATAATGTCCCCCTCCGGGTCCTTTTGTGGAAGCATCGGGATGGATTGTCTGTATCAACGAATGAAAATGAACTGAACTACTCCATTCACAACGAACCCCATCAGGCCAAGCACGATGCTCTTTCCCCACGAAAGGTGCTCTACCTCTTTGACCGCGAGAACCGTCAACAGCAGATACCACAGGGTACCCAGCCAGACGTGAGGCCCGATGAATTCAAAACCTAGCGGGGCCAGGACGCCAATTCCAGTGAGTATTCCGATTGCGAGGTCTGGCACGCCCATCACCACAGCAATGACGATCATACTGAAGCCCAGGAGGGCAAATAGATCGTCGAAGTGGCCCTGTCCGTTCCACCACCGAGCCACCAATCGGATGACGCCCGATGCCAAGATCGTCCCCGCGAGGCCCACGGGCAAGATGAAGAACCTCTCGTAAGAGTAGTATTGTTCCGCGGGAATGTTGAGCACGAGGAACTGCGGTAAGTGCGATGCGTTCATGGCGACGGCGACGGAGATCCCGACAAAATAAACGGCCGCTAGAATCAATACACCCAGGAAGCCGAAACCCACCCGCCGGGGATCACCAAGGAGGGCACGGAGGGCTACACGGGGACGCACAAACAAATCGGCAGAGTACCGAAGAAACGTGACCAACGCCGTTGTTCTCCTTTCCAGTGGCTACCCGTGCCGCAATGTAGGGTAGTCTGTGGTTCCTGCAATGGCGTCGCGCGGGCTAACGGCTGCGAGTTGAGCGGCCAGGAGCCGTGCCACCGACACCATGCCCGCCACTCATGTCATACAACCTGTTGCATTTTGACGCCGCGTGCCCGGTCTGCTCCAGCGAATTGTCAGGCGGCGCTCGGCGGGGACCACCGCTTTGTGAACCATCCGTTCCCATCCTTGGTTGTCATATCAGCAGTCGAGTCAATAACAAGATGTGCTCTCTCCTCGGGGGCATGAAACGCAATGTAGCGGTCTTCAGACGGGATCCAATGCTTGATCTCCGCCGCCGAGGTATCACCTCGTAGCAAAAGCCTGGACACCCGCACGTCGCGGGGGCAGGAAAACCATATACGGAGATCGTAGTAATCTGAAAGCTCGTTCCGAGTTACGGTGACACCATCTACTATCGTAACTCCGCCAACATCAACGGTTACCCAGTCCTTTAGGCGGTCTTCAGGCCAATCATATAGCTGAAAGCGCGCTGCCTCGCCTGACTGAAGCGGGATAAGCACTTGATCGCGGAGCCGTTTCCAGTCCAAGTCAGACACTACGGCATACTCTTTCCGGCGCCCATCTGAAGGGCGGCAGAAGTTGTCGACATGGATAAGTGATACCGGGGTCGTCGTCTCCCTGATACTCTCTACAAGCCAATGGGCGAAAGTTGTCTTTCCCGCTCCGGCCCCTCCATCTAT
>CAYGAW010000203.1:0-11836 GCA_964347945.1 uncultured Anaerolineales bacterium
CTACTCCCACGCGCTGCAAGAGCAGCGTCTTAGCTGTCTGAGAGCAAGCGGCGGCATCCACCAACGCCTCCCGCGGGAGTCCAACCTGCCACTCCTCACCTTGAATCGCCACAGCCGGGCAGGCCTTCAGGCAGATCCTGCAAGCACCGCATTGCCCGGCCGTGACGGCGGTTCCGACCTCCAAAGGCATATCGGTGAAGACCGTGGCTAGCCTCACCCGTGGTCCGTATTGAGGTGTGACCAGGAGGGCGCTCTTGCCGATCCAGCCCAGACCCGCTCTGGTGGCGGCCGTCTTATGCTGAAAGGCCACGCTCAGCGTCCTTTCGAATTCTTCTCCCAGGGAACTCTCGTCGATAGTGGACGGAAAGGGCTCGGCCGGATGCCCTAGGGAAGAGATGAGGCCTGCACTTCGATGTGCGAGGTCGTCGAGGAACTGGTTGACTCGCACGTACTCCTCGTAGTACTCCAGGGTGGGACCATCCCGCAGGTCCGCTACCACTGAGGCATCCAGTGCCACCGCGATGGACACCGCTTTGGGCCATCGAGAGAAGGCCCCCGGCGCGACTCCCCGCATGTCAGCGAAGCCCACCAGCGAAGCTCCCCAGCCCAGGATCCGATCTCGAAGCTGACAGGATTTCGAGTCTAGTGCTTCTGACTGTCCCATTCTTCCACTTCACTGGCGAACCTCACGAGTCCATGCCGGTGTGGCCCCACGACTCTCACTCCCTTGGCAGCCGGACCACCGTCGAACCGCAAAGACCGCTTGGCCGAATGCCCACAGAGGATGTTCAGGCCACATCCCAATTGCCGAGGCCGCGCACCGCACCATTCTAGCAACACTTGTAGAGGGTGTCAAAGGAAGACGCCATCTTGTTGAGGCACCCCGATGATGCTATAATCCGTTGGCGCTCACCGTCCGCCGTCGAAAGCCGCGAAGAAGAAAGGGTGATACGATGACGAGTAGATCCACGGCTGAGACCAGAGCACCCACCACCGTCTTGCGGCAATCAGCCTTCGTACTCACCCCCCTCCTGATCAGCCTCTTCTTCCTGGAGGCCCTGCGGCTCTACTACGCGCAAGTGTATCTTGTCGTTTGGGCAGCTCTCTTTTCCGAGCCCATCGATCTCTCAGGGCTGCTGGCAGCTGTGCTCATGCTGTCGTGCTTTCTCACCCCTCTGCTCGTGCCTTTGCTCCGTAGAGCGACCAGCCCTGCACAGATCACCTTGGCTTCAGCCATTGGAGTAGCCGTGGCACGAGTCTTCTTGAGTGCAGGGCTCCCCTTCGAAGCGGAAATCATCGCCAGCTATCTGACCATTGCCTGCTATGGCCTTCTTGTCCCGGCGTACTGTGAGGAGTATTGTGCGGCGGGCAAGTCCACAAACGGCGAACGGTATTTTGTCGCTGGTTTCGCGCTGGCCCTCGCCTATGATATGGCCATCCGTGCTCTCGGAACCACCCTGGACTTGAGCCTGCGTCCCGAGTGGCTGCTCATGCAGATTTTCCTTTCCGCGATGGCCATCGTGAGTGCATTCGTGTCCCACAAAGGAGGGCTACCCGCCTCTGAGAGAAAAGTCATCGAGCCGGCCTCCAGCTGGATGGGAGTACTGATACTGACTGGCCTCGGGGCCCTCCTGTTTTTGGAGTTCAACCTCTTCGCCCACGCCAATACCGTGGCCCGATGGGTGCAGGTTGACTACGACTTGCTGGCGATATTGATCGCAGCCGCCACGGTCGTCGGCTTGCTGATCCCCGATGTGAAAGCCGAGAAGAGCCAGGCCGCCGCAATAACCCAAAACCTGCTACTTTTGGCTTCCGTGGCTGCCTTTCTGTGGGTTGACGGTTGGGCATCGGCCATCTTGATCCTCGTCGCCCAAGTGTGCGTCATCCTCGACCTTCGGCTCTTGTTCAACTATGTCGCTTCGCGGACCTTCAGGTGGAAAACCTCCACGGTACTTGCACTGGGGCTGACGCTGAGCCTGGTGGTCGCCTTCGTCCTGGTGTTGATGTACACTTTCAGCTTCGCCTACGCCTATACCCTCGACCTCTTCCGGGGGACAGAGCCCATGCCCTTCTTCATTGCGGCTATACTCCTGGGGCTCACCTCGACATCTGCCGCATGGAAGAGGGGCAGGTTTGAGAGTGTCAGCTTCGATACCAATTGGGTGATGGAATCCCTGGGGTTGCTCGCCGTTTTCCTGGCAGTGGTCGCCTTCGCCCTCCAACCACCCATCAGCCCAGAGCCCGCCGAACATGGGCCAGTTACCGTGATGACCTACAACATCCACCAGGCGTTCGGCGTTGACAACAAACTGGACCTGCAAGAAATCGTCGATACCATCAGGCGTGCCGACCCGGACATCGTAGGCTTGCAGGAAGCGGACGCCGGGCGTGTGCCCAGCCTCTCCGTGGACCAGGTTCTATGGTTATCCCGCAAGCTGAACACGTACTCTGCCTACGGCGCCTCCTGGGGCAGCACCTACGGCGTCGCCGTGCTCAGCAAGTACCCCATTGTCAAACACCAGCGATACCTCCTGCCCAGTGAAGAGCAGCAGCGAGCTTGCCTGGAGACCACCATCGATGTCCAAGGGCAGAACCTGAGCTTCTTTGCGGTGCATCTGGGCCTCAACGTCGAGGAAAGGGAGCATCAGCTGGATGAACTGCTGGTTTACACTGGCGAGGCTTCGGCTCCCAAGGTGCTGGTGGGTGACTTCAACGCCAATCCGGACTCTCACGAGATTGGGCGAGTGCTGGGACAGTTCGAGAATGGTTTCGCTCTCGGCGGTTCGGGAAGTGGGTACACATCGCCAGCTGAGGCACCGCAAGAGACCATTGACTATGTCTTCGTCTCACCGGATATCCGCATCGTCTCTGCCCAGGTTATGCCTTCGTTGGCGTCCGACCACCTGCCCGTCGTAGCGGAGCTAGAGATAGAGTCGCGGTAGCCCGTCTCAAAGGGCACGAACACCACGTAATGAGAGGAGAAAACGCGATGGACCAGTTACACATGGTGGCTGAGCTGATGGCCCTCTCGGCTCGCACCGCCCCCAAGGGAAGAGGAGAGGACTACATCGTCACCGAGATCGTGGAAGGCGATGACCTGGCAGTGCTGGGTCGCAACATGATCGAGTTTGGCAAGAGAGTGGGGAAGGACCTCTTTGATCGCGACGGCAAAAACGTGATGGACTCGGGTGCGGTGCTGCTCATCGGCATGAACAGCGCCACCCCGCTGGGCTTGAATTGCGGTGCCTGCGGAGAGGAGAAGTGCATCAAGATTAACACGTACGCTGGAGAGTACTCGGGGCCTCAGTGCTGCCTTCGTATGCTGGATCTGGGCATCGCCATCGGCTCAGCCGTCAAGACGGCCAGCATCTTGAACGCCGACAACCGCATCATGTATCGCATAGGCCCTGTGGCGCGAGAAATGGGGCTGGTGGAGGCTGACGTCGTCATCGGCATACCCATCTCAGCGACAGGCAAGAGCATCTATTTCGATCGCTGAGGGTACCCCTTGCGGGCCGGGGTGGCGTCGACATCGACTGACCTGCCAGCCCTCCCGCAGTGTCAGTCAGTCGAACCGACCTTCGCTTCGCGAAACAGTCGGGCGTTGTCTATCGCCACTGCTGCGTAGCCAGCTATCGAACTCAGTAGGCTTTGGTCGCCCTCCGTGAAGGTACCTTCTAGCCTATTGATGACTTCGATCACTCCTATTATCTCACCGCGTGCGATCATGGGAACACAGAGCACGGAGTTGGTCACGAAATCGGGCGAGATGTCAATAGCCCGGCGGTGGGCAGAATCGTTGCCCACATCTGGAATCAGCAACGGCTGCCGGGTTTGAGCCACTCGCCCCGCTATGCCCTGGCCGACCTGCAAGCGCATCGGTTTGACATACTCGGCCTTCTCCCCCAAGGCGACCTGGAACACCAGTTCCTCGGCTTCCTCGTCAACGAGCAGGATCGCGCCGGCCTCTACCTCAAACATAGCATTGACCCGTTCCATTATCAGCGTGAGGGCATGCTCCAAATCAAGGATTGACGAAAGAGCTTGTCCCACCTCGTTGAGCAGTGCCAACTCGTGCGCGCGGCGCTCAAGATCATCATACAACCTAGCATTCTCAACGCCGATGGCGACATAGTCCGCCAGTACGCTTAGGAGGTACTTGTCATTCTTGGAGAAAGTCCTATCCGAGGCCGCGCTGCTCACCGTCAGCGTACCGATGACCTCTCCTCGGGATTTCAGGGGCACGGTGAGAAAGACTTTGGGCGGCTGCTCTTCCCTCTCTGATTCGGCCGCCTCCCCCGAGGATGTCCCCCATGTCGTAGCCCTCCCTGTCTCGATCACCTCCTGTATGACGGTATCCTCCGCCACAATGTCGTACTCGCTAGAGTAGGACTCATCCGCGCTCCGTGAAGCTCCCACAAAGACTGCCCCAGTCTCCTCATCGATGAAGTGCAACGCTGCTTCCTGCGCACCTGTCACATAGACAGCGGCCTCGACGGCTCGTTTCAAGAGATCCTCCAGGCGCAACAAGGAGTTCATAGCTTGACCGATGCCGTGCAGTATGTTGAATTCGCTGATTCGACGCTCCAACTCCTTGTTGGTCGAGGTCAGCAGTCTCACCAACTCAGCCCTTTCCTGTTTCAGCCGCGACTCTTCCAGAGCCTGCTCAACAGCCTCCAGTATCTCCTCCATCTTGAAAGGCTTCGTTATGTAGTTCTTGACGCCCTGCCTGAAAGTCTGGGCAGCTATGGCTTCCGAACCGTGAAACGTGATGACAATCACTGGGATCTCACTCCCCTTCTCGTTCAGAGCTGCCAGAACCTCCATGCCCGACATCTTGGGCATCTCAAGGTCCAAGATCATCAGGTCAGGCTTCTCACTCATGGCCAGGGACAGCCCTCCCTCGCCGTCCATGGCTGTCAGCACCTGGTAGCCATGGGGACGCAGCACATAGTCCTGTAAGAAGTCGATTACGCCCTGGGCATCGTCGACCACCAACACCGTCTCACCAGCCATTGTCTCCTCCTCCACGCCTGGTTATCTGGCCCGCCCATATCGCTGGCCGACGATGGCCTGCCCCGCCGGGCTGAGGACGAAATCCACGAATGCTTGCACCTCGTCATCAGGGTTGCCTTGAGTCACCAATGTCAAGGGTCGGATCAGAGCATAGTCACGTTCCATAACGGCCTTGAGATCAGGTCTCACCCCATCGATGCTGAGGGCCTTGACACCGTCGGGGACAGCTACTGCAGAATCGTAACCGATAGCCACCGGATCGTTGCCCACGTACTCACCTACGCCTTGGCTGCTCGGGATAACGATAGCCGTAAGGGTCACGCTTTTTCCCCCCATCACCATCTCCTCGAAAGCCTCTCTGGTGCCGGAACCGTCTTCGCGACTCAAGACCTGTATGTCCACCTCCTCGCCACCAACATCAGACCAAACCAGGATGTCTCCACTGAAGATGTCACGGAGTTCCCGTACGCTCAAAGAGCCCACAGGGTTCTGATCATTGACCAGGATGGCCACTGCGTCGTATGCTATGACCGCAGCCGCCAAGCCCTCCACCTCCTCAGGTGCTAACTCCCGCGTCACGAGAGCTACGTCCGCCAGCCCGTCTCGAAGAGCCTCAAGACCCAATCCTGAACTATTGGCTACGACATCAAACGTTGCGTACTCGTGCCGTTCGGCGTAGGCGTCGGCCAATTCCTGCGCCAACGACTCCATGGAGGCGGCACCTACTACCTCCACGTGTACCGGCGGATGCGGCTCCACGCTGGCCACACAGCCGGTCAGAATCGCGGCGACGAACAGCAAGGAGCACAGCACTATGGGGGCCCATCCCCAACCATTGTCCTGGGTCTGTACGCTTCTCGCTGACACTTCCCTACTTAAGCTGACTCGCCCCAAACGCCTCACTGTCGAAGAGATAGCAGGGCGACAAGTACGGCGACCGCGCCAACACCCCAGCAATATGCTGCGAAGGGATAGAGAGATCGCCGACGCAGATACGCCAGCAGAAACTTGATGCTCAGAAACCCACTGATGGACGCAGCGAGAAAACCAACCAGCAAGGGCAGAGGCGAACTGAAACCCAGGGGTGCTTCCGACAAGTCCTTCAGTTTGACAAGCCCAGCCCCGAAGATTATGGGAACAGCCAGAAGAAAGGAATAACGCGCTGCTGCTTCTCTCTGCAGCCCCCGCCACAACCCGGAGCTGATGGTGGCGCCCGAACGCGATATGCCTGGCGCGATGGCCAGTGCTTGTCCTAGGCCGACCAACAGACCATCAACCCAAGTCATCTCGTGCACTTCCAGGCTCCGGCGACTCCACTTCTCGCTGATCATCAAGAGCGCGCCGGTGACCAGGAGCAGGACACCCACCCACATCGGCGCACCGAACAGGCCCTCGAAGAAGTCCTCGAACGCCACGCCCAAGACCATAGCTGGGATAGTTCCCACGATAATGAGCCATGCCATCCTGCGTCGAGGCTCACCGCCCAGGGACCGCTCCTTAATGCTCAGGATCCCACCGACCATCAACTGCGCAAGATCCCGCCAGAAAAAGCCGACCACGGCCAGCAGAGTGCCCAGATGCAGCATGGCATCAAAGGCCACCCCGGGGTTCGGCCATTCGAGCAACCAGGGCACGAGCACGAGATGTCCAGAGCTACTGATGGGCACGAACTCCGTCGCCCCTTGCACGATCCCTAGGATCAAGGCCTGAAAGACACTAATCTCCAGACACCCCCTCCGAGGCGCGCAACCTGCTCAGCCACACCTCCCGGTCACGCAGTCGCACCTCGTAATCCACCGCCTTGTAGGAAGAGAGAAACTGTTCTTTCAGTTCGGGGAATCGGTCCTGCAGTATGGCCTCCCTGATCTCATTGACGAGACCAAGCATAAAGTGAAGGTTATGTAGAGTGGCAAGATGCAAACCCAAGATTTCTTTGGCCATCACCAGATGCCGCAAGTAGGCTCGGGAGAACTGTCGGCATGCGTAGCAAGCGCACTCTCGCTCCACCGGCGAGGGATCATCCCTGTACTCCGCATTCCGTATGTTGATCCGCCCCTCCCGGGTGAGAAAGGTTCCGTTTCGGGCAACCCGGGTAGGCAACGCACAATCGAAGATATCTATGCCCCTGGCGATACTCTCGAAAAGGTCTTCCGGCGATCCCACTCCAAGCAGATGGCGAGGCTTATCTTCCGGCAACAAGGGGATGGTAATGTCGAGCATCTCATGCATTATCTCCTTGGGCTCACCCACGCTGAGCCCACCGATGGCATAGCCGGGAAAACCCAAGGACGAAACGTGGCGGGCGCCTTCTGCACGGAGGTCCGCATATGTGCCACCCTGTACCACACCAAGCAGCATCTGATCGGTCCTCGTCTGGGCCTCGAGGCACCGCTCTGCCCATCGATGAGTGCGGTCCAGCGCAATGCGGTTGTGTTCGTGGTCACTCGGATAGGGGGGACAGACATCCAAGGCGATGATAATGTCCGCCCCCAGCTGTTCCTGCAGTGCGACGCTCTTCTCTGGCGTAAGACGATGCTCCGACCCGTCCACGTGGGACCGAAAGGTGACCCCATCGTCGTCCAGCTTGCGCAGGTGCTTCATGCTGAAGACCTGGAATCCGCCGCTGTCCGTCAAAATGGGCCCGTGCCAACCCATGAAACTGTGGAGCCCTCCCACTTTGGCCACAACCTCGGTCCCCGGGCGCAAGTACAGATGATAGGTGTTGACCACAACCAGCGATACGCCTAACTCCTCCAACTCGCGCGGCGACACCGTCTTCACCGTGGCCTGAGTGCCGACGGGGGCAAAGACGGGCGTACGCACCTCGCCGTGAGGAGTCTGCAACAGGCCGACCCGAGCCCACGTATGGCGACACTTCCTTTCCAGGTCGAAGCTGAACTCCACTCTCGTGCTGCCCCGTCGACGATTATAATCCAACTAGAGAGCCAGTTCCAAGCCAAGTGGGATTGCCTCACGACGTCGCGAGGGCCACACGGACACGGATGGCACAAGGTCGGCGAGAGTATGTCCTTCCCAGTCCGAACAGATGGTCACAAGAGTCTGGGCATGTAGAAGGTGAGAGCCCTCGCCGTCGCCGGATGCCACAACAAATCGTGGCCCAGTCCAGTCAGCTGTGCAACCGGCCACGTGCAACCTGCCTGCCGCAAGCTCGCACCTAGACCCATACGAGCTATCCAATCGCGCTCCCCGATCAGCACCAGACCCTTGATTCCGCCCAGGTTCGCTCTGAACGGCCCCTGCCGGGCCAGACCCTTGAGGACAGAAGCCATGCCAACCAGGCTCCGGAGCCTCTGACTGGGAGAGCGCCATAGGCGGAGGTGGGTACGCGCAAATAGATCAAGGCCCTGCCCGGCAATGTGACAACCCAGCGTCAGGCCCCTGTTCTGAGCCATAGACCTCACAGGTGAAATGGACACCAGAGAAAGCTCTGGTCTCCGCCCTTCTCGGCCCACTGGTCCCGTTCCACTCGCGAAGTTGCGCCCGGCAAACTCCCAGAGCGCGGCTGCGCCGAGGGAATGGCCAATGCCGATGATGCGGCCACAGTCATACAAATCCAGGTGGCGCAGGGCGTACTCCAGCTGGCGGGCGTAGTGTTCGGGTGTGAGGCCCAGGTCCCACATAGCTGCATCCACGTTCCCGCCGTCATGACCTAGGCCAGCCAGCACCAGACCGATGGCCTCCTTTCCTTGCCTCTGCACCGTACGTAGGACGTTGTCCACGATACCGCCCTCCCGCCCCAGCGACGACTTCCGTATTCCCCACGAGCCTCTGCCACCCCCAAAGCCGTGCAAGAACGCCACGACCACTCGATTCTGTCTGGCTGTTTGACGAGTGGCGTCCTGAGGCTGGCTGGGCAAGACCAATGTCACGGGTGAACTCCTGAGCCCGGTCTCCATCCGGAACTCCTCTAACTCCGACGAGGTCAAGAAATCCGTCACATCAAAATCGAGGAGGGTCCGGCTTCCCTCAACCCTCCTCGATTTCGAGAACTCCCCTACTAGATCGATTCGCACTTCGTCTTTCAACTACTTATCAGGCACCTCCACAAATTGTCCGAGACATCGCAAATCCCGCGAATGTGTCGGCAGGACAAGAAAAAAGCGAAGACCTGACCCGGTCCTCGCGTTGGTCGCGGCACGGACGCACCGCGACCAGCCACATCAACCCTTGGTTTGACAAAGGTCCCGATGTGGCCTACTATGGTCTATGTCTTGCAGGTGGCACAACTAGTGGCGGCACAGCTACTGCAGCTGCTACCGCCCAGGGAGCGAGTACTCTCGCCTATCTCGCCACCTTTGCTGGTGGCAGAGAAGAGAGAGATGGCTCGTCGAGTGTGAGAGCCGTGGCATTCAATGCACGAAACAGGCTCATCGGCCTGGCTGAAGCTCCGCAGGACCTCAAATTTGCACTCGCAATCGTCACAACAATACTCGTAAAGCGGCATCAGATTCTCCGGTCGCAACTCAACTGACGACTATTCATCATTTTACCATACGTACGCGGCATCGTCAAATCCTCGCCGCAGCCATGACCGAAAGGAGACTCCTTTGGATGAACTAGCGGATCGGGCGCTGAATCTAGCCCAAACGAGGGGTGCTACTTATGCCGACATCCGGATCATCGAGCTGGAGACACAGAGCGTCGCCGTCAAGAACGGCATTGTGGAAGGTGTCGCTTTGGACTCAAGCCGAGGCTTCGGGGTACGAGTCATTGCAGACGGTGCTTGGGGGTTTGCGTCCAGCGCTCGTTGCGATCCGGAGAAGGTGGACAAGATCACCGCGCTCGCCATCCAAGTGGCCAAGGCCAGCGCTCTGGTGAGAGGAGACCCCATAGACCTCGGCCCCCCAGAAGCCCACAAGGACACTTATCGTACCCCCGTAGAGTTGGATCCGTTCCAGGTCTCCTTGGAGGAGAAGATCGACTTGCTGCTGGCCTGCGACGAGGCGATGCGCAGGGCTGAGGGAGTGGCCGTCGCTGAGGGGAACATGCTCTTCATGAGAGAGAGGCAACTGTTCGCCAGCAGCGAGGGCAGCTTCATCGAACAAGAGATTTTCGAGACGGGCGTGGGATTGGTGGCCACAGCTGTAGACGAGGATGAAGTCCAGACACGCTCCTACCCCAACACCTTTGGCCGGCATCAAGGAACAGCGGGATACGAGTTCATCGAGAGATACGACCTGCCAGGCAACGCGGAACGCCTTGGCGAGGAGGCCGTGGCGCTGCTCTCTGCCCGTCAGTGTCCCAGTGGTGTCACGACGCTCATCCTTGGCCCCACCCAACTGGCCCTGCAAGTCCACGAGTCATGCGGTCACCCGACGGAGTTGGATCGCGCCCTCGGGACCGAGGCTGCCTACGCTGGAACCAGCTTCTTGACCCCAGAGAGGCTGGGAACCTTCCGCTATGGCTCCGACATCGTCAACATCACTGCCGACGCCACCCTACCCGGGGGACTGGGAACCTTCGGATACGATGATGAGGGCGTCCCCGCTCAGAGAACCCATTTGGTCGAGGATGGCACCTTCGTCGGCTACCTCACATCTCGGGAGACCGCGAGCAGGTTAGGAAAGCGAAGTAACGGCACCATGCGCGCCGATGGTTGGAGCAACATCCCTCTGATCCGCATGACCAACATCAATCTTGAACCTGGAGAATGGGAACTGGATGACCTCATTGCTGACACCGATGAAGGCATCTATATGGAGATGAACAAGAGTTGGAGCATTGACGACAAGAGGCTCAACTTCCAGTTCGGTACGGAGATTGCCTACGAGATCAAGAACGGCAAGTGGGGCGAACTCCTGAAGAACGCCACCTATGCAGGTATGACGCCCCAGTTCTGGGGTTCCTGCGATGCCATATGCAACGACAAGTACTGGGACGTATGGGGCACGCCCAACTGCGGCAAAGGCCAGCCCTCTCAGGTAGCTCATGTTGGACATGGAGCGAGCCTTGCCCGCTTTCTAAACGTCCAAGTCGGCGTGATGAAGTAGCTGTGAGACAAAGGAGAACCCATGCTGGGTGAAGACAAGATACGAGAGAGAATCGAATACACGCTCTCCATCTCGAAGGCGGACCAGACAGAGGTAGTCTTCATGGGGCAGACCGAGCAGCTGACTCGTTTCGCCAATTCCCACATACACCAGAACGTGGCCAAGGAAGACTTGGATTTTCGCGTACGAGTCGTGGTGGGCAAGAAGATAGGGATCGCCTCCACCAATGACCTGCACGACGCCGGTCTGGAGCGAGCGCTGGAGTCAGCGATGACGGCGGCCAGGTTCCAGCAAGACAACCCCGACTTCATTTCTCTACCCGAGCCGCAGACCATCGAGGAGACAGACGGCTTCGTCGAGGGTACCGCGGCATGCACTCCGCAGAAG
Source organism: uncultured Anaerolineales bacterium (assembly GCA_964347945.1). GTDB lineage: Bacteria > Chloroflexota > Anaerolineae > UBA7937 > B3-Chlor > CAYGAW01. The sequence goes on from CAYGAW010000203.1 coordinate 11,415, forward strand.
CGAGCCGAGGCTGTGAGAAGCATCTGTCTCCCGTCACGAGAGCACGCCCTGAACGCTTCAGGCGCCTTCGCCACCAGGGACTTCGAGTATGCCGTGGGTAACTCCCTGGGTGTGTCCGCCTACTACCCGACCACGCTGGCAGACCTACGCGCCGTGATCATGAGCGACAGCGGTGCTGGCTACGCCGCAGCAGCCTCTCTGGACGTGGAAGAGATCGATGCCGAAGCAGTGGGGCAAGAGGCGATCGACAAGGCGCTGCGCAGCCGCAATCCAGTGGATGTGCCGCCTGGGGACTACACAGTCATCCTCGAAGAGTATGCGGTTAGCCTCTTGCTGACATATCTGGCATATATGGGCTTCGGTGCCCAGGCACTTCAAGAAGGCCGTAGCTTCATGGCGGGAAAGCTGGGAGAGAAGGTGGC
>CAYGAW010000204.1:0-10133 GCA_964347945.1 uncultured Anaerolineales bacterium
TTAGGGGAGGCATTGTGACTCTGCCGACGGCAGCAGCTATGGAGATGGGCGGCCTCTCCAGAACACATCTGTTGAGCGAATGAGGATACATTTTGCTAAGGAGGGAGGCCATGGGTGAGTTGAGAATCGGTGATCGGGTCCTGCATCCTCTGTACGGAGTAGGCACTTTGGTGTCGGTTGTAGAGCGATCCACGGATGGAGAGGCGAAGGATTTCTACGTCGTGCAGATGCTCAGCCACAAAGGACGGCTCGAGACACCGGTGGACAGGGCTGTGGAGCTGGGATTGCGGAGGGTCATATCAAAGCAGGAGCGCGACAAGTTGTCCAGGGTCCTGGGCGGGCGCCCCAAGAAGCTACCCCCAGAGTACAAACGTAGAAGGATCAACGTTACCCAGAGACTGCGTGACGGAGATTTCAAGGAGATAGGCCAAGTGGTGCGCGATCTGTCTTGGCGGGAGGCCACAGGGCAGGCAACCACTGGCGATCGGCGATTGCTCAAGAGAGCTAAGGGACAGTTTGCCAGAGAATTGGCGGCGTCCGACAGGGTGGAGGAAGATGTGGCCATGCAGCGAATAGAGTCCGTGCTTGAGAAGAGAGCATCAAAGTGGCAAGAGCAGGCTCACTAGGCCCCCAAGCTGTATGCGAGTTGAGGTACGAGTCGTGTCCAGAGACAGGGACCAAGAGCCAGCTAAGGAGGAGAAGATCGAGTTAATCGGGAAGGTCGTCGAGGCCCTCCCGAACACGATGTTCAGGGTGGAATTGGACAATGGTCATGAAGTAGTGGCTTACATCTGTGGGAAGATGCGGAAGTACTACATCCGTACCCTCTTGGGGGACAGGGTGCTGGTTGAAGTTTCGCCCTATGACTTGACGAGGGGTAGAATCGTGTACCGCTATAAGGAGCCCTCGGGATCGGGGCGGTCTGACGGGGCCTAGGGGAAGCTGCTTGCGGCGTGTAAGGCACATGGTCGCGGTGCGTCGGACAGATATGATATAGGGGGCGACATGCGGCCGTGAGAAGCCTTTGAAGCCTGTATCTTGGCTGTGAAGCCCTACGATCTGATCTGGGATGGAGCCTGAGGGATAGGAGTTCGCTGGCTCGGGCGGGGAGCACTTCGCAAGACATGGCTGATGACGTGAGGGTGCTCGAGAGAAGATGAGCAACCCATAGTTGATATCGAAGGAGGTTCAGAAATGGAGGAAGTACTGTTGAGCTTTGTCGAGCAAATCTTGGGCACTGTGCCGACTCTGGTCGGAGCGGTTGTGGTGCTCATTGTCGGATGGTTGGTGGCGTGGCTGGTATCGGCGCTTGTGCGCAGGGCGCTCCATCGCACGACACTGGATAACCGACTGGCGAGTTGGGTAGCTGGTGAGGAGGAGGCCGAAGGGATAGCAGTGGAGAAGTGGATCGGCAGAGGGGTGTTTTGGCTGCTGATGATCTTCGTGCTCATGGCTTTCTTCCAGGTGCTCGGCCTCACGATCATAACTGAGCCACTGAACCAACTCCTGATCCAGGTCTTTCAGTATGCCCCTCGTCTGGCAGGCGCTGGACTGCTGCTGTTGGTGGCTTGGGTGCTAGCGAGTGTACTCAGGTTCCTTGTCTCACGTGTGCTCAAGACGGCCGGACTCGATGAGCGCCTGGGTACGCTGGCGGGCATCGAAGAGGAGCGTATTCCTTTAGCAAAGACGCTAGGCGACGCCGTGTATTGGCTAGTCTTCTTGCTTTTCCTCCCGGCCGTCCTGGGTGCCTTGGCTGTAGAAGGCCTCCTTGAGCCGGTCCAAGGGATGATCCATAACATCCTCGGCTTCCTGCCCAACATCTTCGCCGCGGGCCTGATTCTGGCCATTGGCTGGTTTGCCGCCCGCATTGTGCAGCGTATTGTCGCCAACCTGCTGGTCGCCGTTGGCACCGACAGGCTGAGTGAGAGGGTGGGACTGGATCGGGTGCTGGGCAAGCAGCGACTATCGGAGATAGTGGGCCTGGTGCTCTATGTGTTGGTTCTCATCCCCGTGCTGATCGCTGCCCTCAACGCCCTGCAGTTGCAGGCCATCACGGAGCCGGCTAGCAATATGCTGAACCTGATCTTGACGGCCCTCCCCAGCATCTTCGCTGCCGGCCTCCTGGTGATGATCGCCTATGTTGTTGGACGCCTGGTAGCGAGCCTTATCACCAACGTACTCACCGGTATAGGGTTCAATGCTATCCTCGCTCGGCTGGGGCTGGTGGCGGAACTCCCAGAAGGGCAGCGCACGCCGTCCGAGATTGCGGGATACCTGATCCTGGTGGGCGTCATGCTCCTGGCCGCCATCGAGGCTTCCCGTCTGCTAGGTTTCGAGACCTTGGGCACTCTAATAGCTGAACTCACGGTCTTCCTAGGTCAGGTGATCCTGGGGTTGATCATCTTCGGGATCGGCCTCTATTTGGCGAATCTCGCCGCAGAGGTTGTGAAAGCCAGCGGCGCGGCACAATCCGGTTTGCTGGCCCTCGCTGCGCGAGTGTCCATCCTGATCCTCGCGGGCGCCATAGCCTTATCGCAGATGGGTCTAGCCAGCGAGATTATCCAAATAGCCTTTGGCGTCCTGCTAGCAGCTATCGCCTTGGCAACCGCGTTGGCCTTTGGATTGGGTGGACGGGAGATCGCGGCCCGCGAATTGGACAAATGGCTGGAGTCAGTAGGACGCGAGAAATAGACTGGAGTGCTCGATCGCCCTTGCGTCATTGTCACGGGGCTGATGAATTGTCGAGCAGAATCTAGGAAGCCTTTGTCAAACAGAGTGTAAAGACATGACCGTATTGTCTAGGTCCGAACTGAAGACGCTAATGGAGAAATGCGACCGGTGGTGCGTCTCCGTCTTCATGCCCACGCACCGGGCAGGCACAGAGACTCAACAGGATCCGATCCGTTTGAAAAACCTCCTCAAAGAGGCGGAGGAAAGCCTGGTCGCAGGGAAGTTTCGCGGTCCGGAGGCGGAGGACTTGCTCAAACCAGCTCAAGAACTCTTGGAGCATGCCGTTTTCTGGCGCCATCAAAGCGAGGGGCTGGCGATCTTTCTCTCTCCAGATATGTTTAGGGTTTGTCGCCTGCCTCTCGACTTTGAGGAATTGGTCGTGGTGGCGGAACGTTTCCATATCAAGCCTCTGATGCCCTTGCTCACCGGCGATGGACGATTCTATACCCTAGCCCTTAGCCAAAACGAGGTCAGGCTACTACAAGGGACGCGGTACACTGTGGGGCAGGTTGATCTGGAAAACGTGCCGGAGAGCCTTGCTGAGGCGCTCAAATGGAATGACCCGGAGAGACGCCTTCAATGGCATACCCGTACGGGAACTAGCACAGATACTATGCGAGCGGCCATCTTTCACGGCCATGGCGTTGCCAGCGCGGATGATCCTAAAGACTACATACGGCGATATTTTCGCCAGATTGACGAGGGAGTGAGTGACCTGCTTCGAGACGAGCGAGCACCCTTGGTGTTGGCCGGGGTGGGCTATGTCCTTCCGCTCTACCGAGGGGCGAATTCATATCAGTATCTCTTGGAAGAAGGAATCACCGGAAACCCTGAAGAGTTGACTACGGAGGAATTGCATAGGCAGGCCTGGGCTATTGTGCAGCCTCATTCTCAGAGGGAGCGAGAGGAGGCTGCAGCCCAGTACGAGCGGCTAGCGGGGGCCGAGAGCGAACTGGTCTCCAACGAGGTGCTAGGAATCGTTCCAGCAGCCTACCATGGACGGGTCGAGACACTGTTCGTTGCTTTGGGCTGTCGGCGATGGGGTTCCTTTGATGCGTGCACCAACACGCTCCAAGTGCACGAAGAGGCGAAGCCCGGCGACGAGGATCTATTCGATTTCGCCGCCTTACATACCCTCTTCAACGGGGGAACCGTCTATGCGGTTGAAGTCGACAAGGTACCGGATGATGCACCCTTGGCTGCTGTGTTTCGCTATTGACCGGCACTGCTCGAGGCCCCGATCTGTGAGTTGGAAGCTGGCGCAGCGGTTGGAAGGGTTGGGGCTTGGAGCATACGAGGCTGAGAAGCACTTTGTCTAATCGCTCAAGATGGATCAACCACGAGAGGAATGCGTGGAATGGGAGATAAATGGGAGAAATCACAGAAGATAGCATTCTTCGCATCGGTGGGTGTTGCAGGCGGGGCTGGGACGGGGATTGGGGTAGGAATTGCAGCGCTAACAGACTTGTCTCCAGTGCCTACAGGCTTGTTCGCAGGCGTACTTTCAGCCCTATTGGGAACTGTCAGCCTTATGGTAATACTCAGGGTCGTAGGGGAATAGTTGAAGTTCTAGGAGTGTTGAGCAGGTTGGCAATGGAGCAGAGGGAGACTGCATTACTGGTTCGAATGAAGTCTGCGGTTCGCCCGCCCAGCACGTGTTGAGTGGAGGGCCGCATGACATCCGCTGCACCTGATCGCGCTGAGTTGCGCTGATTAGGAAATTGCGCGTCTGTAATTCGATTCAGCCTTGGGATGATGTGTGGCGTACCGCGCCAAGTGGCGATTCATCAACAGGGTGCTGGCCCGAGTGTCCGCAAGCGGCGATCATGGGAATTGGCGTTGTGGTGCCACCGGTGAGTACAGGAATATGATCTCAGCAGCAGCCAGCAACACATTGCGAAGCATGAGACGACTACAGGGATTCACACTTGGTGCAACGGATGGCGACGCCGGAAAGGTACGTGACGTCTACTTTGACGGCGAAGGTTGGGCCATCCGCCATCTGGTAGTTGATACAGGGCCTTGGATTCTTGGCCACCGCGTGCTCATATCGCCCAGTGTTTTGAGAGAACCGGACTGGGAGAGCCGTGTGCTACACGTCACGTTGACCAGAGCACAGGTACACAACAGCCCCGGAGTTGACACTCACAAACCGGTTTCGCAACAGCAGAGATCTCGGCACCACGGATATCACAAGCGCCCCGCCTATTGGCCTCGCACTCCCCTCCTGGGCAGCGGGAGTCTGACCGTCTATCCACTACTATTGCCGGATTCATCGATGATGGAGGGCAACACGAAGTCAGACGATACCCCGACTGAGAGGAGCCAAGCCGATGCGAACCTGCGGAGTAGCAGAGAGGTAATTGGCTATCACATCCAAGCCAAAGACGGTGAGATTGGCCATGTTGAGGATCTCTTGTTCTGCGACAGGGACTGGCTTGTCCAGCACATGCTCGTCGACACTCGGAACTGGTTGCCCGGCAGGAGATATCTGATGGAAGTGCAGTGGATAGAGGAAGTACATTGGGAAGAGTCGAAGGTATATCTGTCGCTTACCCGGGCAGGGGTCGAAGGAGTCCCCCAACACAATCCTGACTTCCAATTCAATCGCTAAGCGTGTGAGTTGGGTGCTGAATAGCGACGTGGACGACCGAAATCCGGCCCCAAGCTGCCGCATCGACCACGCAGGGCGCGCCTCTTGGGATTCATTGAGCTTCACGATATTGAATTGCGGATATTGGCTTACGTGGCCCTGGCGATGCTGTTGGGCGCCGCGATTGGGTTTGAGCGCGAGGTGGAAGACAAGCCTGCCGGACTCCGGACGCATATGCTCGTGGCGGGTGCGGCGTCTCTGTTCGTCGCGCTGGGCGACGTGGTTGTGAAGCATTTCGACGTCGGTCTGGGCAGCGAATTGCTGCGCTCGGATCCGGTACGCATCATCGAAGCAGTGATCACAGGCGTGAGCTTCCTGGGGGCCGGGACTATCATCCGGCACAGATCCAAACGACAGATAGAGGGGCTCACCACCGCCGCCTCTATCCTGTTCACTGCTGGTGTAGGGGTGTGTGTGGCGTTGTCGCAGGCGGTGCTGGCGGTCGGCGTCACTCTGCTGGTGTTGCTCACACTACGGGGCGTAGGCTTTGTCCAGCAGAGACTAGAGCAGCGCTTGCGCTAGGCCGCGCTGACGTCAGAGAAGGCAGGAGGGTATAAGACCCTCGCATGGGGTAGATGCCGCAAGGAACGGATTGTCTATTGGAGTGGGGTATGAAAGTTAAGGACAGGTTTGTGAAGTGTGACGACTGCGGGCGCCGGTTCGTCTTTCGGGTGGAAGAACAACGGCGGATGGCGAGAGACAGAGAGATCTTTGAGCCGCGTGAGTGTCCTGCTTGCCGCGCGAATGGAAGGGACGGCAGTAGGCTGACCGGGACCGTGAAGTGGTTCGATCAGCTGAAGGGGTTCGGCTTCATCAGCCGCGAGGATGGACGGGGGGAGGTCTTTGTCCACCGTAGCGACATCAAGCATGTAGGCGTCAGGGTGCTCTATGAAGGTGAGAGAGTGGAATTCGAGGTGCAGCGGGACCCTCGAGGAGAGAGGGCGGTTCACGTCACTGGGCACGACCCATTTGCGCATTGAACGGCGACTCACCTGAGCCTTCGAGAACTGAGGCGTGGAAACAAGTCATAGGGAGCGGGTGCCGCGTGGGGCAAAAGGGAATTGTGGCTCTTGAGGGCGGTGAGGGGATGTTGAGCGGGTCCGAGGCCTCTCTGGCTGGAAGAACAGCCAACAGTGAAAGAGTGACCCCAAGATCCCGCGGTGCGGTGGGCATTGGCGCAATAACTACGCACAGCCACGATCTGAGTTCAGGCACCTTTCTGTTCACCGCATAAGCAGTTGATAATGCAATGGAAGAGAATGGCAAAGACTCCCGTATGACGCAACCGGATCAAGGCCAGCTGACCGTCAGGCAGCGACGAGCTCGCCTACGGAGATTGGTCAAGGAGTTGTTCGCCGAGCGATCGCTAGTCATTGCCTCCAACCGAGGCCCAGTCACATTCGAGCGTTCTGCGTCTGGCAGCCTGCGGCGGAGACGAGGAACTGGCGGTGTGGTCAGTGCTGTCAGTGCGATCAGCCGATACGCGAACCCAGTATGGATCTGCAGTCCCATGTCCTCCGTAGATCGAGAGATGGCACAGGAGGCAGAGGGACAGCTCATGGATCACTCAACCGTAGACTATCACTTCCGTCTGCGATTCGTGCTGACGGAAGAGGAGGCTTATGACAACTACTATTCGGTTGTGAGCAACCCCTTGCTATGGTTTCTGCAACACTACATGTGGGACGCACCACGTACCCCCACCTTCACGGACGAGACCTGGTCAGCTTGGGAGAGCTATGAAGAGGTGAACCAGGCGTTCGCTGAAGCCATCGCTGGCGAGGTTGCGAGGGCCGGAAAGCCAGCGATTGTCATGTTGCAGGACTATCACCTGTACCTATGTCCAGGTGCTTTGGCTACTCAGCTGCCCAAGGGGTGCATAGTGTCACATTTCATTCACATCCCTTGGCCTGGACCCGATTACTGGATGATTCTTCCTCCCTCCGTCCGCGAGCAGATCTTGAGCAGCCTCTCTAGGTGTGACATCATAGGCTTCCAGAGCGAGCGCTACGCTCTCAACTTCATGCGTACATGCCAGACCCTGTTGCCGCATACGGAAGTGGACTACGATTCTGGCACTGTCAGATGGGGCGGCAAGACGCTCATAGTCCGCCACTATCCCATTTCCCTAGATACTGCTGCCCTGCGAAGGACCAGCAAGGCGCGGTCAACGGCTCGCCACCGTGAGCATCTGCTACCTCGCTTGGGAGAGCAGACCATAGTGCGCGTTGATCGGATTGAACCGAGCAAGAACATCGTGCGTGGGTTCGAGGCGTATGATCTCCTCCTCGAGCGGCATCCTGAGCACCTTGGTCAAGTACGCCTGATGGCTTTCCTGGTTCCTTCACGGCTGAGCATCGAAGAGTATCAGCAGTACCTGGAGGAGATAGTCGTTCTAGCCCAGGGCATCAACCTGAGACACGGGCACAACGGCTGGCAGCCCGTCAAGCTCTACGTTGGCGAGAACTACCACCGGGCCGTGGCCGGGATGCAACTTTACGACGTCCTGTTGGTGAACCCTATCATTGACGGCATGAATCTCGTGGCAAAAGAGGGACCGGTGGTCAATGAACGGGACGGAGTCCTTGTCTTGTCAGAAGGTGCCGGCGCGTATGAAGAGCTGCGGCAGGCAGCTTTGGTGGTCTCGCCCTACGACGTAGTGGGGATGGCGGAGGCACTGCATCGGGCCCTTGTCATGCCTCGTGACGAGCGAGCGCAACGAGCCAAGACGTTGCGCGAAACAGTCGAGGGGCGCACTGTGATGGACTGGCTATGGAGCCAGTTGTTGGCTCTGTCGCTTCTGCAGGCTTGAGGCGACGCCAGGATCACTGGGCCGAGAAGCGCGGGCGTTGAGTCAAGCGTCGCGCTTTCTGGCGGCCGCTATCTCTTCGTGAAAACCGTGGTGCTCGGACGCTCATCCACAAGGGGAAGGCCTGCCAGTCAGAAGTCTGAATCTTGGTACTCCCCTATGGGGGCGAGCGGTTTTCAGGGCTCTGACAGAGAGCGAGGATTGTATGAGTGGCGAGACGCGTTTTACGGTCATTGGAGCCGGCCATGGCGGAAAGGCCGTTGCCGCACATCTGGCTCTCATGGGCTTCCCCGTCACACTCTACAACCGTACTTGGGAGAATGTCGCCGCTATCGACAAGCGAGGCGGTATCAGACTCAGGAGCCACAAGGGAGGGCCAGACGGCTTTGGTAAGTTGTCGCTTGTCACATCGGACCTGGGCGAGGCCCTCAAAGAGGCTGATGTGATCATGGTCGTGGTGCCTTCCACCGCGCAGCGGGACATTGCCAGGAAGGCCGCGCGCCACCTTCGCAGCGGGCAGATCATCGTGCTCAACCCAGGCCGCGTGTGCGGAGCTATCGAGTTCGCCAAGGTTCTGGCTGATCTCTCGTGTGAGGCCGATGTGTCTGTGGCCGAAGCCCAAAGCTTCATCTATCTCAGCCGCTCCGAGGGACCAACGGAGGCTCGTATCTTACGGATCCACGACGCGGTACCCTTGGCGGCGTTACCTGCCACACGAACCGCGCGAGTGCTGGAAGCCCTGAATCCTGCGTATCCCCAGTTCATTGACGGCGTGAGCGTGCTGCACACGGGATTGAACAACGCATGGTCTGTCCTGCACCCCGGTCTTATGTTGCTCAACGCCGGACGCATTGAGTCAACCTTGGGTGATTTCCGCCTTTACGTGGATGGCGTGACTACGGCTGTGGCTCGCTTGCTCGAGATACTCGACGCAGAGCGCGTGGCTGTGGCCACTGCCCTCGATGTGAGCGTTCAGACGGCCGTCCAGTGGTTGCGGATGTCTTATGAGGTCGTCGCCGAGAGCCTTATGCAAGCGACTCACCAGAACCCTGCCTACCGCGACGTGAAGGCTCCTCGGACAATGAATCACCGCTATCTCTCGGAGGACGTGCCCATGTGCCTGGTGCCCATATCGGGTCTAGGAAGGCGGCATGGCGTCTCAGTCAAAGGCATTGATGGCATTATCCGGCTGGCATGCATGATCCAAGGCACGGACTATCGTCGTCGGGGACGTAGGCTTCACAGGCTGGGAATAGCGCGACTGAGCGCCAGTGAGCTCAAGAGGTACGTTGACGAGGGAGTGCTCTACGGCACCGCCGCGTAGGCGAGAGTAACTATAGGCCTGCTCTGCGCCGCCCTTGATGGGGGTTCGCCTGACAGGTGCTGCAGCCTGTGAGCACCTCCGTGCGGTCGAAACCGCATCCCTGCGGGCATCCCCCGACAACCTGTACCTGCGCGGCTGACGTTGAGCAGCCACACAACCAGCACTATTGAGACAACAAGAAACGCGCTTGCGCAGCGGCAGGCTCGGCGACCCACATTATACCTCGGTAATCAGCGCCCTCACTGCACCTGGTTGCAGAACTCGATGGCCGTGCGAGCTAGGATGCGCGCGCAGTCCACCACGCTGTCTATCTCAACATACTCGACCAAGGCGTGCTTGCCCTCGCCCTTGGGGCCCAAGATCACGGTGGGAATGCCTGCCTCTTGCATAAGAGCGGCATCCGTCCAGATGAGCCCCGTGGCGCGCTCTGGTGGCGCACCCAGTTCGTCGGTGCAGGCTGCTTCGAGAGACTCAAGGAGGGGCCCTTCCTCCGCTTGCCAGGGTCGTCGAGCCATGGTCATTCGCCACTCGGCTTTGAACTGAGGATCCTCGGCGGCGAGGCGAAGAAGCAGGTTCTGGAGTTCGGACTCCACCTCCTCGGGAGTCTCCGTGGGGAT
>CAYGAW010000205.1:0-19837 GCA_964347945.1 uncultured Anaerolineales bacterium
AGTCCCCCAGCACTGCGGACTCGCGTAGGATATCGTTGTAGGTCGCTATCTCCCTCGCGTACCTCTCGGGCTCGCGAAAGAGCACGCTCCAGTGGCCGTCGCTGACGATGACGTACTCAATGTTCTCTCTTCGATACCATTGGAGGTCTTCGCTGTCTATCCTGACCAGTTCAGCCACCTCGAACCGGTCCTCATCCAAGGGGATGGAGAAGGCCTCGGTGACGACCTTCGACCCCGCGGGCACGTTGGCGTTGACCCACTCCGCCGCGATCGTACGATGGTCTCTTTGAGAGAGCGCGTTGTCGAATCCCACAATCGCCCAGGCGGGCACCGCCACCGCTAGCGCCACCAGGCCAAACAGAACGAGAGTCTCCCACTTGCGCATCCCGGGCCACTTCTCCGCCAGCGATGAGACCACCTGCACCAAGAAGCGGCCGCCCAAAATGGCCAGGAAAGGCAGCAAGGCGACAAGGTTGCGCTCGAACCTGATGCGCCAGATGGAGAGAAGCACATAGTAGGGGATGACGAAGGAGAGAAGCAGAAGGTCCCTTCGCGTGTGCTTGAACAGGGCCCAGGCAACGCCGCCCAGGGAGAAGGCGACCGCCAATACGTCCGCACTGGACAGCATCTGAGAGAGATACCATATCCCCGTCCAGCGACCCTCGAAGCCAGGCTGTGTGGCGCTGTAGTGACCGAGCACTGACCCTAGGCCGCGGAGGAAGATGTTCAATTGGAGGAAGGCGTACGGGGTGCCCACGAAGAAGCCGGCCAGGAAGGCTCCTAAGGTCAGCCCCAGGCGCTGACCCAGGAGCCCCCAGTTTCTCCTCTCCACGGAGAAGAACTGCACCAGCAGAATGGGAAGGAAAGCGATCATACCCGGGTACTTGGTCGAGGTGGCCAGGCCGGCGAAGAGGCCCGCGAGGACAGTGTACCTCGGCTCGTTTTTCTCCAGGGCCAGATAGCTGAATAGAAGGGATAGGGTGATGAAGAACGCCAGCGGCACGTCGGTGGTCACGTAGTGGGAATGAACAACATGCAAGAGCGAAAGGGTCAAGAGCACTGCGGAGATCATCCCTGTTCTGTGGTCAAACATACGCTTCGCCAGGACGTACACCAGAGGCACCGTAAGGGCACCCAAGAGGGCGGTCATCAGCCGTCCGGCGAAGTAGAATCCGTAGGGCGCAGTGCCAGGGATGGTGTTGCCGAAGCCTCGCGCTGCGGAGATGAGAAAGTAGGGGATGTAGGTCAAGGCCTGGATATAGATGTAGGCTGAGGGGTAGTTGAACCAGTGAGGACTGTAGTCCCCCGTGCGCAAGATGGCCGAGGCCCTCTCCACGATGGCGTGTTCGTCCGGGTGGTAGAAGGCTTCGGGCAGGCCAAAGCGAGCTCCCCAGGCCCTCAGGAGGAAGGCCAGGAGGAACAACAGCACGGGGGTGAGCAGAGGCACCAGCCCCCGGGCCGCGACAGCCAGACTGCTTTTCGCGCTTGTGCCCTGGCCAGGCACCGTAACCTTGTCCGTCCCGGTCGTGGCCCAGTAGGAGATGGATCTGCTCGGGCGAGGGAGACTCATTCTGGCTCCTCTTCAGTGCAGGTCGACGCTGCTCCGCATTCTAGCACTGCCGATTCGTGCGCGCAAGAGGTCGACTCACGTTGGGATGTCCCGTCCATTGTGTTATAATCATTGTGTAAGGCGATTTGACCAGGGGTGTTCGTAGCCGTGGACAAACCAAGCAGCGATTCCGCGCAAGGACGTGCACTTACCCTCGAGGTGAGATCGGCCAGGTCGCGGACCTGGTTGGGTCCAGCCTGGGCCGTCCTCTGCGGGGCGGTGGCCTCAGGTGCTCTGGAGCTGGATTGGCATACCGTTGTGACCCTGCCGCTGGCGGTGCTGTTGGCAGACTCGCTGCTGGGCTCGGTCTGGTCTGTGGTCAATTCCGACCTGCGGGTGGCAGAGGGTGCACCGACCGGTAACCCGGGACGTAAGACACCGGTCCCTTCGCTTCCGTACACCTTGCCCGGTTCCGCCAGTGCTCGATTCTTTGAGTTTCTCAGCAAGAGGATGGCCTGGTGGCGCTCCACAGTGTGGCCGCAGAAGGGAAACCTGGTGCTGGGTCTCGCCTTCAACTCGCTATTGGCGTTGTTAGTGTCAGCACTCCTGGGTGGCGTGCCTGTGCTGCTGACGGCCATCGCTTTGGCGCTCGCTGGGTGTCGGCTCGTCCTCCGAAGTTCACGGGAAGGCGTCAGGCTCGCCCTGGGGAGTTGCTTCCTCGCCGGGCTCCCTTGGCTGTTGGGATATACAAGCTTTGGAGATCTCGGCTCGCTGGGCAGTGAACCCGGCGTGACCGTGGAGGCACTGGCGATGGCTGCCATCTACGCGCTCGCCTATCACTCGTACCAGGTATTGAGCGCCGAGGGCCTATCCGGCGGCGCCGCTCTGCTGAACCTTGCGCACGTGACGGCGGCTGCGATGCTGGTCGTGGTGAAACAACCCATACTGGCAGGGGGTGTTGCTTTGCTCTTCTTGCCGCAGCTATTGTTGCAACCCGCCCTACTCACCACACATGATGGGTTGGGCTACCTGAGGCAAGTGCAAGCTCCCACGATGGCTGCCATGATGGTGACCGCGCTGGCGACCGCAGTATGACAGTCGTTGGTTTGCTGCTGCTCTTCCTTGTCCTCATGGCGGGGTTCTTCTATTGGCTCCTGGTGACGACCGAAGGGGCCTACCTCGGTCCGAGGGCAGTGGCCTTCCTCTATGATAGGGGAGCCGGCAGTTACGATAGCGTCAAGGCATTCGACGCCGTAGACGACGCGTGGGATCTGGCTCAACCTCTGAAGAGGGCGCTCGATGGTGTGGGGAGGCCCCTGATCCTCGATGTGGGGACAGGCACGGGCCGATTGCCACTGGCCTTGTTGCGTGACCTGGATTTTGAAGGTTGTATGGTTGGCCTGGACCTGTCCTTGAAGATGCTCAAGGAGGCGAGGCGCAAGACAGCTGGGCGCGAAGATCAGGTGATGTTGGTGTGGAAGGACGCGCTTGCCCTTCCCTTTCTGGATAACAGCTTCGACGCCGTGAGCTGTGTCGAGGCCCTGGAGTTCATGGCTAATCCGCGCGCTGTTGTGGAGGAAATGGCCCGGGTCTTGCGGCCGGGCGGTACATTGCTGGCCACAAATCGTATAGGTCTCGACGCGTTGCTGATGCCGGGGCGGACGTTCTCTCATGGGCAGCTTCGACGCCTTGTCTCGTCGTTGGGCTTCACCTCGGTGGAGATCAAGACCTGGCAAACGTACTATGACCTGGTATGGGCGAGGAAAGGTGGCCAGCTGTCGCCGAGGGAGGGGCAGCCCAGCTTTGAGGAAGTGTTGTGCTGTCCCCGCTGCTGGGAGCTGCCCTTGAGAGCAGAGCCGGCCGGGCTCAGTTGTGACCGTTGTTCTATACGATATCCCGTTGACAAAGGGATCATCTATTTGGAAAGGCCTGTGACGAAGTGAAGATCGGGGTCATCGCTGACACCCACATACCTGATCTCCTTCCTTCCCTCCCGCCTCGCGTCGAGGAGGTATTCCAAGGACTAGACATAATCCTGCACCTGGGGGATATCTGCACTGTGGAGACCCTTCACCAACTGGAAAACAAGTTGACGATCACCATGGCTGTGGCTGGGGAAAAGGACGAAGAGGAGACCAAGGGGTACCTGGAGGAGAAGAAGGTTGTGAGGTTTGGGGAGAGTAGTATCGGCATGATTCATGGTCATCAGGAGGAATCACGCTCCGGGTGGGGGGCTTTGATGAGCAGGCTGCTCTTTGGCTTCTCTCAAGAAGAGCTCTGCAAGTACGTACTGGACCAGTTCGAGGATGTGAACTGTGTGGTCTTTGGGCATTCCCATCGGCCGTACGTGAAGATGTGGGGTCGGGTGCTTCTGTTCAACCCGGGCGCAGTAGCTCCGTCCGCGGGGCTCAGGCCCACAGTCGGGATTTTGAATGTGAGTGGGAAGATGATCACGGGCAGGATTGTGTACCTGTAGCACCGGGTCGGTACTTGCAGTCATCACGGAGTGAGCGCGCGGGTAGCCGCCGTGGCTGCACCTGGAGAGATTCAGCAGAACTCATAGGCGTGATGGCGCAGGAGGTCTAGTATTACATAACCAGAGGCAGGAGATTGAGCAGTGCTTAGAACTCATACATGTGGCGAATTGAGGGCAGAGGATGTTGGACAGACTGTGAGACTCGCTGGTTGGGTTCACCGGCGCCGTGACCATGGAGGGCTCATATTCGTGATCGTGCGGGATCGACAGGGCACCGTGCAGGTGGTCTTCGACCCGTCTGCGTCTCAAGAGGCCCATCAGCTGGCCTCTCAGCTGCGGAGTGAATATGTGATCCAGGTCGAAGGCGAGGTGGTGCGGCGTCCAGAGGGTCAGGAGAACCCGGCGATGGGTACCGGGGATATCGAGGTGTTGGTGCGCGCACTCGACATTCTCAACGAAGCGCGGACTCCTCCTTTCTACATCGAAGATGAAGCCCCGGGCGACGAAGCGTTGCGCATGCGGTACCGCTACCTGGATCTGCGCAGGCCGGAGATGCAGCGCAAGCTCATGCTCCGCCATCGCATCGTCAGCTTCATTCGCTCGTTCCTCGACGCTCGCGGATTCGTGGAGATAGAGACGCCCATCCTGATCAAGAGGACGCCCGAAGGCGCGCGAGACTACCTGGTCCCCAGCCGGATACATCCTGGTCACTTCTATGCTTTGCCTCAGTCGCCCCAACAGCTCAAGCAGTTGCTGATGGTGGCCGGTCTTGACCGGTACTACCAGATCGCGCGTTGCTTCCGTGATGAGGACCAACGGGCGGACCGGCAGCCGGAATTCACCCAACTCGACCTGGAGATGTCCTTCGTCGACCAGGATGATGTTCTGCAGCTCACCGAGGAGCTGTTTACTGAGCTGGTGGAGGAGGTGTCGTCGAAACGTATTCTGTTCAAGCCCTTCCCGCGGCTCAGCTACGAGGAGGCGATCGACAGGTACGGAAGCGACAAGCCGGACATGCGTTTCGACATGCTACTGACCGATCTCTCTGACTTGGTCGCCGAGAGCGAGTTCCGCGTCTTCTCGTCCACTGTGGCCCAAGGTGGTGAGGTGAAGGGGATAAGAGTGCCCGGATGCGCTGGCTACAGCCGAAGGCAGTTGGATGAGTTGGGCGAGTTCGCGAAACGACATGGCGCCGAGGGCTTGATCGCCGTTGCATTGACGGAGGAGGGTGTTCGCTCCACCGTCGCCAAGTACCTTTCCTCTGACGACTTGGAGGGCATCGTTGCCAGGATGGGCGCGGAGACCGGCGACCTGATCATCATCGTGGCCGGCGAGTCGCGCGCGGTTGCGGAGTCCCTGGGCCAGCTGCGGCTGGAGATGGGAAATCGCCTTGGGCTGCGCGACGATGATGTGCTGGCCTTCGTGTGGATCGTTGACATGCCCCTCTTCGAATGGAAGGAAGAGGAGAAGAAGTGGGATGCGATGCACCACCCCTTCACCGCCCCTGTGGAGGAGGATCTGCACCTGCTGGACACCGACCCGGGGGCCGTGCGTGCTCAGGCATACGATATCGTCTGCAATGATTGGGAGATCGGCGGTGGGAGCATCCGAATCCATCGCCGGGACATCCAGGAGAAGGTCTTCAGCATCTTGGGTCTGTCCCTTGAGGAGACGCAGGCCCAGTTTGGCCATCTTCTGGAGGCCTTCGAGTATGGCACGCCGCCCCATGGCGGCATCGCTCCAGGTATCGACCGCCTGGTGATGGTGCTGGCTGGAGAGCACAGCATCCGAGAAGTCATTGCCTTTCCCAAGACCACTACTGCGGTCGACTTGACTTTCGATGCTCCGTCGCCGGTGTCTGACGAGCAGCTGAAGGAATTGCACCTGCGCTTGAATGTCAGCGAAGACTAGCGCGGAGACGGGGATTTTCCATTGCCTTTGCTCGGTCAAGCCCGCCGGACGATATCCCAGGGGACCGCGGGGGGTGGGCGAGATGAGAGAAGTCAAACTCGCGCGAGAGTGTGGAAAAAACGACGTGAGACCCCCCGCTGTGCGCATGCTGAGCCGCGCAGGCTGAGTGGCAGCGAAGCGGCGTACTTGTGCTGAGCCCAGTCGAAGCATCGAAGCCAAGCGGCGCCCACCTGTGCTGAGCCCAGTCCGAGCCAAGCGGTCCAGCGGCGGGCGGGCCCCGGAATGACGTCGTATGCGTCTCCGGGAGGCTTGTTCGACACCCACTTCGCGCCATGTTTGCCTGAAGCGAGAATTGATGGTACAATAATGAAGATGTAAATAGTCAGGATGGTGTATTATCATGGTTGATTTGGTAGCATCTGTGGAGCAGCAGCAACTGAGGGGTGAAGATGAACTCCCGCAATTACGGCCGGGAGACTTGGTTAGGGTTCACACTCGCATCTTCGAAGGCGGACGGGAGCGAGTTCAGATCTTCCAAGGGACGGTGATGCGCCTTCGCAAAGGGGGTTCCAACGCTAACTTCACCGTGCGACGTATCGCGGCGCATGGCGTGGGCGTGGAGAGGACGTTTCCCCTCCATTCGCCACGCATCGTCAAGATCGAAGTACTGCGGCACTCCTACGTCCGCAGGGCGCAACTCTACTACCTCCGTGATCGCAAGGGCAAGGCGGCCAGGCTGAAAGAGAAGCGCATCGAGGACAAGGCTCCAGCCTAGTCTCTGGCCGTCTTTGCCGCTTCCTGGCAAGAATCAGGATCTCAACTCTACTTCCCCGCAGACTGCGCGATTGCCTCGGCTGCGGGGCTCTTGTTGTATAGCGGTATGCTCTATGGGGAGCGGACCTACTCTCCAGCGCGAATTGGCACTCCGGAGCCAAGGCTACCGCGCCCTCGCGGGTGTGGATGAAGCGGGACGGGGTGCCTGGGCCGGGCCCGTGGTGGCGGGTGCGGCGACCCTGCCCCTGGACTCGGTGACTCTCTCAGATGAGTTGCTCGGCATCCGTGACTCCAAGCGGCTCACTCCGCGGCGCCGCGCCTTCTTCTACGATAGGATCGTCCGCACGGCCGCTGCTGTGGGAGTCGGGATAGTTGGTCCCGCCGCGTTGGATGAGATGGGGGTAGTCTCGGCGACCAAACTGGCCATGAGGAGGGCGCTCGACGATCTGGCCACTCCCCCCGACTATCTTCTCGTCGACGGCTTCCCTCTTGAATACCGTGGTGTCCCGCATGAGGGCGTTGTAGGCGGCGATGATCTTTGCTTTTCCATAGCTGCGGCCTCCATCGTGGCCAAGGTGGTGCGGGATGAGATCATGGTAACCCTCAACCGAGTCTTCCCAGGGTACGTGTTCGATCGGCACAAGGGGTATGGCACACCTCAGCATCGAGAAGCGTTGTCCCGCCTGGGCCCCTGTGCCATACATCGCCTTTCTTACGCTCCCATGAGATTCATGGTTCAGCACAGCAAGCCGGGAAGGGAGAAGGACAGCATGCGACGCGGTACCAGGAGGCTCGGACAGCTGGGTGAGCAACTGGCTGCGCAGCATCTGGAAGAGCAGGGATACGTCATCTGCGAGAGGAACTACCGCTGCACTGTAGGCGAGATCGACATCGTGGCTCTCGATGGCGAGTGCCTGGCCTTCGTGGAGGTCCGCACGCGAAAGAGCAAGAGGTTCGGTTCTCCGGAGGAGTCGATCAGCGCTGCCAAGCAGCAGAAGCTGATTGAAGTGGCTCAAACGTACCTGCAGGAGCGTGAATCGCTGCCCCTAGATTGGAGGATCGACGTGGTCTCTGTCGAGCTGTCGCGCCAGGGAAGGCTGGAGCGACTGGAGTTGATCAAGAATGCCGTCGAGGAGTGAGATATCGGAGCAAGATCCGTCTTCCCCGTTACTGGCCATAGTGGGCCCTACGGGCGTGGGCAAGACGAGGGTCGCCGTGGCCCTCTCCCTCAAGGTGCGTGGCGAGATCATCTCTGCTGACTCGCGGCAGATCTACAGGGGCATGGATATTGGCACCGACAAGCCCACGGCCGAGGAAAGAAAGCTCGTACCGCACCATCTGGTGGACATCGTGTCGCCGGAAGAAGAATTCACCCTGGCTCAGTACCAGGAGTTGGCCTACCACGCTATCGAGGATGTCCTCGGTAGGGACAAGGTACCCTTCCTGGTTGGAGGCACGGGACTCTACGTGCGAGCCGTACTGGAGGGATTCACCATTCCTCGTGTTCAACCTAACCCGCGACTGCGGGAAGCACTGCTGCGGGAGGCAGAGAGGGAGGGGCACGAAGCCGTTCATGCTCGTCTCGAGGAGGTGGATCCCCAGGCGGCGGCGAATATCGATCCTCGCAACGTCCGACGTGTAATCAGGGCGCTGGAGGTTTACGAAGCACTTGGACGCCCCATCTCGCAGGTACAGGACAGGGAGCCTCCACCATACCGCGTGCTAAAGATCGGCCTGACCATGGACCGGGACGAGTTGTACCGTCGCGTTGACGAGCGAGTGGATACCATGATGAGCAGGGGGCTATTGGCTGAGATGCAGGGTTTGGTTGCCAAAGGGTACGATTATTACCTTCCTGCTATGTCCGGGTTGGGCTACCAGCAACTGGGAACGTATCTGCGAGGAGAGACGGATCTGGCCACAGCCATCACCAAGATCAAGAGCGAGACCCATCGTTTCGTCCGGCAGCAGTACAAGTGGTTTCGCCTGGACGACGAGACGATTGTCTGGTTTGACGTGGGAGACGATGGGTACGAGGCGATAGAGCAGTCAGTTGTCGTTTTCCTGATGGGTGCGGAGTAAGGAGAGAGTCATGAGCCAGAGCGATGTGGTGGAGACCACGCTGCGCGTTCGCTATGCTGAGACCGACGCGATGGGCATTGTGTACCACACCAACTACATCGTCTGGTTCGAGGTGGGTCGTGGCGAGTACATGAGGCAGAGAGGTGGAACCTACCGCGAGTTTGAAGAGCTGGGTACGTACCTTCCGGTGACGGAGGTGGATGCCAGATTCATCGCGCCGGCCCGCTACGACGACGAGGTCGTGGTCAGGACTTCGGTTGAGGAAGTTCGCAGCCGAAGCGTCATTCTCTACTATGAGATACTGATGAAAGATACAGGCCAACTCCTGGTCACCGGGCACACTAAGCACCTGTCCATGGGCCGGGAAGGAAGGGTACGGCGACTCCCCCAGGAACTCATCGACGCCTTCTCGAGCGGCGGGGAGAAGAATGCCTGAATTGCCTGATCTGGAGGTCATCAAAGAGTATCTCCAAGGAGTGCTGCCGGGCGAGCGCGTCGAGGCAGTCGAAGTACTGCGTCCTCTCGTCGTGCGCAACCTGATGTCAGAGGATTTCGTCGACACACTCACGGGCGATGAGATCAGTGGCGTACGCAGGCGAGGCAAGTTTCTGGTTCTGGGCCTTGAGAGTGGCGAGAAACTGGTGATCAACCCCATGCTGGCCGGGCGGCTGCAGTATTGTGAGCCTAGTGAGCGTCGACAGAAAAGGACGTTCTTGATCCTACGGCTGTCGGGCGGCAGGGAGTTGCGCTACCTGGACGCCAAAGCCATGGGGAAGGTGTACCTGACTAGAGACCTGAACCTCGTTCCTCAGTTCGCGTCCCAGGGGCCCGAAGCCCTGGATCCCGAAGTGACGCTGGAAGTCTTCGACGACAGGTTGCGACGGCGACGGGGCGAGATCAAGGGCATCTTGACCAGACAGGCCGTCGTGGCCGGCATCGGCAACGCCTATGCCGATGAAATCCTCTTTGAAGCCGGCGTCTATCCTTTTCGCAAGCGGCCCAGTCTTTCGTCGGAGGAGATTGAGCGCCTCTACGACGCAATGCGGTCCGTGCTCTGTGAAGCCATGGTCATCCTCAGGGAACGCGTGGGAGATGACGTAGACGTGGAGGTGCGGGATTTCCTGAAGGTTCACGGTAAAGGTGGAGGCCCCTGCCCTCGTTGCGGCACAGCGATCTCGGAGATACGAGCCAGGAACAGGCTCACCAATTTCTGTCGCACCTGCCAGCCAGGAAGCATGATCGGCGGTTGAGGCATGGAGAGATCACGGTTTGAACGACTGGTTGCCGAAGTTCTGGACAGCTTGCCTTCGGACTTTCGCGAGAAGATGGAGAACGTAGATTTGGTGATCGAAGATTGGCCTACTCCTGAAGAGTTGAGGCGCGGGGGTCTTCCTCGAGGTGAGACTCTTTTTGGTCTGTACGAGGGCGTGCCCTTGACCGACCGCACCACTCATTACGGGCTGGTTCTGCCGGACAAGATCACCATCTATCAGGGGCCTATTGAGGCTTGCTGCCGGACGGCGCGGGACGTTCGTCGCAAGGTGCTTCAGGTGATCCTGCACGAGTTGGGCCACCATTTCGGGATCTCCGAGGAACGCCTGGAGGAACTGGGGATGGGCTGACTAGGATTCAATCAGGCTGGCGAAGGTGAAACCCCCGATCTTCGGGGCCGGCACGCGAACACCCCCGACGAAGTTCTCCATGAAGCCCTCCCGACCTACCATTCTACTTCGGAAAGGGCCTCCCTCGGTTGTGAGCGACCGGCGGGACTTTGGTCAGGATCCATGGTCACGCTCCAAGGGAAGGGCCCGATGCTGTTGGGCGCGGGCAGAGGGCGTTCCAGTAGTTTCTGTCTCGACTCACGCCGCTATGCCCATGTGCGCTCGTCGACGATGACTTCGGCGTCCTCGGCCAGTGCACTGGCCGGGATGAATTCGACCTCATCCGCCTTCACTCGGCAAGCCGACTGGACAGCCCCCACCAGCGTTGTTGTTAGCGTTTCTCGGTCCACATCCTCTTCAGAGGGAACCACTCGGAGAGTCATCTGGTCCCGGCTCTCGGGTCGGGTGACGACCGCCTGAGCGCGCGCGATCCCTGGTACCTGGCTAAGCGCATGAGTCAGCTGATTCGGATGGACGAACATCCCCCTCACTTTTACGGCATCGCCAACACGCCCTACCAGAATGATCGAGCGTTCCTCTTGGCGGCTCTCCCCAGGCGCGGGGTCGAGACTCATGGCCAAGTCGCCGGTGCCCAAGCGGATCAAGGGGTAGGTCTCATCGAAAGTTGTCACCACGACTTCACCCGTCTCGCCCGGGCCAACCGATTGCCCTGTGTCTGGGTCAACGACTTGGATGATAGGCGTTTTGAGGAGGTGCATCGCCAGTTTGCCCTCGGTGTCATACGCCAGGGAGCCAACTTCTGCTGTTCCATAGACGTTGGTGACGCTCAGGCCGTACTTCTCAACAAGAGTCTGGCGCAGAAGCGGCGGCAGCGGCTCCGCCGAGACGAGGGCCTTGCGCAGAGAGAACTGACCGCGAAAGTCAAGACCCCCCTCTTCAGCTTTCTCGATCAGTGCCATCAACCATGACGGCGTACCGATGTACCCGGTCACGCCCAGGTCCAGCATCATCTTGAGCTGCAGGTCGGCATTGCCCACTCCAGCGGGAATCACCGTCGCTCCGATCTCTGTCAACACCTGGTCAACGGCCAGGCCGGTCGGGATTAGGTGATAGCTGAAGGTATTGATGACAGTGTCATCGACGTCAAAGCCAACAATGGCAATAATGTCCTGAGCAGTCTCGATCATGGCACCTCGGTCGACCGAGGGTTCGTACAGTGGCCCCGGTGAAAAGAAAACGTGTTTCAACGTGTTGATAGGGACGGCCAGAAAACCGCCAAAGGGTGGGTCGGCCGCTTGCAGTTCGACGAGCCGATCCTTGCTCGTCACTGGGACCTTATCCAGGTCTGCGATGGTTTGGATGTTTTCCGGCGAGACCTCAGCCTCGTCCATGATCTCCTTCACCGCAGGGGCGTTGTCATACGCGTACTGGATGATCTGCCTTAGCCTGTCTGCGAGTTCTGACATACTTGCCTCCTCCTGGAACGTAATATCAGCCCAGCCAGCGCTTGCGTCGCTTGTAGTGCTTCACGTCGCGGTAGCTCCTCCGCTCGCCGATGCTGGTCAGCCCTAGATAGAATTCTTTGATGTCCTCGTTCTCTCGCAGCGCCTCGACTGGGCCATCGAGCACCACGCGCCCGTTCTCCATCACGTAGCCGTAGTCCACCACGTCCAGCGCGGCACGGGCGTTCTGTTCGACGAGCAATATCGACGTGCCCTCTTCGGCGTTGATACGTTTGATGACCTCGAAGATCTCCGCGACCAGCAGGGGCGCCAGTCCCAGTGAGGGCTCGTCCAACAACATCAGGCTGGGACGTCCCATCAGCCCCCTGCCGATGACCAGCATTTGCTGTTCGCCGCCGGATAGATATCCGCTGACCTTGCGCCGGAGGTCCTTGAGAAGGGGGAAGTAGTGGTACACCGCCTCCAGGTCCCGTTTGATGGCGGCTCTGTCCTTGCGCGCCAGCGCGCCCACCAGCAGGTTCTCCTCAGTTGTCAGGTGGGCGAACAGGCGACGGCCTTCGATCACTTGAACGATGCCCAGGCGGACGATCTCCTCCGGTGACCAGCCGTCAATACGGGTGTCGTTGAACTCAATGCTGCCTCGCCGTACCTCGCCGAGCTCAGTGCCTAGCAGGCCGGAGACTGCCTTGAGTGCGGTGGTCTTCCCTGCGCCATTGGCCCCCAGTATGGCCACGATTTGGCCATCTTGGACCTGTAAGGAGACGCCGCGCAGGACGAGGATGACGTCACTGTAGACGACCTCGATGTTGTTGACTGCGAGCATGAGTCCGCCTTTGCTTCTGAGAAAGGATGATCAGGGATCAGGGCCGAGTTCGGACCACCCTGATCCCTGATCTTTGCAGCTACCGCATCACGGCACGTCGGCGCCACCGGGGCGCAGATCGGGACATTCCATCCACTCGCTGAGAGGGGCAAAATATGGCTGGCCCTCAGCGGTGAACTGAACCTGTCCGACGCGCGTCATGGAAGGCGCGCGAGTCTCGGAGTCGAACTCCCAGTGGAACACGCCATCCAGAGCCTGGTAGTCTAACTGCTGGAAGGCGGAGTAGAGAGCAGCACCGTCCACGTTCTCATATCCGACGTCAGCTACGGCCATCTTGACCATCTCGATGTAGGCGTCCATGGTGCCCCAGGCAAGGAGGTAGGCGATATTGCGGGTAGAAATCTCCCGCTCGTTGGCCAACCACTCCGCCGTGACGGTCTGGATGCCGGGATGGTCAGTCTCATCCCACCAGGTATAGGGCAAGAGGCCGATGAAGTTGTTGGCCGCCGCCTCGGCCAAGCCGACCGTAGCCAGGTCGAGTGCCCAGTTGCATCCGGCAATCATCAACTCGTCGGTCACACCCAACGCGGCTGCATCCTTGAGGATCTGGGCAGGGCCAGTAGCCAGTGAGGTGGTGTACAAGATGTTGGCGCCGTCAGCCATCAGGCTCTGAATTTGGACGGTGAGGTCGGGCGTTCCGGGCATGAAGTACTCCGAGCCCACAACCTCGACTCCCACTGATTCACAGTAAGCGGTTGTCTCAGGTGTCTCGCTTGCTTGCCCGAAGGCCCCCATCCAGCTCAGGTGTGCGATCTTGGGTGGCTCCTCCTTGTCCCAGGTGTCGGCGACCCAGTCGCAGAAGGCGCCAAGTTGATCGGTGTAGAGCGGTACCATGCCGAAGGCCCAGCCCGGCTCTTGCCCACTCTCGCCGTATAGCCCAGGGGTGCTGAGGCCGGCTGTGAAGACCGAGATCTCATCCTCTACAATCTGCGTGCGCAGCATCTCAGTTTCAGGAGAGCCATAGAGCATGATCATCCATGGCTTGGGATCGAGCGCACTGTAGCGATCGTAGATGGCCTGCGCTTCCTCCAGTTCGCCGGCGTCATCCGCATACTCGCTGACGATAGTGGCGCCGCAGATGCCACCCTGATCGTTGTAGTAAGCGATGGCGTCGGTGAGGCCGGCTAGGAGCGGCTGGGTAATGAAGGCGTAGACGCCGGTCAGGTCGCCGAAGTGGTAGAAGGTGATGGTCTCACCCGTCAAATCCTCAGTGCAGCCCTCCGGAAGCTCGACGGGCGGGACCTCGGTCGGCGGCACCTCCGTTGGAGGGATCTCGGTGGGGGGCGGTTCAGTCGGGGTTGGGGCGGCCGGCGCACAGGCCGCCAACATTAGGGCCACAAGCATTAGCAGCAACGCGCGCTTTTTCATCTTTTTCTCTCCTTTCCTTTGCAGAGTCTGAACCAGCAGTTCAGCGCTCCGACACCACTTCAACAGGTGAACTGCTCGCGCTTCATCTTTGATAGATTCACCTCCTTTCGGTCGCTAGTGTGCGAACGGCCGCAGTCGCCAGGCGGCCTTGAGGATTTCCCAACGGTACGCCAGGCCTCTGGGCTCGAAAACGAGGAATAGCATCAGGACCACAGCGAAGAAGAGCGGTCCCAACGCCCTGTCGACGCTGGCTACGTCCACGAAAGGCAGCGTCCCGGGGAGCAGTTCCCGCATTGCGGGCGTGATGAACGTCGCGAACTCACGCAGTAGCCGTACGAGAGCTGTGCCGAAAATCGGTCCCACGGCGTAACCTGCCCCGCCCACGATCAGCATCCCGAGCTGCCAGATGGAATCGAGCAGGTCGAAGCCATCCGGGCTAATGCTGCGCGCGTAGTGAGCCGATAGGCTACCAGCGATGCCAGCGTATAGGGCACACAGGAAGAAAGCGCGCAGCTTGTAGGTGAAGAGGTTGATACCCAATACCTCGGCTGCGAGGTCGTTGTCACGCACCGCGATGAGGGCGCGACCGACCCGGGTGCGGGTGATGTTCTTCGCCGCTAGCATCGTCACCGCCGCTGGGATCATGATCACGTAGAACATGCTCTGATCGGTACTGAAGACCCAGCTACCAAGCGTGGGGAGGGGCACCTCCATGCCGCTAGCCCCCCCGGTCCATTCCGCCAGTGGGTTCTTGAGCACCCAAGGTATGATGAACTGGGCCGCCAGTGTGGCCATAGCCAAATAGAAGCCCTTGATCCGCAGGCTGGGCAGGCCAAAGATCAGCCCGACGAGACCGGCGGTCAGCGCCGCCAGTGGCAGAGCGAACCAGAAAGGGATTCCCAGGTGCGCCGTCAACAAGGTCGAGGTGTATGCCCCGACAGCCATGAACGCGGCCTGGCCGAGTGATATCTGCCCAGTGTAGCCAAGCAAGATATTCAACCCTTGCACGGAGATGAGCGTGATGCCGATGCGGTTAAGCGTGCCCAGCCACGGCAGTGGCACGATCTCCAGGCCCAGAGGAGAGCCACGGCTGAAGAGCGGCAGTGCGAAGAAGATCACGACGCCCACGACTGCTGCCACCTTCAGTGCTGGAGTTCGCACCAGGGCCATGTCTTGCTCGTAGCTCACGTCGTAGATACCGCTCGGTCGGATTGCTGCCATCCTATTCCTCTATTGTGATGTGCGCCCTAGAAACTCCAATCTATATCCGCTCAATGCGCTTCTGGCCGAACAGGCCATCCGGCTTGATGATCAGCACCAGCATCAGGATCAGAAAGGGCGCCAGTTCCTGGCCTGCCGAAGTGCTGATGTACCCGGAGGCCATGGTCTCGACGACGCCGATTGCCAGCCCCCCCACCATCGCCCCTGGAATGGACTCGAGCCCGCCCAACAGCACCGCGGGGAAGGCTCTGAGAGCCATGGTGGGTACGGCAATGGGATCCAGACCGGTGCCCGCGCCCTGCAGAGTGCCGGCGGCCGCGGCGACGATTGCGGCGATGGCCCAGGCCAGGCCAAAAATGCGCCGGACTGGCAACCCGACCGACTGGGCAAGTTGGTGGTCTTCCGCCGCAGCGCGCATGCTCAGTCCCGTTCTGGTGAAGCGGAAGAAGAGCGTGAAAGCTCCGAAGCCCAGGGCGGCGACAACGAATGACCAGAGCAACTGGATCTTAATGATGATGTCGCCACCGAGAAACGCTGCGGTGGGCAGCTTCAACGGTGGCATAGGCAGACCGGCCTGATCGACGAAGATCGGCAGTGGGTGTGGATTAGCACCCCAGATCAACATCACGAGGCCCCGAAGCAACTGGGCCAGTGCCAGCGTCATCATGATCGTCGTCAGCACTGGCTGTCCGATGAGCGGGCGCAGCGTGACGCGCTCGATAAGCAGACCCAGTATCGCAGCGGCGGCCAGGGCAGCCAGAATCGAGGCCCACAGTGGCCAGCCCTGGTCCTGGAAGAACGCCCAGCAGAGCAGCCCGCCCACGAGCATCAGCCATCCGTGGGAGAAATTGAAGATGCTGGAAGCCTTATAGATCAGCACCAGCCCTAGAGCAACGAGGGAGTAGATGCTGCCCACCAGAAGGCCGGTGATCAACCATTGTAGGGCGAGATAGAGAGGTTTGCCGAATAGAACCAGATCAGCCATGCTGCTATCTCCGCGCCGACGTTGTGCCGCTTTTCAATCCGTCCCAAGTCATGAGGTCCAGCCGGGCAGGGATGACCCGCACTCAATCGAGTGAACGCACTCTCACGGAAGTGTCCACTACACCCGTGCGCCCGTCGCGATACCTCACTTCAGCCTGGACGCGTACTTCCTCGCCGCCGCTGTACATCGTATCGATCATCAGCTTGTAGCGTTCCTCCATGTACGTCCGCCGCAGCTTTCGGGTGCGGGTTAACTCTGCCTCGTCGGGGTCGAACTCCTTGTGCAACAGCACGAACTTGCGCATCCGTGCTGGAGACGGCAAAGTACGATTGACCCGTTCGACGTCGGCACTGATCAGATCATACACTTCAGGCTTCTGCGAAAGGTCCACAAAGGTGGTGTAGGCCAGTCCGCGCCTCTCTGCCCACCGTCCGACGTTGTCGAAGTCAATGTTGATGATCCCCGTGACATATGGCTTGTCCGTCCCGCCGACAGCCATGGCGTCGCGCACATACGGGCTGAACTTCAGTTGGCCCTCGATGTACTGTGGAGAGAACCTCTCCCCTCCAGCTAACTGGATAAGATCCTTGACGCGGTCCAGGTAGATGAGATGCCCGTCCTCGCCAAAGTGGCCAGCGTCGCCAGTGTGGAACCAGCCATCCTTCAGCTTGGCGGCCGTGGCCTCAGGGTCCTTGTAGTAGCCTCGGAACAAGGTGGGCCCTCGGACAAGAATCTCGCCGTCGTCGGCGATTTCGACGTCCATGCCCGGCAGCGGAACGCCGACTGTCTCGAAACGGACGTCGTCGCCGATGTGCAGAGTGTGCACCTGGGCCTCGGTGGAGCCGAAGAGTTGCTTGATATTGACGCCGACTGCCCGGAAGAAGCGAATGACGTCTGGGCTGACGGCTGCACCAGAGGAGTAGGCAGACTTGACCTTGATCAGCCCCAGCTTGTCACGTAACGGCTGGTAAACGGCCCAATCCCCCAGCGCGTACAGAAACCGCCAGGGAAGGCTGACAGGCCGGCGCTCCTCGAAGCGCATGCGGGCGACCTTGTAGCCTACGGGCATGAAGAAGCGGTACAGGAGACGGTTGATGGCCGAGCTGTCGGTCATCCGCATCTGCACCATGGCCACCATGTTTTCCCATAGCCTGGCGCTGAACAGCAGCGCCTGAGGCGCAACCTCACGAATATTCTCCTGGACGGTCTCGGGCGCCTCGGGAAAGTTGACGATCATGCCTGTGCGTAGGTGGACGGTGAGGCCCAGCACGTTCTCGGTGATCCAAGCCGGGGGCAGGAAAGAGACGTAGTCGTCCGTGTCCATGCGTGGGTCTACGTTCATGGTGAGATCGCAACCGGAGATGAGATTGGAGTGGTCGATCATCACACCCTTGGGCAGACCCGTCGTGCCTGACGTATAGCAGAAGACGGCTAGATCGTCCCCCCTGCCTTCTGCCACCAACTCCTCGAACAACCGAGGCTGCTTCTGGTCCTGTGACTGTCCCAGGGCCTCGACCTCTTCAAAGCTGATCAGCCATGGCTCGTCGTAGCTCCAAAGCCCCTTCTCGTCCCAGTAGATGACCCGCCGCACCTCCGGCACCTGATGGCGGATCTCCAGTAGTTTGTCACACTGCTCTTGATCTTTGGCCAGGACGAATGTGGCGTCCGCGTGTTCCACCACGTACTGTATCTCACGGGGGACACTGTCGGTGAAGATGCCTACGGCTATCCCGCCGGCCGCCTGCACGGCCAACTGAGCCCAGAAGTACTGTGGGTCGTTGTCACCGATGATACATACCTTGTCGCCTCGCTGCAGACCCAGGCTTACCATGCCAAGTGCAAACTGCTTGACGTGCTCGTGGGATTCGCGCCAAGTGATGTCGCGCCAGATGCCAAAATCCTTCTGACGCATGGCGACCTGATCATCGGGATATTGTTGCACCTTGGCTAGGAAGCATTTGGGAAGGGTGTCAAGACCTGCCTCTGCCATTCTTGCTCTCTGCTCCAACGCGTCCACGCCAGCGCCGAAATCGTCTACTGTCCCAGGTAAGCCTGGATGACCTTGGGGTCGCTCCTAACCTCGTCGGGCACACCGTCGGCAATCTTAAGGCCGAAATCAAGTACAGCGACCCGGTCGGCGATGTCCATCACGAGCCCCATGTCATGCTCGATGAGGAGAGTTGTGGCTCTCTGTCGCTCGTGTATGTCCAGGATGAAGCGTGCCATGTCCTCCTTCTCCTCGACGTTCATTCCGGCCATAGGCTCGTCAAGGAGAAGTAGCTTCGGCTCCAGCGCCAGCGCTCGCCCCAGCTCCACGCGCTTGCGCAGGCCGTAGGGTAGTGTGCCAACCGTTTTCTTCCGAACAGCCTCCATCTCCAGGAAGTCAATGATTTCCTCTACCACACGCCGGTGCTCCACCTCCTCCTTCAGCGCCGGTCCGAAGTAGAGGGCGCCAGCGAGCATGCCCTGTTTCATGTGCACATGTCGGGCCGCCATCAGATTGTCCAGGACGCTCATACCGGTGTAGAGGGCGATATTCTGAAATGTGCGAGAGATGCCCAGTCTGGCGATTTTGTGCGGTGCCAGTTGGGTGATTTCCTGCCCTTCATAGATGATCGTTCCGTGGTCGGGTCTGTAGAACCCATTGATGCAGTTGAGGAGGCTGGTCTTGCCAGCGCCGTTGGGGCCGATGATGGCCAGGATCTCGCCGTACCGAGCCTCAAGGTTCACGTTCGATAGGGCGCTTGTCCCCGCGAAGCTGAGCGATACGCCCTCAACGCGAAGCTGGATTCCGTCGGTACTCATATTGAGGCCCGTTTCCTGGCCGATTGGGCACCTGGCAAAGTAGCTACCACTACTGAGATAGTAACACCCATGTGCGACTGCGGTTACGGATTTGTGAGTGTGCCCCGGTGGGAAGCCATCTGATGCACGGCGTTTTCGGTCTGATGAAGGACGGCTAAGGGCTTCGACGAAGGAACTTAACACAGGGTGTGGAGCCATTGTACCATTACCGGCGCGCTGGCGTCAAACCTGAGCTGATGGGCGTCAACGAGAAGACGCCGAGTCGGCGGTATTCACCTGCCAGCCGCTTGTCAACCAATGGGGACAGTGGCACCCTGGCTCGGTATCGGCTCGCAGGCGAGCTTAGTGGTGGATTGCGTGTGAGAGTGTTGTTCTCTGGCTAGAATTCGGTGGCGCTGGTGAAGGTGAATCTGCCGATCTTCAGGGCCGGCACGCGAACGCCCCCGATGAAGTTCTCCATGAAGCCCTCTCGGCCAATCTTGGTGTCCCGACCTATCATCTCCACCGCGGATAGGGCTTCCAGGATGCTCTGCGTGAAGCGCAAGTTCTTGATCGGCCCCACGAGTTCTCCCTCCTCGATGAGGAACGTTCCATCACGGGTCATGCCAGTGACTACGGTCTTGAGGGGATGAACCGGTCTGACGTAGTGGAAACGAGTCACCCACAGCCCTCGATCTGTAGAGGCCAGCATCTCGTCC
>CAYGAW010000206.1:0-10884 GCA_964347945.1 uncultured Anaerolineales bacterium
AGTTGCTGCAATCCACTATCGGGTCGTACTCTACCTCGCCGAAATACTGCTCCACGGCATGGGCATACGAGCTGTTCAACCGTAGCATAGTCTGGATCGTCGTGGTATTGGTGATGAAGGCCCCTTCGTCGCTGTAGGAAGCAATGCCCCCGTTCACCTCCCACCAGTACTTGTGAGGCTCCGCCAGGAGCATAGCGCGCGTGCGATGGTAGGCATCCCTGACCTCAGCCCGGGGCACCTTGAGGATCTCCTGGGACAGGGTGCTGATAGACTTCTCTGCCAACTCCCCAACCTGGTCCTCCTCAGCCGTCAGCGTGCCGTCGTAGTCTAGGATGACCTTGAACAACCCTTCTGGCATGTCCCTATACCCGTTTCCTCAGTACGCTTCGGCACTATATCATAGTCTCACGCCATCTTCAAGAGATTCCCTAGACACATAGTAGCCTTATGTCGTATAATCGTGCTTGGGAGCACTTCGTTCGATGCTTCCCTGCAGGTGTCGCTGGCGAGCCCGCTGCGCTGTCCAAAAAGGTAGAACCATGCTGGTGGTCAGTAGTGTGCCTATGCTATCAGGTATGCACTCCATCAGCCGACCAACTTGAAGAGCCAATATGTCAAGGCCCGTACTCATCCTTGTCACCGGTCTTCCCTGCACGGGCAAATCCACGTTGGCCAAGCGTCTGGCGAGAGACCTCGGGCTGCCCCTGGTAAGCAGAGATGACATCAAGGAGGTACTCTTTGACAATCTCGGATGGAAGGATCGTGACTGGTCGAAGAAACTGGGAATTGCCAGCTGGCACCTGTTGTACTACTTCGTAGACCTCCTCTTGGCTACTAGGCAGTCCTTTGTCGTAGAGAACTATTTCAAGCCAGATTTCGACACGCAGAAGTTCCGTGATCTGAGGGCCAGATACGATTATCACGCTCTTCAGATTCGCTGCACGACTGACGGCGAGACCCTCTTCGAACGGTTCAAGCGACGTTCCGAATCTGGCGAGCGACATCGTGGGCATACTGATCACCAGAACCACGCAGAGTTCGAGCAACAGTTGAGAGCGGGCACCTGTGACATGCTGGATATTGGTGGCGAAACCCTTGACGTCGACACGACAGATTTGGCAGGCATTGACTACGCGGCTCTGCTCACCGCAGTCGAACGACGACTGCCAGCTGATGCAAACCCTCGCTCTCAATCCTCGACCACTAGCGAGGCTCACTAAGGATATTTGCCGGTTCGTTTGAGTCGCGATTCGAACACGTCTATCGCTGGAGGTCAGATTTGCCCGTGCGCACAGGCAAAGGCCGGGGTCCTGGCCGGAGAGTTTGGCGCTCTCTTTGCTCCATCAAGCTCACTGCCATTCTCCTCTCCGCCGTCCTCATCATGTCACTTGCCGGCACCGTGTTCCCTCAGCTCAGCGCAGAGATTCAAGCTGACCCGGTGGCTTATGCTCTGTGGGAGCAGGGGGCGCGGGACAGATATGAACCCCTGAGCGACATCTATCGCGCCATAGGGCTCTTCAACGTCTACGCCTCGCCCATCTTTGTGCTGAGCCTGGCTGCCCTCTCAATCAACGGGTTGGCTTGCACCGTCAACAGGCTGAAACCCATCTGGAGGGCCATCACGGCGAAGCCTAGGGCCGTCAGGCCAGACAGCTTCTACGCCAGGGCAGGCAACCGCTCTTCCTTGGAGGTTGCTTCAAAGCAACGGGCGCGAGAAGCGATAACAGAAGTTCTATCCCAGCACAGGTACCGCCCGCTGATGGAGGAACAAAAGGGGATTACCTACGTCCGCGCCGACAAGAACCGCTTCGCCAGAGTGGGCACACTGGTCACTCACAGTGCGGTGGTATTGATCGCCTTGGGAGCGGTATGGAGTGCGCGAGCTAGCTGGAGGGAGCCTGTCGTAATCTTGGGACCTGGCGAGTCGTACGACGTGCCCCACGGACACGACTTCCAGGTGCGTCACGAAGGCTTCGACGTCGCTAGGTACCCCGATGGTACACCGCGCGACTTTCGCAGCCACCTGGTCGTGGTGCAGGGCGGGTCAGAGGTTGCCAGAAAGATCGTCCGAGTCAACGATCCACTGACCTACCAGGGGGTGGGCTTCTACCTCTGGGGCGCAGGACCTGCCCTGCGCATCGTCGGTTTGGACGCTGACGGGATCCCTCTTCCCATGGCACCTTCATGGAGCAAAGAGATTGGGGAAGGCGATGTCTCACTGGCCATCACGGGCGAGGCGGATGAGGCTGCGCTATACCTTCCTACTCTCGATGCGAGCGTGAAGGTGAGCCCCAATCACACGGCCGTGCTGGACGAGTCAGCGGAAGCTCCTCTCGCCTTCCTAGAGGTCTCCCAGGCTGGTCAGCCGCTATTCAGTGACTATGTGCCCGGAGGAGAAGCGGTCCAGCTGCCCGGCTTCAGCCTTCAATTCGTGCCGGACTACTACACCGTGCTCCAAGTAGTCAGCGACCCTGGATTTGCACCAGTCGTCCTGGCCAGCCTCTTGGGCGTCATAGGGCTGCTTATATCCTTCTACTTCCATCCAAGCCGCGTATGGATCAAGCTCACCGACGAAGATCTGGTGGTCGCCGGCTCGGCGGACAGGAACCAGCCGGCATTCCAGGCCGAGTTCGCCAAGCTGGTCAAGGACCTGGGGGAAGAACTGCCATGACTGCTGACTCATCTGCGATACTCAGTATCGCGGTCCCCCTCGTCGCCGGAGCGACCGCGGGCTACGTAGCCTGTCTCTTCAAGGGACGGCAGGTGCTCGGCCGGCTGAGCACGGGCCTGGCTCTCGCCGCGGTGGTCTGCCTCAGCATTGGCCTTGCTGTACGTGCTACGGAGTCTGGACATTGGCCGCTCAGCAACAGCTACGAGTACGCCATGGTCTTCGCGTGGTGCACGCTCGTGATATACCTGGTGCTGGAACATGTGACAGGCACAAGGGCCCTGGGGGCATCCGTGCTCCTCATCGCCCTGCTCATCGTCGGCTACGCGCAAATCCTGGCTCCAGAGAGCACGAGAATAGGGCGGCCTTTGCTGCCCGCTCTCCAAACCAGTTGGCTGCAACTGCATGTCACCACTGGCGCAATAGCCTACGGGGCCTTCGCGGTGAGTTGTGGCGCAAGTATGATGTATCTCATAGGAGAGACGACACCGGGCCTACCTGAGCACTTCCCCGAGTCTACCACAGCAGACGAGTTCAATTTCAGGGCGCTGGCGGTGGGCTATCCTGCCATGAGCCTGGTGCTCATCACAGGCGCCATTTGGGCCCAACTGGCCTGGGGTAGATACTGGAGTTGGGATATCAAGGAGACATGGACGCTCATCACCTGGCTGGTATACACCCTGCTGCTCCACCTACGAGCCATCAGGGGATGGCGGGGCAGGCCCATCGCCGCCCTCTCCATCGTGGGCTTTCTCTGCGTGATCTTTACCCTTTGGGGAGCAGGCTGGCTCGCCAGTCGCGTTGGCGTGGAAAGCCTGCACCTCTACTGACTGCACGTCGTCGAAGGGGCCCAAAATGGGCGACATCACAAGACGCCAGTTTCTGAAGGCCATGGCAAGCCTCGGTCTCGCTGCTCTTGGTGGCGGGACGCTGGTCTCTCAGCTATCGTGCAGTTCGCGGAGGGAAAGCGCCGGTACCCTCCAAGCCCCGCCACGCGCCTCTCCGTATTCACGGGAGGCCAGGTTCTACCAGGCTCTGGAGGGTGACCTGAGTTGTTTGTCCTGCCACGGCTCCATCCAGCCCTCACGCGTTCTCTACTGTCACAATCCTCATGAGGGAAGTTATGTCAAGTGCGAACTCTGCCCCAAAGGATGTATCATCTCCGAAGGACACAGAGGAGACTGCCGTGTCAGGGAGAACCGCGGCGGTAAGCTCTACACCATGGTCTATGGCAATCCCTGCGCAGTTCATGCGGATCCCATCGAGAAGAAGCCATTCTACCACTTCCTACCCACGAGCGTAGCCTTCTCCATCGCTACGGCCGGCTGCAATCTACACTGCCAGTACTGCCAGAACTGGGAGATATCCCAATTCCCGCCTGAGGACCTGGACAACTACGACCTCCCACCAGAGGGAGTTGTTGAAGCCGCCCTAGGCACCGGAAGCCGTTCGATAGCGTACACCTATTCCGAGCCAACGATCTTCTACGAATACATGGTGGACACCGCTCGCATGGCCCGCGAGGCTGGGCTGCAAAATGTGGTCATCTCAGCTGGGTACATCAGCGCTGGTCCCCTGCGGGAACTCTGCCGCACGGTCGATGCCATCAAGATAGACCTCAAAGGCTTCAACGAGGACTTCTACGAGAAGGTCTGCTACGGAACTTTGCAGCCGGTGCTGGACAGTATCAAGCTGATTCACGAGCAAGGAGTCCATCTTGAGATCGTCAATCTGGTGGTACCCACCTTGAACGATGATCCGGAAGAGCTCAAGGAACTGGCGCGCTGGGTAGTAGATAACGTCGGCCCTGATGTCCCTGTCCACTTCAACCGCTTCCAACCGTTGTACAAACTGATGAATCTGCCGCCTACACCGGTGGAGTCCCTGGAGACCGCGAGAGACATAGCCCTCGAAGAGGGCATCAACTACGCCTATGTCGGTAACGTTCCGGGCCATCCAGCAAACCACACTTACTGTGCCTCATGTGGCGAAGCGATTATCGTGCGCCAAGGGTTTGCCCTGCTGGAGTACCATCTCAGAGAGGGAAACTGTGAGTACTGCGGCAACCCTATACCAGGGGTATGGCGAGAGGCGAGAGCAGATCATGAGAGCTAGGTTCCGCAACACAGCACTGCCAGCAGCTATGCTGCTCTGCGTGGTTCTGGGTGGGTGCGACCTGGCCCCACCCTCGGTTGGAGAACGCACACCCACCATTCCTTCCATTGCTACCTCGACGCCTCCAGCCGTAAGGCCTGAGACGGTGAGAGAACCAGCTGTTGCTGGAAGCTTCTATCCCGATGACCCCGAGAACCTGGCCACGATGGTGGACTCCTTTCTGGAGTTCGTCGAAGACACTGACGGGGAGCCTATCGCCCTCATCGTACCCCACGCGGGCTACGTGTATTCAGGCTGGGTGGCTGCCTACGCCTTCAAGGAACTGGAGGGCGTCTCGTATGACACCATTGTCATCGTCGGGCCCAACCATCGCCACGCCACGTTCCAAGACATCTCTGTGTATGCCCAGGGCGCATTCCGGACACCGCTGGGGTTGATACCGATCGATGAAGAGGTAGCGCAGGCTCTTCTCGACATGGACGAGCGCAACGTCTTCGAGCCCGACGTGCACGCGGCGGAGCACTCCATAGAGGTGGAACTGCCTTTCTTGCAGCGGATCTATCAGGACCTCGAAATTGTGCCCATCGTCATCGGCCAGCCGACGGAAGAGAATATTGAGATTCTTTCGGAGGCACTGGTCAAGGTACTCGGCGATCGCAAGGCGCTCATCATCGCTAGCTCCGATATGTCACACTACCCACCTTACGACGAGGCTGTCCGCGTGGACTCCGCGACCTTGGCAGCCATGGAGACAATGGACCCCCTGGCAGTCTCATCCACCATTAGAGAGAGCATGACCAGTGGGGTTCCGAATCTGGGCACCTGCCTGTGCGGTCAAGGGCCGGTGCTGACAGCGATGAAGGTGGCGCAGCGCCTGGGAGCGAACCAGGTCACCGTGCTCAAGTATGCCAACTCCGCCGACAGCCCCCTGGTGACAGGAGATCGCTCGCAGGTTGTCGGCTACGGTGCGGTGATGTTCTGGCGCTACGAACCTCCGCAGCTCTCCGCCGCCGACAAGGACAGATTGTTGACCATCGCCAGGGAATCGATCGCCCAATATCTCCTAGACGGCACGATGCCCGCGTTCACCATCACAGAGCCCAATCTCCTGCGGAACAGTGGAGCCTTCGTCACCCTGGAGCAGGGGGATGATCTGAGGGGTTGCGTAGGCCACATCCTCGCCCGGCAACCGCTGCACGTCACCGTGCAGCAGGCCGCCGTAAGCGCAGCTACCGAGGACCCTCGTTTCCCTCCCTTGGCCCCTGAGGAACTGGAACAGATCACCATTGAGATCTCCGTTCTGTCACCCCTAAAGCGGGTGACCAGCACACAGAGCATAGAGGTGGGAAGGCATGGGGTCGTGATCGTTGCCGAAGGCACGAGCGGGCTGCTGCTCCCACAGGTGGCCAGTGAAGAAGGATGGAGCCGCGAGGAATTCCTTGAAGCTGTCTCCCGCAAGGCCGGATTACCCAAAGACGCATGGCGACAAGGAGCCGCCCTGTACGCG
Source organism: uncultured Anaerolineales bacterium (assembly GCA_964347945.1). Classification (GTDB taxonomy): domain Bacteria; phylum Chloroflexota; class Anaerolineae; order UBA7937; family B3-Chlor; genus CAYGAW01. The sequence continues at coordinate 6,291 of CAYGAW010000206.1, forward strand.
TTCACTGCCATCGTGTTCGGCGAAGCATCGTGACCCCAACATGAGACCCGTCCTAGCCGTTCTTGGCTTCACCTCGGTCATCGCCCAGGTTGTACTCATCCGGGAGTTCGTGGCCGTCTTCTACGGCAACGAACTCTCCCTGGGATTGATCCTGGCCACGTGGCTCTTCTGGGTAGCCCTGGGCGCCTGGGCGACCGGCCGACTTGCAGAACGGCTTCAACCGGGCGTGCGAGGCTATGTCATCTCGTCAGGCCTGATAGCCCTGCTCCTGCCCGGCGCGATAGTCCTTATCCGGTCCCTGAGGATCATCCTGGACATCACTCCGGGACTAATGATTGGCTTCGGCTCCATGGCCTGGTCCATCGCCGTCATCTTGGCGCCTCTGTGCCTGATTCTCGGCTCTCAGTTCACCTTGGGCTCTCGCCTGCTGGCCCGCCAGGGCGGCACCGTCGGTCATGCCTACGTCTTGGAGGGTATCGGCGCTGCCGTCGGTGGAGCTCTCTTCTCCTTCCTCCTGGTGAAGTACCTTGATCCCATTCAGATCGCGGTGGGCCTGGGAGCGGTGAACCTGATGGCCGGATACTGGGCTTTCGGGCTTCCCAGTCTACGTGAGGCAAGTGAGGAGAGAGTGCGATGGCGGCGCAGCGTGCTGTTGCTATGTGCTGTCCTCCTGGCTGCAGTCGCGGTGCCCTTGGGTGCGCTCCTGAACCAAGCCACTCTGAGCTGGCAATGGGGTGAGGTGCTCTTCAGCCAGGACTCCATCTACGGGAGGCTTACCATTACTGGTCGCGACAGCCAGAGGGTCTTTTTCGAGAATGGGCTGCTGATGTTCGAGACACAGGGCACATTTCCCGAGGAGGTGGCCCACTTCCCGCTTCTCGAACATCCTGAACCCAAGACTGTGCTTCTCATCGGCGGTGGGGTCAGCGGGACTTTGCGCGAGATACTGAAGCATCCGGTACAAGATGTGCAGTACGTCGAACTGGATCCACTGCTGATTCAGGCGGCTATGGTACACCTGCCCGCAGAGGACAGAGTCCCTTTCGAGGACCCTCGGGCGACTATCGCCTACGAGGACGGACGTCTGTACGTGACGAAGACCGACAAGCGCTTCGATGTGGTCATCGCGGATCTGCCCGAACCCTCCACAGGACAACTGAACCGTTTCTACACAGAGGAGTTCTTCCGCGAGGTCCGAGCTATTCTCAAGGATGGCGGCATCTTTTCCCTAGGCCTGCCTTCGGCGGAGAACTACTTGAGCCCCGAGATGCGCTATCGCAACGGCGGCGTCTACCATTCGCTGCGGTCGGTGTTCCCCTCTGTTGTGGTCCTGCCCGGCGAACACAACTTCTTCCTGGCGTCGGACAGGCCCCTGTCAAGTGACCATCTGCTACTTGCGGATCGCCTGACGGAGCGGGGGATTGAAACCCGATGGGTAAACGCTGCCTACCTGGACTACATCTTCACCACGGACCGCTTCGCCCTGACCATCTCCGGCCTGGAGGATATTGGCCCCATCAGGCTGAACCGAGATCTGCAGCCGATCTGCTATTACTATGACATGGCGCTCTGGCTCAGTCGTTTCTATTCCAACCTGCGGGGGTTGTACTATACAGCATCCCTGCTGAACGTATGGTGGCTGGCAGCACCGCTCTTGATATTGGCGATCATCGTCAGGCGCTTCCGTGGCGCCGTCATCCCCACTGTCATTGGCCTCACCGGCTTCACAGAGATGACGATCAGCATGGTAGTGTTACTAGGCTTCCAGGCACTGAGGGGATACGTGTACCATGAAGTAGCCTTGATCACGGCCGCCTTCATGGTAGGTACAGCGTCGGGAGGCGCAATTATGAACAGGCTGGCGAGTCGAAGCCTGGGACAGAAGAGAATCGGACATCGGGCGGTCTTCATGTCACTTCAAGGCGCCATCTTCGTCTATGCTCTCTCTCTGCCCATACTGTTGCCCACATCCAAGGTCTTGCCCTTCCCTGACCTTCTATTCCCACTCCTGGCACTCACGGCCGGGTTCTTGGGAGGTATGGAGTTCCCCCTGGCCGTACAGCTGACCGAGGGCCGCGTGAGCAGAATCGCCGGTCTCATTTATGGTACCGATCTGGCCGGCGCGTGCTTTGGAGCACTCCTGAGCAGCACCTTGCTAATCCCGATCCTAGGCATTCCCCAGACCTGTGTGGCCCTAGCTCTCCTGGCCGCAGTAGGGCTGGTACTACTGTTAATGTAGGGAGGATTAGGTTTGCCCGGCCCACACTACTGCAATATAATGTCGTTGGGCCAACTGCCGACCTGGCGCCGAGAGAGCATTGCTGTGAGCCAAGAAGTGGCCGGCAGCCTGGGCTGAGGTCGCTCAACAAGAGAGATGTTCAAGAAGGTTCTGGTAGCGAATCGAGGGGAGATTGCCGTAAGGGTTCTTCGGGCATGCAGGGAGCTGGGCCTAGGCACAGTGGCCATCTATTCCGACGCCGACCGGACCGCTCTTCACGTCCGCTACGCCGACGAGGCTCATCACATCGGGCCTCCGCGCGCATCCGAGAGCTACCTCCGCATCGACAAGATTATCGCGGTCGCCAAGGGGGCGGAGGCGGACGCTGTCCATCCCGGCTACGGTTTCCTGGCTGAGAACCCCGCTTTTGCGCGCGCATGTCGGGATGCAGGACTGGCCTTCATCGGTCCGAGTCCAGAATCTATGGAGCTGATGGGCGACAAGGCCGCGGCACGCCGCATTGTGGCAGACGTTGGCATCCCCATTGTCCCCGGTACTGACCGCGTGATCCGCGACGCAGACGAGGCTTTGGCCGTGGGCGAGCAGATTGGGTACCCACTGCTAGTCAAGGCCGCTGTGGGCGGAGGCGGCAAGGGCATGCGCACTGTGCACTCGGCAGGAGAGCTGCCCTTCGCGGTAGTGGCGGCTCGCAGAGAGGCAGAGTCCACCTTCGGGGATGGTGCCATCTATCTGGAGCGGCTAGTCGAGGGAGCCAAGCACATTGAGGTCCAGATCCTGGGGGATCAACACCGCAACATAGTCAGCCTGGGCGAACGGGAATGCTCCCTCCAGCGGCGGCATCAGAAACTCATCGAGGAGGCACCATCCATGGCCCTCGGTAAGGGGCTGCGGCGTCAACTGGGAGAAGCCGCCATTGCCCTGGCGCACGCCGTAGATTACACCAATGTAGGGACGGTAGAGTTCTTGCTGGACAGAGAGAAGAACTACTATTTCCTGGAGATGAACACCCGGCTTCAGGTCGAGCACCCAGTGACCGAACTAGTGAGTGGGGTGGACATAGTGAAGGAGCAGCTGCGCATCGCTTCTGGCCGTGCCCTGCGCTACCGTCAAGGGGATATCAAGCCCAAAGGATGGGCCTTGGAATGCCGCATCTGTGCTGAAGATCCGTATGACAACTTCCTGCCCTCAGCTGGTCGCATCACCGGGCTTCATGAACCCACCGGACCTGGCGTACGGCTGGACAGCGGAATCTACGAAGGGTTTGACGTCGGCCTGCACTACGATCCCCTCATTAGCAAGCTGAGTGTGTGGGGTGAAACGCGCGGAGAGGCCATATTGCGCATGCGCCGCGCCTTGGAAGAGTACCGGATCATGGGCGTCAAGACCAACATCCCCTTCCACCAGCAGATGATGAACCATGTAGAGTTCATCTATGGCCAGGTCGACACGACCTTTGTGGAAAGCCGCTTCGCTATGCAGGAAGCGGGCAAAGGAGCTTTCCGCGAGGCAGCTGCGATTGCCGCCACCTTGGTCGCACATCAGCAACGCCAGAGCACACTGACCACTTCGGCGCGGGACCAAGGGCGCTCTGACAGCAGCTGGAAGGTAGCTGGGCGCTGGAAGGCAATGGGACGATGAACTACGTAGCCGCAGTGGGGGACGAGACCTTCGAGATAAGGGTAGGTGGAGCGGAAGAGCTCGTCGTCAACGAAGAGATCCATGCGGCTAGCATGGAAAGCGCCGGTGGGCCATCCCTCTATTCGTTGATCGTCGATAACTCCTCCTATGAGGTCCACGTCGAGGAGCGTAACGGCAGCTACCGCGTTCTGCTGCTTGGCGAGTTGTACACTGTTGAGGTAGAGGACGAGAGAACGCGGAGGGTAGCCAGAGCACGCGCCAGGCACCGGCCAGCGGAAGAGGGAGAGGTCGCCGTCAGATCACCCATCCCCGGCTTGATCTTCGATGTGCCTGTCGAAAAGGGGCAAAGAGTCCAGGCAGGAGACGTGCTCGCTATCGTTGAGGCCATGAAGATGGAGAATGAGCTTCGTGCGCCGAGGGATGGGGTCGTGCAACGCACTCACGTCGCGCCTGGCGACAGCGTCGACAAGGGCCAAGTGCTGGTCACGATGTCGTGACCCTGTCCAGTACCCCGAGGACCACCCCGGCAGCATCCACAGCGCTCGTCACAAGGCTCCGCTTGAACTCATTGACTGAGCCTTCCACCGCTGAATCGGAAATCGCGCGGACGATGAGGAACGGAATCCGATTGAATTGGCAGACCTGCGCTACCGCCGCGCTTTCCATGTCCACACAGTCGCCGCCGAAGGTCTCCCACAGCCACTGGCGCTTCTCCTC
>CAYGAW010000207.1:0-5209 GCA_964347945.1 uncultured Anaerolineales bacterium
CACGGAAGGATCGGCCAGTGTGGTGGTATCACCAATCTGGTCTACAGCGTTTTCAGCAATCTTTCGCAGGATACGGCGCATGATTTTACCTGATCGGGTTTTGGGCAGGGCAGGGGCAAACTGCAGTTTATCCGGGGCAGCAATGGGACCAATTTCCTGTCGAACGTGTTTGACTAATTCTTTGCGAAGTTCTTCGCTTTCCTCGACGTCTTCCACCAGGGTGACAAAGGCATAAAGGCCCTGGCCTTTAATTTCATGCGGCATTGGGGCAACGGCTGCTTCGGCAACTTTGTCATGGCTAACCAGTGCGCTCTCCACTTCAGCAGTACCTATCCGGTGTCCGGATACATTAACAACGTCATCCACACGGCCCATTAACCAGAAATCACCATCATCATCTTTGCGACAACCGTCACCGGTGAAATACAAATCGTTGAACATGGTGAAATACACATCGATGAAACGGTCATGGTCTCCCCACATGGTGCGGAACATACCGGGCCACGGTTTCTTGATGCAGAGTTTGCCGCCTTCATTGGGATTACATTCAGTGTTGTCATCCCGGAGCACAACAGGTTCAACACCAAAGAAGGGACGTATGGCCGAACCGGGTTTAAGGGTATGAGCACCGGGTAAAGCACTGATTAAGATGCCGCCGGTTTCTGTTTGCCACCAGGTATCCACGATGGGGCATTTTTCTTTACCAATGACCTTATAATACCACATCCAGGCTTCCGGGTTGATGGGCTCCCCGACGCTGCCCAGCAGGCGGAGGGAACTCAAATCCCGTTTGGCGGGCCACTCCTCCCCATCACGGGCGATGGCCCTGATGGCGGTGGGAGCGGTGTAGAAGATGGTGACCTTGTACTTCTCGACGATCTCCCAGAAGCGATCAGGCTCAGGGTAGTTGGGCACACCCTCGAACATGAGGCTCGTCGCTCCGACAGCCAAAGGGCCGTACACGGTGTAGCTGTGGCCAGTCACCCAGCCGATGTCGGCAGTGCACCAGTAGACGTCCTCGTCTCTGATATCGAAGACCCACTTCATGGTCAATGCGGTGTATAGCAGGTACCCCGCCGTGTTGTGGACGACGCCCTTGGGCTTGCCGGTGGTACCACTGGTGTAGAGGATATACAAGATGTCGTCGGCGTTCATCACTTCGGCGTCACACGCGGGCGAAGCATCTGCCATCAGGTCATCCCACCAGTGATCGCGGCCGTCCGTCCACCCTATGTCGGCACCGGTACGCTTGACCACGATAACATTCTCCACAGAGGGGCAGTCGTCCAGGATACTGTCGGCGTTGCCCTTCAAGGGAGTGATTCTCCCTCGACGGAAGCTGCCGTCGCTGGTGATAAGGAGCTTGGCCTCGGCGTCCAGGATGCGATCCTTGAGAGACTCGGCGCTGAAACCTCCGAAGACGATACTGTGGATGGCCCCGAGCCTGGCACAGGCCAGCATGGCGATGGGCAGCTCGGGAATCATGGGCAGATACATGCACACCCTGTCGCCTTTCTTCACGCCCAGGCTCTTCAGGACGTTGGCGAACTTGCACACCTCTCTGTGTAGTTCCTCGTAAGTGTACGATCTGCTGTCGCCCTCCGGCTCCCCTTCCCAGATGAGGGCCGTCTTACTTCGGCGTTCCGTCTTGAGGTGCCGATCGAGGCAGTTGTAGGAGGCGTTCAGTTGTCCCCCCACAAACCATCTCCAGGAAGGCGGATCCCCCGCTAGTACCTTGTCCCATTTCTTGTACCAGTCGAGGTGCTCCTCCGCTTGCCGGGCCCAGAAGCCCTCCAAGTCGTCCTCGGACTCCTTGTGTAGGGCCTCGTATTCTTCTATGCTTTTTACCGCGGCCTTGCTGCGGAAGTCTTCGGACGGGCGGAAGAGCCTCTTCTCCTCCAGTAGCGAAGTAATGGTATCTTCTCTTTGTGTCATCCTACGCTGTCCTCCTTCACCAATTCAATGATACCGAAGTTCGGTACACTAGTCAACCAACGTTACTCGTCAAGCGCTTCACGTTGAACTGTAGCAGACCTGCGCGGATCGCGCGGCATGTGCACACTACGATCCCGCAATTGGATTACCCTCAGGGAAGAACGCTGTTGAGGCTCCAAGGAGGCACCAGCCCTGGATTCTATAATCACTGGACTAGAGCTGAAGCTGTACCCAGAAGGCGTGATTCGGGACGGAGTCTTTCTTCCAAGGTTGTCTATGTGTTGAGTCAAGGGCCTTGTACTGCGGCGTCAGGTGCCGTGATGGGTGCGGCACAGAGATGGTGTCCGGGGGCCTATCCCACCTCCCATATGGGCAGAACCGTCTTCGCTTTCGCCTCGTTCAACACTTCCGCGAGGCCCAAGTAGACCGCGCTCAAGCCGCAAATCACGCCTTCAAGGCCAGTCAGCGTCGCGAGAAGCGTGCTTGCAGTCAGTTCTCTTGCCGTGAGAAGGAAGAATAGAATCGCCAGGCTCATGAAAACGGTGTGTAGTATACGGTTCGTCTTCAGGGTTCCGAAGAACATCACTAGCGTGAAGAGGCCCCAGACAAAGAAGTACGCCGCCAATGACTTGGCTGTGGGACCGCTCACACACAAGCTGCTAGCAGGCAGCAGGAGCAAGACCACAAGAGACCACCAAAACAGGCCATACGATGTGAACGCCACAGTACCGAACGTGTTGCCTTTTCTGAACTCCAGTATGCCAACTATTACCTGGGCGAGGCCACCGTAGGCGAAACCCATGGCCACAATCATGCTGTCGAGTGGGTAAAGGCCGGCGTTGTGCAGATTCAAGAGCACCGTGGTCATGCCGAAAGCCAAGAGACCGAGAGGTCCCGGATTTGCGAGTTCATCACTCATGTTGCCTCCTTCGATTTCCTCGTGAAGCCATTCTGATATCCGTGTCTACCCTCACCTGACAGACTGAGACTTCGTATATTGCCAATTCACAGCAGTCCGGAGGATAGCCTCCTCCACTTCGCAAAGACAGGGAAGAGGCCCAAGACAGCGCATCAGCGTCACTAGACACAGTCGCTCTTTCGCGGATGAACGATTCGCGTTCGGATCCTCCTACTCATGATAGCACAAGAAGGTCAAAAGATGGTCCTGTTTCGGTCTTGGTCAAGTCCAAAGTGAGGAATGCAGTGTTCAAGAGTGGATGTATCCACATGGACACCTAATACGACAGGTGTGGCATCCTAGCCCCCATCTTTCCAAAGAATGGAAAAGCCTGCGCCAGAACTCTGTTCACACCGTCTGAGGGATTTTGGCAGCTCGCGAGAACTCTAGCACCGGGGGTCAGAACGATGGCTTGCGCGCAAAGTGGCGTGGGGCGTTGGCGACCTACGAGGGCAGACGGGCACCAGGATAGCGCCGTGATGGCAAGGCCTTGATGGCCTGGCCTCAGGCGACACGCGCTGCCGAGGGCGGGCTTGACAAGGCATGCACAGTGGAGTATGATAAGTAATAGAGGGAGCGCGCTCATGGGTATGACCGAACGCCAGAAAGCGTTCCTGGAACAGTTCTGGGAGCTCTACAGAGAAGTCAAGGCGCCTCTTCACTATTCCGCTGTGGCGGAGAAGCTCAAGATCAGCAACATCTCGGCCTATGACATGTTGCGCCTGCTCAAGAAGCAGGGCATGGTGGCCTCGCAGTACCTCTTGCCCAAGAAGCAGCGCGGGCCCGGTCGTTCCACAATCGTTTTCTATCCGACGCAGCGAGCCAAAGCCCTGTTCAGCGATCCGCTACCCGAGGACTACGAGCGTACGGAATGGGAGGACTTGAGGGACAAGATCCTCCAAGCCCTGAGGAGGAGCAAAGGCGAATACGATCAGATGCTGGAGGAACTCCTGTCGCGGATTCCCCGACGGCAGTCCCCCATGCTTCACAGCACTGAGATGATCACGGCTATCGTGCTACAGATGTGCCAGCTGGGAGAAGAGACGAGAGCGCGGCTGCTGAAGGAGGTCCGCACACTGATGCTGGCTGGGGAATCGGGTCTCAGCGCGCTGGCAGGCCTGCCTGTCGGCTTCACATTGGCGGAAGGAGGCAACGCAAGGTTCACCGACAAGCTCCTGTCTCACGTGGGAAGATATCAAGAAAACCTCAGCCGGATGGGTACTGAAAGCAAGAAAGCCTTGTCCGATTTCCTTCTCGAGGTGGTAAGAACGGTGGAAGGGGAGAAGGTATGAACCCGGCTGGGGCACAGGCGCTTCTTTTTTGAGGAATTCTTTGGTTTTATTCGGGAACGGATGGTGATGGAGATCGCCAGGGGAGAATTGTGACCAGTGTGGCGATGTCCAACCCCTCAGCCTGCCAGTGCGTGGCGAGTTCGTCCAGGAGATCCTGATAGCTGCTCATGCGGGCGACCGTAGCTAGGAAGGCGGCCAGAGAAGGGCTTCTCTCTCTTAGAACGCGCATTTGCTCTCCAATGGGATTCGTCTCGGCTGCCCAGCCCTTTCCGGCAGCGTATGAGCCGTAGAAAGCAAAATAGGCCTGGTTCAGCTTCCTGACGTAGTGACCCATCTCCACGAGTTTCTGCCTTCTCTGCTCCATGTAAGCCTCTGCTTCCTCCACCTTCCCCGCTGCAAGGAACTCCTCCACGCGCAGCCTTGTCTTCCGCATGTTGGCGTTGAAGCTGAACTCGTCCTCGTGCGCCTGTGCGGCCGGTGCCACCGGCTCGCGGCTTCTCTCTGCCATCCACCTCTCGTGGATGTCCGGATAGAATCGCCTTGCCAACTCCAGTGCCGCCTCTTCCTCGACCATGGTGGCCACTGTCTCGTTCATGCTCGTCAACTCCTGGCTTTGACCATACCGCTGACCGAGAGGAAAGAAGAACAGATAGTTGTGAGTCCACTCATGGATCACGGCTCTGATGGCGAAATCGAGAGAAGTCTGCTCTGTGATCACAGTGGGATAGGCGCCAACGCCGCCCGTCGGCACTATGATGGATGAGACGCCGAAGTCATCGGTTGAACGTTCTATCTCCTCCATCTGGGCTGGACTCAGGTTAGGCTGCAACGAGACGCTTCCGATCCTATCTATCTTGTCGCGCCGAGAGATGATCAGAAAATCCGGCGATGACTGGAACTCGAATTGCACGGGCGGCATCAGCTGGCGGCCCAGGAGAGGGACGGGGAGAGTTATCCCTTCATAGAGAAGAACCTCTTCCACTTGCCGGAGGATGATATTTTCTACGAGGTTCTCCAGCCTCAG
>CAYGAW010000208.1:0-3819 GCA_964347945.1 uncultured Anaerolineales bacterium
TCAGCAGGTCACGCTGGGCTGGTTCGACATGCCCATCACGTACCATCTGCCCCTCGCCCTGAGAGAGTGACCCGGTAAAGAACTCAGCCGAAAGGACGCCAGGTCAGTCTGATCTGGCAGCCTTCACACCAGTCGCCCAATGGAGTGGAACTGCCCAGCGGCCTCGCTGCGTGTGGTTTCGTATCGGAGGCCCGGGGGTGGCTTTGTCAGCGACGGGTTTGCCGGGAATCGTCTCAACCAGCAGACCAGACGGGCGGGGCTTTGGCTGTGCCCCACAGCTTCTGCGAGCGCTGCTCACACACAGAGGCGAGATCCCCAGATCGACCCACCGCGGCCGGGCCAACAGCGCCACTGACCGCCTGCCCACTCCACTTCCCACAAGTGTCCGCGCTGGACCAGGTCAACCCTCACCTTCATTGCTTCCACGGAGTCATCCATTAGTCCTGTGGCGATGACCACGACGATTGCTTTGTCTGGTCGGGGCCAGTAGACCCGCACTATGTCTGGTCTGACGCCGTCAGGGTTGGGGTACCCAGCCAGGCGCAGACCCACGGCTTCTGGCTTGTGAATCCAGCTGTAGTCGGCTTCCAACGCTGCATCGTACTCCCGATGGAACCAGTCGAACCGAGGACTGTCGAGGTCGTAGGCTCTGTAGTCACTCCTGCTGTCGGGTAGCTCACTGGGTCTGGGCCGGAACAGTACTGTCTCGACTACCATTAGTCCACATAGACCAAATGCTGCGAGGCCAAGGCAGGCGGCTGCAGCAATACATCCTATCTTAGCGAGTCGCTTCCTGCTCATCACACCCTCACTGGACCGTGCTGGGAGACTCTCGTGCTCCACGAGACAGCTAACCTGGCATAGATGATTCTCAGTCTGCCGCCTGCCGTCCACCGTCGTTCCGCAGGACACGAGCAGAGCGTGGGGGAAGGGAGCTCTCTTCAGGTGTGAGTGTACCCGCAATCCACAGCATGGTCAACCCGTCGGTTCCCTCTTCACTATGGTCTTCCTCGTGAGAACTGCTGCCAATTGCAGTCCATGTCGAGCAAAGAGCATCCCTTTGTGCACCACTCGTCTGGCGCCTGTGGAAGGAGAAGAACAAATACTCCGATTCGACTGCCAGGGGTCGTTTGACCGGACCGTGTGGCTTCAGATGGACACCAGAAGGGACGCTGTGCTACAATGGACAAGGCCGTGTGCGTACCATAGTCAGCACGGCGCAGGCGATGGGCCAGGATGATGAAGATACAACTCAAGAAGCTACTCTCCGCTCTTCCCTGGGAGATCGAGGCGGATGTGGAAGACGTCGCGATAAAGGGCCTGGGGTTCGACTCAAGGGAGATCAAGCGCGGCGACCTCTTCGTGGCCTTCAAAGGGCTGGAATTCGACGGTCACCAGTACATACCGGACGCCATAGATTCGGGAGCGGTTGCGGTGGTCGTGGAAGATAGCCAGCACGCGGCATCTCCCTCAGGGGAAGGGTGGCCAGTACCGTGCGTCGTCGTTCCCAATTCCAGGGAAGCCCTGGCTCACCTGGCCGCTGCCTTCCATGGTTTTCCCTCCAGGAAACTGCGGCTCATCGGCGTCACCGGCACCGATGGCAAGACGACCACCGTGAATCTCATCTGGTCCGTGTTGAAGGCGGCCGGGCACACGGCGGGGTTGATAAGCAGCGTGCATGCCGTGATTGGCGACGCTCAGTATGACACCGGCCTTCACACCACGACGCCAGATGCACTGGAAGTGCAGGGATACTTGGCACAGATGGTAGAGGCAGGGGCCCAGTACGCTGTACTGGAGGCTACTTCCCACGGTCTGGCCCAGCACCGGGTCACGGCTTCCGACTTCGACGTGGCGGTCGTGACCAATATAACTCACGAGCACCTCGACTACCACGGCACCTTCGAGGAGTATCGCGAAGCCAAGTCTCGCCTCTTCCGCAGCCTTGCGAGTTCATCCCGCAAACCACAGACGCCCAAGGTGTCTATCCTGAACGTGGACGATTCATCCTTCTCCTACCTTCGGGACATCCCAGCGGATGTCGAACTGACCTACGGCTTGCTCGGGGATGCTCACTTCACCGCTAAAGACGTGGCTGTGTCGGGCTCCGGAATCTCGTTCACCGCAGTGACGCCGCAAGGGGCATTTCTCGTGGAGATGCAGCTGGTTGGGCAGTTCAATGTCTACAATGCGCTAGCCACTGTCGCGGTGGCTCAATCCCAGGAGATCCCCGTTCTCCACATTCAAGAGGGGATCAGGGCTGTCAGCCAGGTGATAGGCCGCATGGAGAGGGTCAACCTTGCACAGCCGTTTGACGTGGTTATCGATTTCGCCCATACGCCAAATTCCCTTCAGAATGCCCTTGAGGCAGCGCGAAAGATCACGGAGGGTAAGACTACTGTTGTCTTCGGCTGTGCGGGCCTACGGGACCGCGAGAAGCGGCCGGTGATGGGAGAGATCGCTGGGCGGCTGGCAGACAGAGTGGTGATCACAGCTGAGGACCCCCGGACCGAAGACCTGGGTGAGATCATGGCCCAGATCGCCGCGGGGTGTGAGAGGGCGGGCAAGAGGGATGGCGTCGACTACTGGAGGATTGGCGATCGTGGCGAGGCCATCCAGTTCGCGATAGATACGGCAGAAGAAGGGGACTTGGTGTTGGTGGCCGGTAAGGGCCACGAGTTGTCTATGTGCTTCGGTACGAGGGAGTACCCATGGAGCGACCACGAGGTGGTCAGACAGGCACTGCTGGCACGGCGCAAGCGATAGGAAAGCTGCTGGGTACGCCATCCTTATCCGTTGCTTGGAGGGCGGGAGAGACCACCTGGAGATTCTGGCTTGGCTGCGCAGTGCGTTTGACAGGCGCGGGCGCGTCGACTAGTATGGAAGTGAGTATCTGTATCTTCCGAAGGGGATACTAGTGATGTCGCTGGAGATGATGAAGTCGATTCTCGCCACCATCGCGCTAGCTCTCGCTGTTGCGCAAGCGATTGCTGGACTTCGTCTGCGTGGCCACGCGAAAAGCCTTTCCTTGCCAATCCGGTACCTCCGCCCCTGGCATCGCTGGGGCGGGGATGCCAGGTTGCTTCTCACCGTGCTGGTAGCCTTCCTGTGCGTCACACATTTCACCTTCGGCACCTATTCGCTGCGTGTGCCGCTCCATGTCATCTTGGGGACGCAGGCAATCGCGGTGATGCTCGCCAAAGTGATCATCGCGAGACGATTCCGCGCTTATTTGCGACGAACACTCATCCTAGGTACCATCGCTGGACTGTCCCTGTCGGGTGCCTTCACGGCCAGTGCCCTGTGGTACATGCTGTTGCTATGGTGAAAGGAGACCGTGATGAGCAAGGAAAAAGGCCTCTTCTCCATCTTCGTCGCTGCCTTTGTGCTCCTGGCATTGATTGCTGCGTGCGGTGGCGGCGAAGAGCCCACCCCGCCCCCTTCCTCACCTTCCACCCCACCCCAGTTGGCCAGTGGGGCTGAGCTCCTCAAGGCGCGGTGCACCAGGTGTCACACCCTGGACAGAGTGATGGCGGCCAGCAAGACGCAGGCTGAGTGGGAAGCCACGGTGGCGCGTATGAGGGGGAAGGGAGCCGAGGTGACCGACGAAGAAGCACAGATTCTCATCGAGTATCTGGCGGAGACGTACGGGCCGTAGGGCGTCTCTCCTCTCGCTTGCCAACTGCCACTCATCTCTGCTGACTGCCCAGGGGGATGCGGACATGGTGCCAACACCGCACTCCCAGAATCGGTAAATGTCAGGATCGGGAGAGTGTATGGGAACGACGAAGCCGTGGCATGAAGAGGACGCTTTCTGGG
>CAYGAW010000209.1:0-12982 GCA_964347945.1 uncultured Anaerolineales bacterium
GGCACAACCACCGGTACGAGCGTTGAGGCTCTTGAACGGACAAATAGACAATCCGGCATGGCAGCCATAATGCCGAGCAAGGTAACGATTGTTTCTGAGTGTTGTCCCTCCTCGTCTTCGTCTCACTGTGCCACGAAGGGGAAAGCCAAGCTCTGATCGACTCATTCGGCACTCAGAGGCATTGGCGGCACGGATGGGCTTCTCCTCCGTGGCAATCGATACAGAAACTGATCGTGTCTCTCCAGGCGTGTTGTCGGGCCTTAGGTCCTCTCGAGCTATTGAAGCCGGTTCTTCGGCGTCATCTGCTCTCAGGAATCTCTGCCTTTGCGTCCGCCACCCGAAGGCGGACTTTGTGTCACATGGGACTCCGTCGTTGTCCCCGTCAAGGCGCGAGAGGTCGCCCGGGCAGGGGCTACCGGTCGTAGATCAGTTGTGCGCACGACAAGGAATCGCTACGATTGTACGTGTTGCCAATGCAACCCTAGCCAGACTCGGACTAAGGATTTGGCGCAGCCCACAAGCCTCTCCCGGCTTCCTTGGCCTCCATGGCGAGCTGCGCGAAGAGGTAGGAATACCTTGCGTCCGCAGCATACGTCGAGGCAATAGCGTACCACTCCCTTGGGCTCCCCCCGCAATCTGTGGAGTGACGCGGCGGAGCTGGTCGATGTCACCCATTATGGAATCGGACTCTCTTGGCTCGCAGACAGCCTCGATGTGATCCGACCTTCCGCTCGCTGGAGCCTCAAGAGGTCCAGTACGAAACAGAGCATTGACAACGCCACTAACCCTTCGAAGCCATGCAGAAACGGCGCCACGGACGACAACCCCATCCCAAGCCAGAAGAGGGCACTCCCTTTGCCGACCAGGTAAACCAGCACCGGCACCAGCAAGACCAGGTCATAACCGGGCAGATACGGTGACAGCAGAAGGCCTACGAGGAGCGCAAGCGCCGTATCGTGCAGCCGCACGGTCTCCTTCTTGAACCACCAGAGCGAAAGGCCAGAGTAGCCACACGCAGCTATGAGCAATCGCCAGGATGCAGAGAGGCGCTGAAGTGCGCCGGGCATCATGACAGACCGCCCGCCAAGGCACCACCCGAGAACATAGCTCTTCCACGCATCGAAAGAGGTCCCTTGCCCCAGCCAAAGAGAGGCAGCGGCCAGGACCAGCGCTCCCAGCGCGAGACTTCCCAGCACTCGCCAGCGCTTCCGCAGAAGCAGGCCGCCTGCGACAGGGGCGACCAGATGTGGCTTGATCAGCGCCAAGCACAGCAGTGCCCCAGCGAAATACGGCTTTCCTCTTCTCCCGACGAGGTACGCCGACAGCATAAACAGAAGTACCAAAGGGCTGATTTGACCCATGAAAACGGTGCCAAACGTTACGGGCCACACAAGGCTGAGCAGGGTGCGCGTGGTGGCTGCCCTCGGTTGAAGCCCGATTACTCGTCTCGCAAACAGATAGGCACTGGCGCCAACCGCTGAGTACAGCAGACCGACCCACGCCGTGAAGGCGCACTGTGGTGGCAGCAGCGACAGAGGCAAGAACAGCACGACGGTGAACATCGGGTAGGGATATCCCAGCCTGCCGAACGTGGGCGCAAGCGCCTCGTTGACTGAGACTCCGGTGAGAAGTGCTCGGCCGGCGACGTAGTGCTGCCAGAAGTCCTCTCCGGGACTCTGGACTAGAAGAAAGACGATCTGTCCGAGAAGTACCCCCGCGAGGACGGCAGAAGCTAGTTCATGCTCCTTCCGCATCATCCCTCATACACATGGCCGCTCATCGTGCAACCAGTGGATGCAGTTGAATGTGCTGCCGGTCCAATCTCAGCTCGACTCGGACTTAGGAGTGGGCGCAGCCCACAGGCCTCTGCCGGCTTCCTTGGCCTCCGTCGCCAGCTGCGCGAAGAGGTCGGAATACCTTACGTCGGGAGGATAGGTCGAAGCAGTAGCGTATCCCAGCCGTACCAGTTCAGCGTTGACGAAGATCCCCCCCACGTGAACGTAGCGCAACAGCCTTCCCTCACTATCGATGTCTGATACATCCTTCTCCAGCAGCACGGTCTTCCCTTCCACCAGTTGCCGATTGGCCTGTGTCGCTTCCTCACCGTGGGGCTGGCCCGGCTTCGGACAATCTATGCCTATGTAGCGGAGACCGAAGACGAACCCGCCGATTTCGACCTCGATGGTGTCACCGTCAATGACGCGAGTCACCTTGGCCTCTGTCATGGCCAGCGTGGGAGCTCCCCGCGGGCGCAGTTGCGTAGGTGTTACTGCCGGTGCAGCGGAAGGAATGGGCGTGTCCCCTGGGGCGAGGGAGGGAGATTTCTCTGGCGTGGCTTGGGCAAGCTGCGTCTCAAGTTCGGCTATCGTGGTTTCGAGCTCTCCGGCGGGCGCTCGAGGCACGCCGCACGAAGTCAGGATTACCAGCATCGCTAGCAGGCCATGCCCTGCCAAGGTTAGCTTCATCCAGGGTCCTCCTTCTTGAGATGAACTCGGTCGAAGCCAGGATCTATTCAACACGAGGTATCCTGTGAGAACTGGCTGGCGAAGCGGAGAGTCCGGGCAATCCCATTATACCACAAATAGGGAGATTCCGCAAGCACGGTTAGCAATAGCAGGACGGCGTGGGATTGTTTAGGAGGACCGTATCTCGGAGAGCTTCAAGCTTCGAATCTGGCTCGTCACCACGGGGCTCTCTGGTGGGTCTGGAATCAGCGGGCGCACTGGCAGTCGACTCGCCGGTAAACAGGTGATCCGGTCAGGAAAAGACCGGGGCCAAGTCGCGCAGACGTTGGGATTGTCCGCCGGGGCTGCGTGAGCGATGTCGGCATCAGGGGAACGAAGGACGGGGGGATTAAGCGGGGGCGATGTTGAAGGGTGCCGCCCCGAGAGCGGGCTTATCATAGACTCTTCTCCTCTGCCTACTCACAGCGACTATCCAGGTGAAACCCGAGGTTACCCTCTTTCGTTGGCGAACCTCTCCAGTGGCGACGTCCAGCCACACCTTTCCTTGGGCTATTGAGACAGATCCATCGTGGGGCCCTTGTCATCATACCTGACGCGAAGCTTCCCGCGTTCACCACCCCTTATTCTCTTGAGCCACCGCTTGCACAGCGCTAGAGGGTCATCCCCTTTCCCAGTTTCAATGCCGAGTCTCTGCAAGAACACTCGTGCATCGAGGGGATCTTCATCAAGCACCACCATCTCAAGTTCCAGCCGGTCCTGCGGCTTGAGAGCTACTGGCAACTCAGGCAGACCCGGCTCTTTGAGTTTCTCTTCTGCCATGATACTGGAGTAGGGATTGAGGAGCGGCTCGGGCAGGCTTCTGGGCCGCTGATTGCCTCTGGGATCGGTGCGGGACTCGCCAGTCCGGTGTCGACGGAACAGAGTAGGCGGTCCCACATTCTGTCCAGGACGGCCTATCGGCTGTGAGCAGGCTTGTCAGGGAAAAGGACGCCACAACCAATCTATCACAGAACCGCATTGGCCGCAAGCGTAGTTGGCAGTGACTGGGCACGGCCCCACCGTGGCCGCGGCGACTTGCGGAGGAATCTGCCAAGCGGTCAGGGCCGTGGTTCGCGCTTCTCTCGTACCATTCGAAGACCTGGCTGCAATAGGAACGCGACACAACATTGGCACAGACGGCTGGACCCACCTTGATGCGCAGAAAGGAGAACGCAATGAGAGACCGGAGGTGGTTGGTCGTGTCTTCGGTGCTAGTGGTAGCTCTGTGCTTCCTGCCTGCATGTGGTGGCCCGGCCGCAACGTTGAGCACTTCGATCGCCGGGATAACGTGAAGTCCGGCTGGCTAGATGACCGCTTCGCCGAGGGCAAGGTTACGGGCCAGACCATCATCGAGTAGAACTCGGCGGTTGATCGCACTCGTTTCCATCGAACCTGGGCAAATCTAGATTCTCCCCGAACCGCATCGTGGCGGCCCTCAGGGCACTCTCCGGATCCACGCCCAGCAGACGGCCGAGATTGGCCAGCGAAAAAAGCAACTGACCCAGCTCCCCGGCTGCTTCCTCTTTGTCGTCGATCGTTGGCAGAGGGTCAAGCCTGCTGTGGATGTCCGTCAACAACTCCTCTTCGCTGGGCGAAGCAATACCCTCTCTCTTCGCTCGTTCCTGAGCTCTCAACGCGAGGTTCAGAGCGGGCATGCTCAAGGGCATCCCCCAGAGGGGTTTATCCTCTTCGCCTTTCTCTGTTCGCTTGATGGCCTGCCAGTTGCGAAGCACCTCGTCCGCATCAGCTACCTCCACGTCGCCGAAGACGTGGGGATGGCGCCGAACTATCTTGGCGATGATCGTCTCCAGCACCTGGGCGAGGGTGAACGATCCCTCCTCCGCTGCGATCTGGGTGTGCAGGATGATCTGGAGGAGTAGGTCTCCCAATTCCTCTCGCAGCCCGACGCCGTCTTCCTCGTCGAGAGCCTTCAACACTTCGTAGGTTTCTTCCAGAAGGTGCGGCCTGAGGGTTTGGTGGGTCTGCTCCCGATCCCACGGACAGCCTCCTGGAGCGCGCAGGCGGGCCACGATGTCGTGGAAGGTGTATACCGAACTGGGGTTGGGTAGGGGCGAAACGTAGAGGGAAGTGAGGTGGTCGATGTTTTCCAGGTGGTCCAGTTCGCCAAGGGGCAAGGTCTCCGTCGTGGCCTCGGGTGTGCCGACTCTGCGGACGAGGGTCACCGGATGCTCGGCGGGATAGAGGTTCATCAGGGTCAGCTTTACCTCGGCCGCCACCCGGCGACTGTACAGTTGGCCTGCAAGTGCGGGAAGGTCGGGATCTAGGTTGGGATGAAGCCGGTTCGCCAGCAGGGTGGCGTCGACGATCTGCAATCCCTCCAAGGGGTCGATGCCCAGGGGTACTAGAGCCGCCTCGATGAAGCTGACTCCGACCACCATTCTGACTTCCAGTTCTTCCTTTTCGGCCAGAGCCAGTATCCTCCGCACCGATTCTTCGCCCACCAGCGGGTGGCCAGGCACGGCGTACACCACCCCTTGAGGGCGCCGTCCCAGTTCTACCACTTGCTTCGCCATCTCTTCATAGATGGCGGCGAACTCGTTCTCGGCTTCGTACAGGTGGTCGAAGGAGTGCAGTGCCAGGTGGGGAGGCAGTGACGGAACCACGGGATGACGGCACGTGCGCAGATAGACTTCCTCAGCGTCGTCAAGGACTTCTCTGGCTTCGACGGTGAGCAACGAGCCGTCCCCAGGACCCAGGCCCACGATGGTGATGTCCATTGCCCCTCCCTTTCCGGCGCGCGGACGCCAGGGCTGCCTTCCTAGTTGATTGCCGTCCAGACAGGGCGGCCGTCCCTCTCGAGCCGCCTGACCTTTCCTTCGAGTTCGAGTACATCCAAATGTCCAATGATCTCGGACATGACCAACAGGAGCTCAACTCCAGGTAAGTTCCCTCCGAAGAGTGCCAGACCCAGTTCATAGGCTGTGGAATCCCTCTCCCTGATCAACTGCTGGATTTGCCGTCCGCGTTCCTCATGGTGGGTGAGGATTGCGTCCACGACGGGACGGTGGTCATCCACCGGGTCGCCGTGCCCGGGCAGGACCTTGCTGACCTCGAGTTCCCGAATTCGCCGCAGGGAGCGCCGGTAGTCAACCAGACTCCGCGGACGCTCGGTCATTCCCAGACGCGGGGTCTCCAGGACTGGATTGGGTGTTATGTGCTCTAGAAGATGATCCCCTGAGAGAAGCAGCTGATGTGCTGGTTGGTAGAGGCAGAGGTGGCCATGGGTGTGCCCGGGTGTGTGTATCGCTCGCCACATGGTGCCGCCCATTCTCAGATCGTCGTTGTCTTCCACCGGCACGACATCAGGTACTGCGGTCGCATATCTGCCGAACCCTCGGATGATCTCTATGTCTGCCAGGGCCTCTCTGGGTGCCCCCTGGGCCACGACAAGCTCGGCGAGGGCGGCCATTCTGTGTTCCCACCAATCGCCGAAATCCTCCAGGCGCTCCCTGTTCTCGGCGAGGGAAAGGACGATGGCGCCGGATCGCTCAACCACCTGCCGTGCTAGGCCGAAGTGGTCGTGGTGAGCGTGGGTGATGACCAGTTGGTCGATGTCGGCTAGGGCATACCCCAAGTCATCTAGTCCGCGCGCCAAGGCCGAGGAGGCTTCCTCGGTTAGAGGACCTGTGTCGACGAGGGTGAGAGGGTCTCCCTCCAAGAGGTAAACGTTAACCGGACCGACGGGGAATGGCGTAGGGATGGAGAGAGCGTGAATCCGAGCCTCGATCTGTGACATAGGTTGTCTAGATCACGAACTCCTTCTGGCCCTCGAAGACGGCCATCGCCTCCTCGACGCTCCACCCCTTGATGGTGATGGCAGAGATAGCGTTACACATCCTCACTGCTTCAGCCAGGGGCTTCTGATGGATATTTCTCCCCGTGGCGTTGCCAGCGGCGCCGCTGACGAAGATCTGGTCGTGCAGTTGCTGAAGGAAGGGCCGCACGTCCATGGCGGATCCTCCTGCACACACAACCTTGGTGCGCCCCGCGGCCTCGATTGCCTCTTTGAATATCTCCTTGGACTCTGCCCCGGCTTTTTCCGGGTAGTTTACCTTGACGAAGTCCGTGCCCAGGCAGGCCGCCACCCCAGTGGCTCCGGCGATGAGGTGGGGGTCTCTCTCGTCTCGAACGGCCTTGCCCCGAGGATAGATCCACAGAACAGCGATCAAGCCCTTGCGGTGCGCCTGGTAGACTATCTGCGCTGCCTGATGAAGCATCCGGTGTTCCAATTCGCTTCCAATGTAGATGGTATATCCCACGCCCAGGACCCTCAAGCCGGAGTTGGCGGTGAACTCCACCACCTGGTCAACTCCGTACCACTGCTGGCTGAAGGGATCCATCTGCTTGGTCTTCACCAGATTCGTCTTGGAGTTCAACTTTACCAGGTAGGGGGCATGGGGATAGCCACGGCCGTACCGGGCGATGAGGCCCAGTTGAGTGGCGAAAACGCCGATTTCTGCCTGAGAGGCGATTCTGAACAGATGCTCGGGGTTGCTGTCATCTTCGTGGATGCCTTCGCCGACGAAGTCATCGTTCAAATGCTCGACTTTCTGGTCTCCAGCGAAGAGCATCAAGTTCCCGCTGCCTCTGGTGATGGCGAGATAGTTGTCAATGTACCCTTGTCTCGCTTCCGCAGGGACATCCAGGGGGACTAGTACATCTGTGGCCGGCGTACTCATTCTTCTGCTCCCTCTGAGGCCATATCCGGGCATAGTGGGCTTGCTCCGCGGCTACAGCCCCGCGAATCTCGCACCCTGAAGGGTGGTCTACGATACGCTGGTGCCGCGCCGGCACGAGGGATTCTACCATAGCAGACTTCAGCCAGGCAATGCTGGTGCCTTGCAGGCGGCTGTGACGCCGATGCGTGCTCGGTACTGACATGGAGAGTTCAGTCAAGGAGTGCGTGTGGGGGACCAGGGGTGTCACCGTCTGTTCAAGTTCTCTGAGGAGATGAGCTGATAGATTGACTATCAAGATAAGTTATAGGCGTGTTTGACAAAAGGTTAGAAAGATGGTATAATATAGACAGCAAACTCACGAAGAAAGGAGATCGAGATAATGAACGCCATTACATTGTGGAGACCTAGGAGAAGCTTGCTTTCTAGGGGCGATCCTCTAGATGCATTCTTCGACGACTGGTTCTCGCGCCCGAGGGGTTTGTGGCTGGTGCCTGCTTGGAGCGAGGGTTTGGCCGTGGACGTGTACAGGGAGGACGGCAATCTGGTGGTCAAGGCGGAGGTGCCTGGCGTGACCGCGGAGGAACTGGAGATCACCGTCAAGGATAACGTCCTGATGATCGCTGGCGAGACCAAGGCCGAGGAGGATATCGAAGAGGAGAACTACATCCGCCGTGAGCGCCGGTATGGCTCGTTCTGCCGCTCGTTTGCCTTGCCTGCCCAGGCGGAGGGAAACAAGGCCGAGTCCGCTTTCGAGGATGGGGTTCTCACTGTGACGATCCCCGTGGCTGAGGAACCGCGGGAAGACACCGTCAAAGTCGAAGTCAAAGCAAGCTAAAGGATTGACTCAGGCGGGGGGCCGAAGGCTCCCCGCCTTTTGCGTCTTCGTGAAGTTTTCCTTGACATGCCAGAGGGTATAATGTAGAATACTGTGCGGAGGAGCCGAGGTAGCTCAGTTGGTAGAGCACATGACTGAAAATCATGGTGTCAGCAGTTCGATTCTGCTCCTCGGCACTGTGAGCAGTCAGTGCGGAAGCGGCTCGGCGGTAGAACATCTCCTTGCCAAGGAGAGGGTCGCGAGTCCGAATCTTGTCTTCCGCTCCAGAAGTTAGGGTGACGTAGCCAAGTGGTAAGGCAGGGGTCTGCAAAACCCCGATCGCCGGTTCGAATCCGGCCGTCACCTCCACGTGACTTGGGGCCGATGGCTAGCTGGGGAGCTGTCGGCCATTTCAATGTCCCGGCGCTCGTGACGGGTGAACGGATGCTGCACGTGCCCAGGGGCTGTCAATGAACAATCACGAGGTTAGCCCAAGAGGAGAGATGATGATCACAGAAGCTTGTGTGGGCGAGTGTATGAAACGGCGGGTGGTGACCGTGACGGGCTCGACCACGGTGCAGGAGGCAGCACGGTTGGTGGTTGATGAGCACATAGGGACACTACCCGTTGTTGACGAGGAGGGCATGCTGACCGGGGTAGTGCGTCTTCACGACCTGCTAGGGGTCTTCATGCCCGATTTCGTCGCTTTGCTGGACAACATAGATTTCGTTCGCGATTTCGGCGCACTAGAGCAGGTCGAGCCCGAGGATGTGCCGGAGGCCGCGGAACTCACAATGAGCGACCTGGCGGTCCCGCCGGTCTCGCGTGAGGAAGACTCCGGTCTCATGCGCGCCTTGGCAACTATCGTCAAGCACCAGCTTCAGGATCTGCCCATTGTGGACAACGAGGGGCGCTTGGTGGGTATAGCGTCCCGCGTGGACATCGCCTCTGCGTTCTTCGCCGCCTGGACTCGAGAGAAGACATCGCCGTGACCCCCGACCAGATTGTGGCCACCATCGTGTTCGCGATAACGTTCGTGATGGTCCTCTCAGATCGTGTCGACCGCACCATCGTGGCTATGGCTGGCGCGGCGGTGATGGTGGCTGTAGGGATCGGCATGGGTTTCTACTCGCAAGAGGAGGCCTTGTACGCGGTTGACTTCAATACGCTGGGCCTGCTTCTGGGAATAATGATCATCGCCGATCTGTTGCAGCGCACTGGCTTCTTCGAGTATGTGGCCATAATGGCCGGGAAGCTGTCGCGGGGTAATCCATGGTGGCTGGTGGTCATGTTGGGAACGGTCACGACATTGCTTTCCACTGTGTTGCCCAACGTGACGATAATCGTGCTCATGGCACCTGTGGCGATCCTCATCGCCGAGATTCTCGGTATCACCCCCGTCCCTTTGTTGATTGCGGCGGCCCTGCTCTCAGACACCGGGGGTGTGGCGACCCTCGTAGGCGACCCCCCAAATGTGATGATCGCCTCGGCCGCCGGCTTCACCTTCAACGATTTCTTGACCCACACAGCCCCCCTGGTGCTCATCGCCTGGTTGGCAGCACTTGTAATCCTGCGATTTGTATTCCGCCCGGAGATGGCGGAGCGCTCGGAGAACATCGAGGCGCTGATGAGCCTGGATCAAAACGAGGCCCTGAAGGACGCATCCGGGGCGAGGAAGATCTTGCTGGTGCTGTGCGGCGTCATTCTGTTGTTCTTCGTGCACGGCCAGCTGGGGCTGACACCGGCGTTCATCGCCCTGGCCGGCGCGGCTGCCGCCCTGCTTTGGGTGCGTCCCAATATAGAGGAAATTCTGAAGGGCGTCGAGTGGCCCATCCTGCTGTTCTTCGCTGCCTTGTTTGTCGCGGTTGGTGGCTTGGAGGCCGCAGGAGTGCTTGAGTTGCTGGCTGGTGCTGTGGCGGGCCTGGCCCAGTCCAATCTCCTGGTGGCCAGCATCCTGCTTTTGCTGGTCGCGGCCGTTGTGTCAGCGGTGGTGGCGAACATCCCCTTCACCATCGCCTTGATTCCAGTGATCCAGCAACTGGGTCGTCTGGGTGTTGCGACGTCTCCACTATGGTGGGCCCTCGCCTTGGGCGCAGGCTTCGGGGGGAACGGAACGATTATCGGCTCAGCGTCCAACGTGATCACTGTAGCCCTAAGTGAGAAGACGCACACTCCTATCACCTCTCGCATCTGGACGCGCGCCGGCCTACCGGTGATGATCGTGACCTGCTTGGTAGGAAGCGTGCTGTTCGCCATTTTCTTCAGCTGGATGAGCACCCCTTAAGGGAGCGCCTTCCCCTGGGCTACCCACTCCCCGCGCAGTCTCCGATCAGTTGCGCCATGATTGTCTGTTGCGTGTTTGCAGTGTCGTCCCATGCTGCGATAGAATGGTGGCAGGCCAGGCGTTCGGGGGCGGTGGCGGAACGGTAGACGCTGCGGACTTAAAATCCGTTGGAGTGAATTCTCCGTGTGGGTTCGAATCCCACCCGCCCCACAAAGCACAATATGGTACAATCCATCAACTCGGTGAACATCCTAAGATATCGAACTCTCCCAATACGGGAGAGTTCTTTTCTTTGCCGCGAGAAGTACTACGGACTTTGAGAATACCGGTGTCGAAGAAGTACAACGGACTCTTGCGAAAAGTGCTATGGACTTCAAAAATATGCACTTTAAGACATGGGTCTGGCGTAGCTCTCTTCGCCGTGTCTTCGGACGATGGAAGCAAGGCGGTGAGCGCTCACGTTTGCGCTCGGGAGGCCCGCCGCCGTTACGCCGCACATCCTGATGAAGTCATTGGGTGCGCCCTCTCTTGCCCACGTCTGTGGTACAATAGCGTTGCTTTGGCCTTGACTTCCTGAGTCTGGTGACGCGCACTAACTCGTCTCGGCCTGAGCTGGGGTCCCATGAGACTCTCGCACGACGAGCAGGATTATGAATCACAACGGCGAGCAGGCGGGCGCATACGGGATGCGGGAGCCCGCCACGCAAGCCAGTTCGCCCGAAAGCGTGGCATCCAGCAAGCCCCTCCTGGCGACGAAACTCTACATTCCCCCTGTACGCCCCAATCTGGTCGCGCGCCCGCGCTTGATTGAGCGACTGAACGAAGGGCTGTACCTAGCCCGGAAACTCACCCT
The DNA here is from genome assembly GCA_964347945.1 of uncultured Anaerolineales bacterium. Classification (GTDB taxonomy): domain Bacteria; phylum Chloroflexota; class Anaerolineae; order UBA7937; family B3-Chlor; genus CAYGAW01. The sequence goes on from CAYGAW010000209.1 coordinate 11,156, forward strand.
CATCTCTGCGCCGGCTGGGTTCGGCAAGACCACGCTCCTGAGTACATGGCTGGCCGATTCTCCCTGTCCTGCCGCCTGGCTCTCCCTGGACGCGGGTGATAGTGACCCTGTGCGGTTCCTCAGTTACCTGATCGCTGCTTTGCAGGCGATCGTCCCTGGGATAGGTGAGGAAGCCCAGGGGTTGCTCCGGTCGCCGCAGCCCTTGCCCATCGAGTCTATCCTGACAACTTTGGTCAACGAACTTTGCACTTTGCTGGAAGACATTGTGTTGGTTCTCGACAACTATCACCTGATTGATACCCCTGCTATCCACAACGCCATGGCCTTCCTCTTGGATAACTTGCCCTCGCAGATGCACCCGGTGATCGCCACTCGCGCCGACCCGCCTTTGCCGCTGGCCCGGCTGCGCGCCAGCAGCCAACTGACCGACATCCGGACCGAGCACCTGCTCTTCACTCTCGACGAAACAGACTTGTTCTTGAAGCATGTGATGGGGCTAGACCTATCAGACGAAGAGGTCGCGGCTTTAGAAACCCGCTCTGAGGGCTGGATCGCCGGCCTGCAACTAGCCGCTTTATCCCTGCAAGGGAGGGACTCTGAAGATTTGGCTGATTCCGTCTCGGCGCTCACAGGGAGCCAGCGCTACATTGCGGATTATCTGGTCGAAGAAGTGCTACAGCGACAGCCCGATGTGGTGCGCGATTTTCAAGGCATCCCTGATCGAAGCTGGAGCCCCTTTTTGTTCCCCATTTCGACTAAACCCCAGAATAAACCCTGAATGTGACCTTTGGCTGATGACACCCGCACGACAGAGCGCTATACTGAGGATGAAGATAGGGTGACATACATTTTCCGAGAACACGTTTCTTGTCACTTCAAGATCCCTCACGCTGGCGACTACGGCAGGGATGGCCCATGTGGTCGTGGAGTTCTAGTGAGTTAAGGAAGAAAGGAGCAAATCAAAGGAGCAGAGAAGACTCACTGTGGAACATCGGCCAGAACCGATATCACCGATCCTGGAACAATCCCCTTCGCGACTGCGTCTATGTAGAGGTCACGAATCTACCAAACAACTCGGTGACAGGTATCGAAGATGAAAGGCAAGCATTTCAATCCCCAGCGCTGCCTCACCATGGTCGTGACCCTGATGGTCTTGGTCCTCATCGCTGCTTTAACTCTGGTAGCCTGGAGTAGCAGCGCAACGAACCGGGCGCTGTTGTCAGTGTGAGAGGCAGTGGCTGGCAGCTGGCCGAAACCGTCTCGGTTTACGTGGTCGAACTGGATGTTGACAATGGCTGGGCCAATCATATGGAGGTGTAATATGTCAAAGAGAATCCAGAACTCCTGAGATGGAACGCTTGAGCTGGATGTTAACAATACTTGAAGCAACTATATGGAGGAGTGACATGATGAAGAGAACAATAGCTCTAAGTGCTGCCCTGATCGTCTTGCTAGCGCTCACTGGTGCTACCTTTGCTCAAGGGCCGTCCCCTCAACATTCGGCGCCAACCTGGGAGGCATCCTACTGGAACAACAATGGGCTTTCCGGACCACCTGTGCTGCAGCGCAGCGAGGCTAACCTCGACTACAACTGGGGGAGCGGCTCTCCTGATCCGGTTATTCATGCCGACGGCTTTTCGGCCCGCTGGACCCGTTACCTGGATTTGGCAGCCGGTACCTACCGTTTCACGGCGACCAGCGATGACGGCATTCGGGTCTACGTGGACGGCAGTCCGATCATCAACGAGTGGTACGACCATCCAGCCAAGACGGTCTCGGCCGACAAGGCCCTGGCCGCCGGGCACCACCTGGTGGTGGTCGAGTTCT
>CAYGAW010000210.1:0-3970 GCA_964347945.1 uncultured Anaerolineales bacterium
GGGTTCTCTGGTCAGATGATCTGGTGGCTCCGCACGCCACAGGAACCAAGCGCTCATTCCTGAAGCTGCTGCACCCGAACCAAATGCTACACTGACACCGAACATGGCAACGACCGAAAAGACTGCTCTTTCAGATAAAGAACTGGAGTACTACTCCCGACAACTAGTGCTTCGAGACATAGGGTATGATGGCCAGCTAAGGCTCAGCAATGCCAGCGTTTGTATCGTTGGCCTAGGTGGACTTGGTTCTCCTGCCGCTGTCCAGTTGGCTGCTATGGGTGTGGGACATTTGAGGCTCGTAGACTACGACGTCGTAGAACTATCAAACCTGCAAAGGCAGCACCTCTATGACACAAACTCCCTGGGGTACCCAAAAGTCGAGGCGGCAGCGGAAAGGCTAGGCAAGCTCAACCCATACATAGAGATAGAGCCGCTGCCTCTGGCGGTGGGTGCCCACAATGCTCAAGACATAGTTGAAGGTATGGATGTGGTTGTGGATGGCCTCGACCGGATGACCCCGCGCTATGCCTTGAACAGAGCCTGCGTACAGCTAGGAATACCCTACGTGTTTGGCGCGGCGATCAGCAGCTTCGGCAACGTGTCGACGATCATCCCGGGAGAGACGGCATGCCTGGAGTGCTTTCAGAGAAGTGTTGAGGACGACTCGTTGCCGACGTGTGCTGTGGTAGGCGTCCACCCCTCGATCACCAGCGTGATAGCGAGTGTCCAGGTGTCCGAAGCGGTGCGAATAATCCTCGGGCAAGAACCTCAGCTAGGGAGCAAACTGCTCCACTGCGACATCGCCCATCTGGAGTTTGAGGTGATGGAAGTGGCGAGAGACGAGGATTGCCCCGCGTGCGGTCCCGCGCCTTCCGATACGGCGGCACGTGCGACCGAGCGTCTGGTGACCGAACTCTGCGCGCGAGAAGGACGCCGAACGTTCGTCATTATACCACGGAGAGACCTGGCGCTTCATACGGACCGACTCCACTCTGTGCTGGCGAGGGAAGGATTTGAGGTCAAGGTCAGGGCCAAGCTGGGCATCACATTCGACCGTGGCCCAAAGGGGACTGCCAGCCTACTGACCAGCGGCATCATGATCGTCGAGGATGCAGCCGACGAAGAGGAAGCGTACCAGTTGTACCGTCAAATAACGGTAGAAGGGCTCAACATCGAGCCTTCAGCCATCGAGCAGTAGCGATGCTGTCCAGACCACGCAAGACTCTACGGCGTCGCAGGTGCACAGCAGAGCTGTACAGCGGCCGGGAGAGAAAGGGCATGCGTCAGGTCAGCCTGCGTGCCCAAGGCCAGGCGCAGTCTACGGGGGAGCCTGCCCCAGCCTCGCCCAATCGGGGGCTGGCCGGAGTTTGTACGTGGCACCGTAGACCCAATCGTCGGCCTTGGTGAGAAGGCGCCTGGACTGAGGGACGCGAGTAGCGATCTCGGCCACGAATCTGTGGAACAAGGTGCGGGGCTTGCTCCAGGGACACACGACCTGGCAGATGCCACACGCCGCGCCCTGGCTGCCCCAGTAGAGAAGGCATTTCTCCGCATCTACATTCCATCTCTTGACGCCCCTCACCACCACTCTGTCCCCTGAGGGGATGGCCCGCGGGGGGCAGTTGTCGGCGCACTTCAAGCACTTCTCGCAGTAATCCTGCACACCCAGATCCACCGGTCTGTCCACGGCCAAGGGGAGGTCCGTGGTCACACAAACCAATCGGAAATTGGCCCCTAGTTCCTTGGTCAGCGCATAGCCGCAACGGGCGATCTCCCCCAAGCCGGCATCCACCGCCACAGGAACGGCCAGCACGCCATAGTTCCTCAGATGGTGGGCCCGGGCCGGGTAACCCAGCGCCCGGATGTACTTGCCCAGCTGTACCGCGGCCAGAGCGCTGATGGCGTATACTCGCCCCGTCTCGAAGTCGTTCATCAACGAGGGTCCGGTTCTGACCAGGCTGAGATCCTGGGGGAAGGCCATGCTGATGGCGTACTGGTGATCGATCTCTATGGGATCGCCATACTTCAGGCCCTGGTAGCCCTCAGGCACACCTGTGAAGAGGGGTGGATTGGCTCGATAGCCGTCGAAGAAAGGCCGTATACCCCGATGCGTGTACACCCACGCCGGGTTGAGGGGACCGATGCGCACCAGATAGGCCCCCAGTCGCCTAGCCATGACCTTGATGCGGCGCGACATCGTCTCCGGGTCCACTTTCACCTTATAGGAGTCGACTGGCCCATCCACCGCATCGGGCTGCGCCAGCGGCGCAACTGACCCAAAGGTCGTCTGGTAGAAGGCCTCGTTCAACGGGTCTTGTGGTACCTCCGGCGGGTTGTCTATCTTCTGTTGAATGAACCTCGCCAGGCGGCGGTCGATCTCCAGCAGTTCCGGGTGCCGCGCGTGGTACTCTATCTCTTCAGGTGTCCCAGGCAGATACGCCTCGCGAGCGAAGACGGTGTCCCGCTCGTCGAAGCGATCCAGAGGACCTACAACCTCGTATGTGGGCTGCTCTACCTCGTGGGCCATATCCACCTCCAGACACATAATATACCTGGGCTATCTCAGGATGCCAACCCCAGGAGATCCTACACCCTCCCGCAGGCTCGGAACCTGCGCGAGGATTGCTATCACTTGGCCAACTGTGTCAAGCCCGGGGAATTGTGTTATAATGTCGTGAGGCTGGGTACTGGAAGAGCTCGCTGCCAGACGGGGAACTTCGGGCCGAGAACCTGCACCGCTGAGTGTAGCGGGCCCGATGCTCTCCGTCTCTTGAACGTAGTCGTGGCGTGTCTCCAACGGGGCGGTCTCCATTTCCCGGCCCGGTATTACGACTGACTGCAAGGAGAACAGGGTGTATCAGAAGACCGTGCTGGATGATGGACTGCGCATCTTGACCTCAAGCATGCCTCACACGCGTTCAGTGAGTGTCGGTTTTTTCATCGGGGTTGGCTCCAGATACGAAGCCACAGAGGAAAACGGCATCACCCACTTCATAGAACACATGCTCTTCAAAGGTACGAAGAAGAGACCAAGCGCCAGGGATATCGCCGTGGCCATTGAGGGGATTGGAGGTGTGTTCAACGCCAGCACAGGCCGGGAGCTAACTACTTACTGGGCCAAGGTGGCCCAGGCTCACTTTCCCGTGGCCATCGACGTCTTGGCAGACATGCTGCTCAACTCCAAGTTGGATGCAACCGATTTGGAGAAAGAGCGAGGGGTGATCATCGAGGAAATCAACATGACCCTGGACAACCCCTCCAACTGGGTACACCTCCTAGCCGCAGGCCTGATATGGCCGGACCACCCTTTGGGCCGAGACCAGGCTGGCAGCAAGGAGAGCGTCGCCGGGATGACAAGGACGATGATACAGGACTACATCCACCGTCACTATCAGCCCAGCAACGCAGTGCTAGCCGTAGCTGGTCACATCGACCATGAGCAAGCGGCCGAGGAGGCCGCAGCCCAGTTGATGGGCTGGAAGCAAAGCCCTGGTGCTTCCTATCTGCCCATGGACCAGGAACAGACGGCGGCAAGAGTCAAAGTCGAGCACAAAGCCACTGAACAGGCTCACCTGGCCATGGTTCTCCCGGGTATTTCCCACTTCGATGACGACAAGTACGATCTCAGCCTGCTCAATACCATCCTTGGGCAAGGAATGAGTTCCCGCCTTTTCCTGGAGGTTCGGGAGAAGCGCGGCCTGGCCTACTCGGTATACTCCTACGTCTACCCCATGCTAGATACTGGCCTGATGGGCGTCTACGCGGGAGTGGACGCTCAGCAAATCGAGAAAGCCATTGCGGCCATCCTGTCCGAGCTGGAGAAGACCAAGCAAGAGCCAGTATCCGAGGATGAACTCGACAAGGCGAAGGAGTTCACCAAGGGGCGACTCCTCCTGCAAATGGAGGATTCCTTCTCCGTGGCCTCCTGGATAGGCCGCCAGGAAATCATGGAAGACAGAGTACTCACGCT
>CAYGAW010000211.1:0-20249 GCA_964347945.1 uncultured Anaerolineales bacterium
CAAGGCTGGGCTATGAGAGAGCCAGCCACCGCCATAGCCCGATACTTGACCTCCCTGGGCGACGACTACGAGATTTATCTGCTGGGTGAGCCCAAACTCTACGTCCGGCACGGCACCATTCGCTTCATCGCTCGCCAAGTGGCGGGAACGGACGTGCTCAAGCCCTCGCGGTACATACCTCTGCGGGACAGCCACGGCAAGAACGTAGCCTACATCCTTCTTCCCTCACATCTGCACCATCTTGCGACACTCCAGCAGTACTATCCTCGTGGGGTGGTCCGGAACTTCACCCGCGAGAGCGGCGAACTGTGGTTCACCACCTTCGAGGTCAGCAGGGAAGATATCGCCACCGTCGGCCCGGCGGCCCACTGACCGTCGTGGGCTACCGCCTGCTCAGGGCCTCCTCGATGTTGACCAAAGCCTTCCGAATGTTCTCCACCGAGTTGGCGTAGGACAGGCGGACAAAGCCCCGACCGTATTCCCCGAAAGAGGTGCCCGCCAGCATCGCGACGCCTGCTTCCTCCATCATGTAGTCAGCAAACTCCCTCTCGTTCATGCCTGTGCCTTCTATGTTGGGGAAAACATAGAAAGCGCCCTTGGGGTTGTTGCACCGGATCCCCTCGATGGCATTGAGCCCGGGCACTATCACATCCCGACGACGCTCGAATTCTTCCACCATCTCACGTACTGAGTCCTGAGGCCCGCGCAATGCCTCTATCCCAGCCCACTGAGTGAAGGTCGCGGTGCAGGAATTGCTGTTGGTCATCAGTCGCGTGATGTGGACCGCCAACTCCTCGGGCATCACACCAAATCCCAGCCGCCAACCGGTCATGGCGTATGTCTTGGAAAAACCGTTGAGGAGGATTGTACGCTCCTGCACCCCTGGCACCGACAGGAAGCTGACGTGTTCTCCCTCATAGAGAATACACTCATACACCTCATCGCTCAGAACCATCAGATCGTGGTCCTTCACCACTTCAGCTATCGCCTCTAGATCGTTCCTGGTCAAGACCGCGCCAGTGGGGTTTTGAGGGGTGTTGATGATGATCATCTTGGTGCGGGGAGAGATCTTCTCCTCCAACTGAGCGATGTCGAAACGAAACTCCCGCTCCTCCTCTAGAACCAGGGGTATCGCCTTAGCTCCCACGAAGTTGATCATGGATTCATAGATGGGGAACCCGGGATTCGGATACAATACCTCGTCGCCTGCCTCTATCAGGGCGAGGATAGCGAAGAACATGATGGGCTTGGCCCCGGGAGTAACCACCACCTGTTCAGGCGATACATCGACCCCGCGCGTCTCCGAGGTGTACTCAGCGATGGTTTGCCGCAGTTCTGGGATGCCAGCTGAAGGACAGTAGTGCGTATAGCCCTCTATTAGGGCAGTACCTGCCGCCTCTATGATATTGGAAGGGGTGTCGAAATCGGGCTCTCCGATCTCCAGATGGATTATCTCCCTCCCTTGGGCTTCCAAGGCGCGTGCTTTGGCTAGCACCTCGAAGGCTGTCTCGGTGCCCAGGCGACTCATGGCTTTCGCGAGTTTCACTTTACGTACCTCCTTCTGAATTGGTCAGAGTCTTGCACTTCAAGCTCTGTGTGATATAATGAGATCCGTCTACCCAATCGAGATCAGCTCCCGCTAGAGTCGGCCAGCGGGGACAGAAGCGTGCAGCGTCACCACATGCTGTGTTGCAGCAAGGGCTTGCTTCGGGCCGAAGTCCGTACAGGAGGTAGATTGTGCTCAGGAACCTGTCCGTCTTGTCAGTGATTCTCTTGTTGGCTGTATCAGCCTGCGCGGGCGGGCAACCACAGATCCCAACCCCGCCACCGGCGCCAGAAGACACGATCATCTTCATGGGAAACCATGCAGATAACGATGACATCTTCATGGTGAATGCTGACGGCACTGGTCTCATGAATCTCTCCAGGTCGGCCTATGACGATGTGCTCTTCGCCTGGTCGCCCGATGGGCGCTTGATTCTCTTCGTGTCGGACCGTGACGACAACTCTGAGATCTATACCATGCACGCGAACGGTGCCTACCCTCGCAACCTGACCGATCACCCAGCAGGCGATGGTTTCCCATCCTGGTCCCCTGACGGAGCAAAGGTGGCCTTCACCACCAATCGGGATGGCAACTGGGAGATCTACGTTATGCAAGCCGATGGCTCCCAGCAGACGAGACTCACCACCAGTCCGGCGGCTGACGGCCATCCCGCATGGTCACCGGACGGAAGCCAGATTGCGTTCGTGTCCGAGCGCGACGGAAACGACGATGTCTATCTCATGAACAGCGATGGCAGCAACCAGACCAGGCTGACCATACATCCGGCCGACGACACCAAGCCTGCCTGGTCACCCGATGGCAGTCTCATCGCCTTCGAATCGGAGCGCGACGGCAACACCGAGCTGTACGTCATGAACGCCGATGGCACCGATCAGTATAACCTATCACAAAGCGAAGCCACCGACTCGGACATCGCCTGGGCTCCCAATGGACAGACCATCGCTTTCTCGTCACAGAGGGACGGCAACGCCGAGATATACCTCGTCCGAATCAGTGACGGCGCTCTCGAGAACGTGACCAACGATCCAGGCCAGGACGTGCTCCTCTCCTGGTCACCGGATGGTCAGAAAATCGTCTTCACCTCGTTGCGAGACGATAACGCCGACATCTACGTCATAGCGCCTGACGGCGCTAACCTGCAAAGACTGACCGAGCATCCTGGCAACGAATGGGCTCCTCTGTGGGTCCCGTAGGTTTGCCCTAGCCGAGCAGACTTCGGTACAGTGCCAACAGACGTCTCCCGGTCCGCTGCCAGGTGAACTTCTGCGCCTGCGACACTCCCCGTTCTATTAGCTTTTGTCGTAGGACTTGGTCGTTGAGCAGCTTGTGGATCGTTCCCGCCAGCGCCCTGGGGTTATCCGGGGGGACCATCAGCCCCGCATCCCCAACCACCTCGGGCAAGGAGGAACTCCGGGAAGCGACCACTGGCGTGCCGCAGGCCATCGCCTCCAAGGGAGGCAGGCCGAAACCCTCATACAGCGACGGGAACACGAAGACATCGGCCAAGCTGTACAGAGCTGGCAGATCCTCGTCGGGCACGAATCCCAGGAAGACCACGTCTCTCTCCAGCGACAACTCCTCGACCCTGCGGAGCACACCCTCGTATAGCCAACCCTCGCCGCCCGCTATCACCAGCTTGTGCGGCACTTCTGGTAACTCTCTCAAGACTGCGTAGGCGTTCAGAAGCAGGGCGTGATTCTTGCGGGGTTCCAGGGTGCCCACTGTAAGGATGAAGGGGAAATCCAGGCCGTACACTGCACGGGCAGCGGATAGAAGTCGCTCGTCCTGGACCGGTCTGAACCTCCCTTCCACACCAGGATAGAGCACCTCCACTTTCTCAGGGGAGGTCCCCAACAGTTCGATGATGTCGTTTCTCGTATTCTCCGAATCAGCCAGAACCAGTTCGGCGCGCCTGACCGCTCTGGGGACAGCCTTGCCAAGATAGCGTCGCAGCTTTGGTTCCGCGCCCTCCGGATATCTCAGGAAAGAAAGATCGTGAATCGTGACCACTGCTTTGCCGTGGCGGACGTGCGGCAGCACATAGTCGGGCGAGTGAAACACATCTACTTGCCCCGTGAAGAGATCGACCGGGAACGGCAGCCGCAGGCGATGCCAGATGATCGTCCACATCCTCTCCGACAGTGGAAGGTCTCGAATGTGGAAGTTGTCACCCACTACGGGGTCAAGCTGCTGGCTCTCACCTGGGGCATGTGGAGCCGCGCGCCCTGCGACCAAGAGGACGAATTGGTCATCGGCGTCCAGTTCGGCCAGCGCTCCAACCAACCCGCGGGCGTAACGGCCGATACCGGCCCGCTGATGCGCTGCTGCGGTGTAATCTATCCCGATGCGCAAATCTCTGTTCCCCGGGGCGCTGTCACCACACACATGCTCCGATCACTTGATGTTTCGGTAAGTCCAAATCCGATTCACACCGAAATTCCAGAACAGCACCACCACAATGGCGACGGCCTTGGCTACGTTGTAGCCCAGGGTCCCCCATTCGTGGAACACCAATGCATCAAGGCCCAAGAAGATGGTCTGGTTAAGGACATATCCACCGATGCTCACCAAGCCGAACTGGATCAACTGAGGAACGAGCGGCTCTTGGCGTGATTCGGGGAAGGTCCAAAGCCGGTTCCAGATGAAGTTGCTCAGCACTGCGGCGGAGAATGAGAAAGTGTTGGCCCAGAACTTGCTGAACCCGAAAACCAGGATCAGTACGTTCAGGACGGTGAAGTCCACTACGGTCCCGATGGCGCCGACCGTGGCGAATTTGACAAAACGCACAATCTCCTGCTGCTTGTCCAGAAACGTCAAGAACGCTCTCCTCCATCGCGGACGAGAGTAGATGACGAGCACCAATCTGGACACTGCTGAACTGGCAAGGAGAGGCTCAAGAAGCTTCGACAACGGACACCCCGCATCCATGAGTCAACACATACAATAGTCCCAACATCATCGCCAGGTGCATGTTCATCCCGTGGACATAGAGGTTGTCGAACACGCTGTGGACCGCAAAGGCCGCCAGTACGCCCAGGATGCCGAGGGCCACCCCCTGCCAAATGCCGCTCAGCGCCCCGACCGAGCGCCAGCTATGCCAGAAAGCCGCAAGCACGAAGAGAACATACGCAGCCAGGCCCAGCAAACCAGCCTCCGCGGCGATGTGAAGATAGTAGTTGTGGGCATGACCCAAAGGGTCGACCCACCCGGGCAGAGCGTAGGCCGGATATACAGGCACATAGTTTCCGATGCCCACCCCAAGCAGCGGATGGTCCCTGACCATGCCCAGCGCGGCCTCCCAGTGAGCCAGTCTTTCCACCACAGCGAAATTCTCGTCGCTGACGTGGATTCCACGCACGTCAGTCGGCCGCAGGTAGGGGAGGAAGTCGGTGAACCGCGCACCTATGGCCGCAGGCAGCAATTGCTCGCCACCCAGCAGCAGGAAGACGCTGCCAAAGAGCAGTACCCAAGCCAGGAGGACCCAGGCCCAACGGCGACGAATCGCCACCGCAACGCCCACCCCGGCGCCAAAGCCCGCCAGCACTCCCAGCACAGGGCCCAGAAGCCAGTCTCGCCCCGTCCTGAACAACCACAGGGTGCCCAACACCGCGCTGGCCAATCCTGCCAGCACCCCGGCGGTGACATCGCCAAAGGCCCTGTGCCACAATCCTGCCCCGACCACCACGGCCGCACCAGAGATGAAGCCCAGCCACGCTCCCCGCGACCACGTCATCAGCAGCGCGGCTGACAGGAGGGCCAGGCTCAGCCCGGCCAAGCCCCAGGTCACCAGGGACCACAAGTCTCGCCATCGCCAGCGAGCTAGAACGACAGCCAGGGCCAAGGGTAGAATGAGGGCCAGGTATCCGCCATATGGATTTGGCTGCTCAAAGGTGCCATAGGCCCGGATGAACCGATCAAAGAGAAGGAATCCCTCGGGGCCTTTGCGACCGAAGAACTGGTAGATGCCCAGCAGGGCCTCCAGACATCCGGCCACCAGGACGAGGATAACGATGATCTTCACGTCCTTCTCTTGGACGATGTTCACAACGAGAAGATAGATAGCCAGGAGCTCTAGCCACAGCAGCAGCCCTTTCACGCTCCACTGCAAAGACAGAGAACCCAGCATGGAGAAGGAGGCCACGCCGACGACTATCAGCAGCGGAACGAGGAGGGGAGGGTGAACCGTCTTGATCTCCCTCTCGGCGATCATGCGTGCCACCCAAGCCACCACGGTGAGGCCTGCCAGTGCCTCGGCGCCTCCGATGGTGATGACGCCGAAGCTGATCTCCTTGAGGGATCCAAAGGGGATAGCGAAGATCAGAAGATACAGACCCACAACCGGTCGCACGAAAATGAGGATCAGGACGGCTGAGCCCACAATCAGCGCGGCCGCCCACGTCACCGGCAAACGGGCGAGAGCCAACCCAAGCAGCAGAACCACGACTACCGGGATGGCGCCACCCAGGATCTGATCATGGCTCGGACGGAACGTCCTCCATGATCCAGCGCTCTGTACGGTGCTCTTCACGATTGGATGATAAGCAGGAAGCCGAGTTTTGTCAACGGATGGAGAGCGACCCTCTGTAGCGTCTCAGTCCGGAGATGACCATCAGAGCCAGTCCCGCTCCCAACAGATCGAACACCAGATCGAGGACACGCGCCGTCCGGCCGGGCACCAGATGCTGATGCATCTCGTCGGAGATGGCGTAGAGCACCGTGAAGATCAAGACGCCCCCCATCATGCGGACCGACGACTCGTGCCGGTCACGCGGCCAAGCCCACCACGCCAGCCCTGCCAGGATGCCGTATTCAATTACGTGTCCCACTTTCTTGACGACGACGTCCAGGGCCTCCTCAGGATGATGGGGCAAATCCGGCTGAGCGGACAGGTAGAAGATCACCACCATCCAGATGGCAGTAGGCAACCAGCGCCACAGCTTCTTGCTGAACAAAGCTGTCCTCACCCTGCGTAGGCCCTCTCCACCGTTGGCGCCAGCTTTGGCCATCCGAAGCGCCGCATCACGCTCTCCCTCGCTTGCCTACTCAGTTCCTCCCTGAGTTGCTCGTCACGCAGCAGCCCGACTACGCCCGCGGCGAAGGTTCCCGCCTCACCTGGCGGCACTAGGTATCCCGAGACCAGATGCTCAATATACTCGCCTGCTTGCCCTACGTCGTCAGCTACTATCGGCAGCCCCGCCACCATCAGATCCGCCAACTTGGCCGGGCAACGAGCACGGTTCAGCAGTGTATCCTCGAAGGGGCAGATGGCCACATCAGAGGCCGCGAAGTACCCTGGAAGTTCGTGCTGTTGGCGCCAGCCGACGTAGGTGACGCGCGACGCGCGGCCAGCCTCTTGGACAATTGTCAGGAACCGGTCCTCTTCGCCAAAGAGGCCACGCCCGACGACCAGCAGATGCGCCGATGGCACCTCAGCCCAGACCTGATTCAATATCTCGACCAAACGCCTTGGTTTGAACTCGAAGAATCTGGTGAAGAGCAGGATCACGCGGTTATCACCGAGTTGCCACTCACGTCGAACCCTGTCGCCCAGAGCCCGGTCTGGCGCATCAGACTGCGGCTCCACACCGTTAGGCAAGTAGTGGATGATCTGATCATCGACCCCCATTTCTCGGGCCAGCGCCTCCAAGGTTCTGCTAGCCACAGTCAGTGCATGACAATGGGTCATGCCCCATCTCTCTTGCCAGGCGAAGAACCGCCTCTGAACCGCTGAGTAGGCCGCCAGATCGTTCCACCCACCCCATCCTTCCCAGTCATCGGTGTCGAGAACCACGCGTACCTTTGACAGACGCGACTTGGTCAGGCCCCACAGGATCGCTGCATTCAGGCCCGAATAGGCCTTGGGCTTGAAGCAATGGACGACGTCGGGCCGCCTCTTGCGGACGCGACGCAGCAGGCGCCAGGTGATGATGACCTCTCTTAGCAGCGGGATGGAAGGAGGCAGCACGATGTTGTGGATACTCACCCCGTCCTCTTCCCACAGCCGCCCGCTGTCTTCAGGACAGCCCCAGGGAGCTAGAAGTACCTCGATCTGATGGCCGCGAGACGCCAGATCTTTCGCCAGCGGCAGTGCCCGCCTGGACATCGTGCCTTGGGGCCGCAGCCCAAAGGGGCCGACCATCTCTACTCTCATGGGCTAGCGCTATCTCTGATTGCTGGGCGGAGAAAGGCCACGCACCTAGTTCGGGCCGTAGCCTGTGCCAAGCTGGTTACAGGAGTCTCACTGCCAGCCCGTGATCTGGCTCCAAGGATTATCAGACTGCTCAACCCTCTGCGATTCCTGGGCTCACGGGCCGTGGAACGACAGAGGGCACACGGTAAACCGAAGCCAAGACAAGCACGCTGTGCCGGCGGCACGAGTGTGCCGGCAGCTATAGCTTGTAGATCTCTCCGAACTTGTCGCGCAAGTAGCGTAGGTACGGCTCTGCGGTGAGCCCGCTTCCGGTAACGGCGGTCAGCAACTCCACGGGCTCGAACTTCCCACCATGTTTGTGCACGTGCTCCCGCAGCCAGCTCAGAAGTTCGCCGAACTCTCCACGCTCGATTCGGTGCTGGAGGTCTGGGATGTCGCCTGCGATTTTGGCCCACAGCTGCGAGGCAACCAGGTTGCCCAGGGCATAGGTCGGGAAATAGCCGATCATGCCGCCGGACCAATGGATATCTTGCAGTACACCTTCTGCATCGTCGCTGGGGGTCAATCCCAGGAACTCCTCGAACCTGGCATTCCACGCCTCAGGAAGATCCCCTATACCGAGGGTGCCATCCATCAGCGAGATCTCCAACTCGAATCGAAGCATGATGTGCAGGTTGTAGGTGGCCTCATCGGCCTCGACCCGGATGAACGAAGGTTGCACCTTGTTGATAGCGCGGTAGAAGGTATCCAGACTCACATCGCCCAGCTGACTTGGAAACACCTCTTGCAGCCGCGCGTAGAACGCTACCCAGAACGGACGGCTCCGACCGACCAAGTTCTCCCACAGTCGCGACTGCGACTCGTGCATGGCCAATGAGGCTGCATCAGCGAGAGGAGTCCGGTCAAAGTCTGGATTCACGCCCTGCTCGTACATCGCGTGTCCAGCCTCATGCATCGAGCCGAAGAGAGCTGTGTTGAGGAACTTCGGGTCGAAGCGTGTGGTGATACGAACGTCACCGGTCCCAAAACCTGAGGTGAAGGGATGAACCGACTTGTCCTGGCGTCCTCGCTCGAAGTCGTAGCCGATGGCTTTGACGACCTCCAGTCCAAAATCCCGCTGCTTCTCCTCGGCGAAAGTCTGACGCACCACCGAGTCGTCCACAGGCGCACCGCGCTCGCTTATGGCCCGCACCAGCTCGACCTGCTGCGGACGCAACTCATCGAAGACGGCTTTGACTTCCGCGGTCTTCATCCCCGGCTCGAAATCGTCCAACAGGGGGTCGTAAATGTGATCGTAGGGCGCGAAGAAGTCGACATACTGGCGTCGCAGCTCCAGCACCTTCTCCAAGTGCGGCTGGAACTGTGGAAAATCGGCCTCCGCTCGCGCTTTCTCCCAGGCCTGGTGAGCCAGAGCAGTGATGCGTCGAAACTCACCTACCCATTCGGCGGGCACCTTGCGTGCCTTGTCGTAGTCGCGCCGAGTCTTCTTCACAAGGCGTGCCTCGTCAGAATTGGGGTCCAGGTCGGCGACCTCCGATTCCGTCGCTGCGAGAGCCTCGCCTATGTCGTCGCTGACAAATCTCTCATGGGCCAGACGGCTCAGTGTCGCCAGTTGCATGGCCCGCCCTGCCGCCCCTCCAGGCGGCATATAGGTCTGCTGGTCCCAACTCAGGACGCCCGTGGCCGCGCTCAAATCGGCCACTACACCGAGTTGCTGACGGAGTTGTTCGAGTTTCTCTCCCATCGGTCCTCCTGTCCTCAGGACTGCCTATCTCAGGCCAGCGGTACGCCGATTCGGTCTCCCTTGCACCCGAACCGAACTCTCCGCAGTTCCCGCCCCATCCGTGATAGCCAGAGGATGGTCTGCCGCTCCAGACGCACGCCTGTGACGGCGCGGGCAATTTCTGTATATAACTACCGAGGATGCGGTGTCGAAGGTTCAGTCAGGTGGCATGGCCGGCCGGTAGTCAGCCCGGGCTACTCCACTGTAACAGACTTGGCCAAATTACGCGGCTGATCCACATCGCAGCCCCGTTCCACAGCCACATGGTAGGCGAACAACTGCAGAGGGACAATCGCCAGCACCGGAGTCAAGACCTCCAGCGTAGGCGGGATGTAGAACACCTCCTCAGCGAGCTGCCCAATCTCGTCGTCCCCTGCCGTGGCTACCGCTAGAACGTCGGCCCGGCGCGCCCGTACCTCCTGAATGTTGCTGACCACTTTCTCGTATGTGCCACTCTCGGGGACTATGGCGAACACCACTGAGTCGTCATCCAACACGGCGATTGGCCCATGCTTGAGCTCTCCAGCGGGATACCCCTCGGCATGGACATAGCTGATCTCTTTTAGCTTTAGTGCCCCCTCCATGGCTGTGGGATAGCCGAGATTTCGTCCGATGAAGAAGAAGGTTTGCCGCTGGGCGTGTCGTTTGGCGACTTCTTCGATGGCTTCCTTTTCTTGCAGGATCAACTCCACCTTGGCCGGCAACTCGCGCAACTCCTCTACGACGTCAGCTACCTGCGCCTCGGTGAGGAGGCCCCGTCTCCGGCCCAGATCCAGGGCCACCAAACACAACAAAACGAGTTCGGTCGTGTACGTCTTGGTCGCCACCACACAGATCTCCGGTCCGGCTTGGAAGTAGATGGTCGCATCGGCACCTCTGGTGATGGAGCTCCCCACCACATTGGTCAGAGCGACGGTGATGGCCCCCTTGTCCTGGGCCAGCCGAAAGCCTGCCAGAGTGTCCGCCGTCTCCCCCGACTGAGTAATCAGAACGACGAGAGTCCTCTCATCTATGATGGGGGCACCATATCGGAATTCGGAGGCTATCGACACCTCCACCGGCAGCTGAGCCCACCTCTCCATCAGTAGCTTGCCCACCAGGCCCGCATACGATGACGTGCCACAGGCCACGATATTGACGCGGTTCACGCTGCTCAAGTCCAGGTGTGCCCACTCCGAAAGGCTGACTCGCCTGCCGTCGAGGCGACCCCGCAGAGTGTTGGCGATGGCTTCCGGCTGCTCGTGAACTTCCTTGAGGTAGAAGTGTGGATACCCCCCCTTCTCTGCCGACTCCAGATTCCAGGTGATTTGCAGCGGATCACGCTGCATCTCCTGTCCATCGAGAGCGCGTATGGTCACTTCCTCGGGCGTTAGCATTACGACCTCACCGTCGTCCACCACCATGGCCCTTCGCGTGTGCCGCATGATGGCCGGTATGTCGGAGGCGAGGTAGTTCTCCCCTTGCCCCAGGCCGACTATCAGTGGTGAGAAGAGGCGGGCACCCACCAACACCTGAGGTTCATCCCGACAGAGAGCAGCGATGGCATATGCTCCCCTCACTTTCTTCAACCCGCGCCTGACAGCTTCCGGCAGAAGTGGAGCTTCGTGCCCATCTTGAGCCAGCCTGTCGTATTCCTCCTCGAAGAGATGAGCCAGCACCTCCGTGTCCGTCTCAGAGACGAAGTCATGGCCCCGAGCCACCAATTCCTGCCGCAGCGACGAATAGTTCTCAATGATACCATTGTGAACCAGGACTATGCGTCGCCGGCAGTCAGGGTGCGGATGAGCATTCACTTCGTTGGGCAGTCCATGGGTTGCCCAGCGGGTGTGGCCGACCCCGAGGAACCCCGCCGGCCCTCCGTCTTCCAGCGCCTCGAGCAGCTTCCGGAGTTTCCCCTCGGTCTTCTCGATCTCGATCTCGCCCGCGGGGTTCAACACGGCAATGCCCGCCGAGTCATACCCTCGATACTCCAAGCGTTGCAGTCCGTCGAGCAAGATGGGGGTGGCGAATCGCGGACCCACGTAGCCTACTATGCCGCACACTTTCCTTCACCTCCCCCTGTTCACTTGATGCCCATCTTCTTAGTCGGCACCACCTCAGGCAGCATGAACTCCACTGACTGGTCGGCCGTCACGCCTCGCTCGTCAGCCAGAGTCAGGAGCAACGCATGGCCAATGGCGAGATGCGCCGCCTGGATCTTACTTGAGGAGGGGCCCTCCGGCTTGGCGTTGCTCTTGATCACGTGGTCGGCTGCTTGACCAAGCGGCGTATCCACGTTCTCGGTGATGGCCACGGCGATCGCGCCGCGCTTCCGCGCTCGCTCCAGTGCATCGTACACAAAACCAGTGCCGCCGCTGGCCGAGATTCCGATCATCACATCCCCATCATTCACGGCCATGGTCATGTACTTTGACAAGCCCATCTCCTCCTCGCCAGCGCCCTTGGCGAAGCTCACAGGTTGCATATCGCCTAAGTTGTTGGTGAAGACCATGATGGGAACCCCGGTCTCCAGCCCCTGTCCGGCCATCTCCATCGCCACCAAGGCGCTCGCTCCCGCCCCGGTGACGAGGATCTTGTTCCCGGCCTCGATACGACTGCGCATCACGTCAACCACGGTCTCTATGCTTGCTACCGCAGTCTCCAGGGTGGCCAAGATGCCCTCAGCATCCTGACGCAGGATGCGCGCAATCTTCTCCTCAGCAGATTCACACCCAGAGAGGTCCACGCTCACCATCAGCGGCTTGTTCACATCGATGAGCTGGCCGACCGTGTCGATCAGGACGTAGTCCTCGTACTCATAGGCGGTGAATTCGAGCGTGGTGCCCGGCAGATTACCTATCGCCAGGTCCAAGTGGGTGAGGTTGCTGATGAGGCTGGTCTTGCCGCTATTGAAGACCCCCAGCACGGCGATGCGGTCCCTCGGGGCAAAGGTCTCGGAGAACTGTGCCCTTATCTCATCCATTCCTTCCAAGGTGACCATGGACGCAGGGATAAGATCCAAGCCCAGTTCCTGTTCCACCTTGGCGAGCCTGGCACCGTCTACCAGATCCATCTTGTTGGCAACGATGAAAAAAGGGATCCCCACCTCCTCCACGGCTTCTAGGAAGACCTTCATGGTGCTCACCTGCGGATCTACCATGTTGACCATGAGGATCGCCCCCTGGGGGTCGAAGGCCTCGAACGGAGTGGAGATCTTCTTCAACACTCTCTTGGTAAACACTTGTGTCCCTCCTGTCATGAGGTGCCCCAGCCCAATCTCAGGGACAGGCCTGGGGATTGGGTTTGCCCGCACAGGCGTCAGGAGTGAGCAACGCCTCTCATGTTGCCACTGGACCCCTTTTGTCCCCACGGTCACCCGCAGGTTTTGGCAGAGTCCTTCGCCTCAGGAGGGGAAGACCAGGGACGTAGCCATCCCTTGGGGGGCATCCGCCGATTCCTCGATTTTCCCGTTCCTCCGCCGGCAGGCGCTGGCGTACAAAACGGTTAGCCCCGCCTCGCGTTGGGGAACCCCCACCTCGTCAACTGGAAGCCTCCAGCCCAGGCGCTATCCTCCCCTTTGTGAAGCTCATCCTCCCTACATGGGTCTCACCTCCCTACTAACTGTTGTATTGTAGCACCCCGTGCACGGTCTCGCAAGTCTACCGCATGGTTTCAAAATGGCTCAACATCTCAGGCATGGAACTGGTCACGCGCACAGGGACCTTGAGATGAGACTCTATGTCCCCCGCAGTCCTATCGTCGAGGGTCACATCTCCCTTGGCGTCGAACATCGCCCGTGGCAAGAGCACACCATCTCCCAGATCCCCATTCTGGAGCACAGCTAGCACTTCGTCACCCGTCAGCAATCCAGAAACCGTCACCATCGACCCAAAGAAGGTGTTCTCCACCGGGACCAGCGTTATGTCAAGGCGACTCAACTCCCCCAGCTCCTGG
The DNA here is from genome assembly GCA_964347945.1 of uncultured Anaerolineales bacterium. Taxonomy (GTDB): domain Bacteria; phylum Chloroflexota; class Anaerolineae; order UBA7937; family B3-Chlor; genus CAYGAW01. Next base: position 13,435 of record CAYGAW010000211.1, read on the forward strand.
AGAATCCGGTGCAGAATCGGCGCTACCAAGGTCCCGCAGACCGCAACAGCCTGCCCTGTAATGGCTCCCAAGTCCTCCCGCTTGACATCAGCCCAACCGTCCAGAAGCTGCCTCACCAGCCCAATGCCATTCTCCAATTGAGGGAAGCCATCGTATTCCGTGGCCGGTGGGACTGGGATGCCAACGCGCACATACAGTTCGTCTGAGAGATAGATGAGGGTAACGCCCAGACGCCGGCGGTTCTCCGCCTGTCGAGGCATGATCCGCTCCATGATGGCCCGCTCCTCCTCAGCGTTCAGAAGGCGTAGGCCGCCGCGATGATACTTGGTGAGTCCCACAGGCACGACCCCGATGGAGCGCACCGCAGGATAGAGTGAAGTCAGATCATCCAGGGTCTCTTCCAGTCGCGCACCGTCGTTAAGACCCGGGAGCAGAACTATCTGAGTATGCATCTCGATGCCCAACTCGCCCAGGCGGCGCAGTTGTTGTCGGATGTCAGGCAGGCGGGGATTGTTGAATATGCGGCGCCTCAAGTCAAGATCAGTGGCGTGGACGGAGATGTATAGCGGGCTGAGCCGCTGCCGAGCGACCCTCCCCCAGTCCTCGTCGGTCCAGTTGGAGAGCGTGATAAAGTTCCCATGCAAGAAGGAGTATCGATAGTCGTCGTCTTTTATGTAAAGCGACCGCCTCATCCCCGATGGCATCTGATCGACGAAACAAAAGGCGCAACGGTTGTTACACCGGCGCATATCATCAAAGACGTCCTCTGTGAACTCGAGGCCGAACTCTTCACCGTATCTCCGCTGGACGTGAAAAGCGAGCCTTTGCCCAGCTCGCTCGATCTCCAGGTCCAACTCCTCGTCGGCGGTATGGAAATGATAATCTATCACATCGCGGAGGAGGTGCCCGTTGACGGAGACCAGCCGGTCTCCTGGCTCAAGGCCCGCCCTTTCCGCCAGGCTGCCCTCCTCCACACGGGCCACTCGTCCACCCGTACGTCCGTTGTTCAGCCGCTTACGTCCCCCTTACTGAAAATGATGCGACGCCGCTTGGCCCCTCTGCCCACGGTTCTGGAATGGCTACCGTCATACGGGCGCAAGTACTCTTCTGTGGCAGCCGACAAGTCATTATAGTAGCCACGGTATTCTGGCGGCATCAGGGCCGCCAGTCGATACATCATCTCATCTGTCATCTGGCTCAACTGCTCCCTGGTCAGCTTGCCCTCTCCCGGTTCGAAGATGAACGGCTTGCCCATGACCATCTTGACCTTCGTCCGACGGAGCCTCTTCAGCTGCTCCCAGAACTTTTCCTGTCCCCAGATGGCAACGGGAACGACAGATGCGCCAGATCTAATAGCGATGTAGGTCAGACCGTCCTTGCCCCTCTGCAGATTATTTGTCTTGCTTCTTGTGCCTTCCGGCGCCGCCATGAGCACCTTGCCCTCCTTGAGGACCCTCAAAGCCGTTCGCAAGGCCGTTCGGTCCACTTCACCTCGCCGCACGGGGAAGGTCCCATAGAGCTTGAACAGCACAGCCAGGGGCAGAAACTCGTAGTTCTCCACCTTCGACATGCCCACCGCCTCCCGGTCTATGTATGCGGCGGCGATGACGGTATCTACCGAGATCATGTGATTCTGAGCGGTTATCACGGGTCCTTCTGCAGGAATATTCCCTACGCCCTCCACTTCGTGGTCCAGAAGGAGAAACATCAGGAACCTGAAAACCAAGTTGGCTAAGCGCTGCACGTACTTCCTCATTGCGGCCTCCTGAGGGGACACGGCTCCGATCCCGATGGGGAACCTGCCTCTTCGACTAGTCTCTCTACCATGTCTAACACCTCGTCTATGGATAAGTTATCGGTATTTACTCGAATGGCGTCCGCTGCAGCCCGCAATGGAGCCACCGCCCTGCTGCTGTCAATCCTGTCCCGGCGTTTCATGTCGCGCAGTATCTCTGCGTAATCCGCCTGCTCTCCCCGCTCCAGCAGTTCAAGATACCGCCGCCTGGCCCTCTCCTCCGGAGAAGCGTTCAGGAATATCTTCAGGTCAGCGTCAGGCATGACCACGGTGCCGATATCCCGCCCAAGCATCACCACGCCCCCCTGCTCGGCGATGCGACGTTGCTGCTCGGTAAGCACTTGGCGGACTCCTGCATACGCTGACACGGGTGACACGTTCTTGTCTACCTCGGCCCGCCTGATGTCCCAGGTAACGTCATCCCCACCGACAAGGACGGTATACTGTCGGCCGTCGTCCACAGTCGGCCTGGAGATGGATATCTCTATGGACCGCGCCAGAGCTGTGACACCCTCCTCATCAGCGATCTCCACACCCTGCTCCAGAGCCACCCAGGTGACGGCGCGGTACATCGCGCCCGTATCCAGCAACAGGTAGCCCAAGCGCTCCGCAAGAAGGCCACCTATGGTGCTCTTTCCGGCGGCGGCAGGGCCGTCAATGGCTATGGTCGATGGTCTTGACACTTGACTCTCTCACACCGAAAATTGAAAGGAGCCGACCCTACTGCCCGACAGCCTCGTCCCCTCGCGGCCAAAGAAACCAAAGAATGCTCTCTGTCATTGTACCGGAGCAGCGAGACCAGGACAACTATCCGATGATTCTGCGCCTCGTCCATTCGAACGGATCGACGGCAGTACCACCCAACCTCAATTCCCAGTGCAGGTGAGTGCCTGTCGAAAGTCCCGTGGAGCCCATGTAGCCGACGACCTGGCCCCGGGAGACTAACTCCCCATCCTGCGCGACCAGGTCAGACATGTGGTTATAGCAGCTATAGACTCCGAGCCCATGGTCCACGATCACCGTGCCCCCTCTCACCTGAAGAAACTCGGCGAGAACCACTGTTCCATCAGCGGTGGCGAACACCGGATCTCCATCTTCGCCATCCAGGTCAGCACCAGCGTGATAACCGGGCCCTGTGTCATATTGCCTACGAGCACCGTACGCCGAGGTGAAGACGGGAGCCTGAACCGGGTATCCGAAGACACCTTGCCAGAGCTTGTCTGGCCTGAACTGGGCATAGATCGCCTCCAGACGCTTCCGCTCGGCTATTATGATCGCCGGATCCAAGAGGAACTCGCGGTCGCTGGGGATATCTATGATCTCCACGGGAAACTGACCGTATGTGACAGTCACCGTGTCGGTCGCTCGAACCAGTTCGCCTAGCTCACTCCTGGCCTCCACCGCGAGATTTTGCGGGCCCAAAGCGCTCCACGATGGAAAGCCTACCAGAGCCCAGTAAGTTCCATCCAGCTGGACGAACTCCAACGGCCGATCAGCCAACGCGCCCGTCAAGGTCACCTCCCGATTGGCTCGAATCCGAATCGCCACGGTGCCTCCCTGTGGCGGGTGGGACGGGTACGATAGCAGTGCGACACTCAACGGCTCAGGGGTGGGCGTCGGTGTAGGCGTGGGGGTTGGGGTAGAAGTCGGAGTGGGAGTGGGCGTATAGGTGGACGTGGGAGTGGGAGTGTACAGGATCGTCGCCAAGGGTTGCGGCAGGGGAGCGAGAAACAGGGATAGTCCAAGACCGACACCGGCCAGCGCCAGAAGCAACAGGATGACGATGGCCAGGTACTTATCCCTCATCGGCGAGTTCCGGCTCCTCCAACTTCGGCAACTCCGCCAGATTTGCCAGACCGAAGTATTGCAGGAATTCGAATGTGGTCCCGTACACAATGGGACGGCCGACTGTGTCCAGGCGATCTACCGCCTCGATCAGTCCTCGCGCCATGAGGTTCTTCAGGACGCCCTGACAGTTCACTCCCCGAATGTCCTCTATCTCGGGCCTCGTGATGGGCTGTTGATAGGCGACTATGGCCAGGGTCTCCAGCGCCGCAGCGGATAGTGCGCCCGAATGCTGAAGACCCAAGAAGCGCTCGACGAAGGGGGCCGTGTCCGGCGCAGTCACCATCTGCACCTTCTCCCCCTCGAACTGCACCCGCAGGCCCCGGGCAAGATAGTCATCAGCCAGCGAACGCGCCGCCTTCTTCACCAGGGATCGCTTGACCTGCAGAGTGTCTGCCAGTTGCGAGATACTCACAGGCTCATCGGCCACGAAGAGTATGCTTTCCAAGACAACCTTGGCTTCCTCAAGATCCATCTAGTCCGCCTTTGACACTGCTGGGTGGCCCAGCTATAATCGCTCAGGACTCACGTGGGACCGGTGAGCAATCACATGCACCTGCACAAGCTACATCCGGGCTTGACCATCTTAGTGGCGCTGGCCCTCCTAGCCCTCGCCTGTCTACCCTGCCAAGGCTCCTCCCAACTGATACCGACGCCTGTCAGAACTGTGCCTGTCTCCACCGAGGAAGCGGAGAAGCTGATCTCGATCCTGGGCCGCCAGCTGCCCCTGGACGATGAAGGCTGCTTCGTTCTGACCATCACTGAGGAAGAGCTAACCTCGTTCGTGGCGCTGAGTATGCAAGAGAGCATCGTTGATCCTCAGATCCTCCTCACCGGCGGCAAGATGCATCTCCACGGAACCCTGGTCGACCCCATCGACGCCCCCATCACAGCCGCCGTCTCTGTCCAGCCAGAGAGCGGCCGCGTGCAGCTAACCGTTGAGACAGTAGCCCTGGACGGCTTCCCTGTTCCCGAAACCTTCATCGATGCCTTCGTGCAGCAGATAGAGGATTCCATCACTCTTGCACAAAGACACGAAAACATGGAGGTCAATGAGGTCGATATCACAGAAGGCGAACTCATCGTGAGGGGCTGCGCGACTTCCTGAATGGCGCCTCAGGCGAGCTCAGGATAGGGGGCGTGCTCGATGTTCACCTTGATCTTGCGCAGGCTCAACCCAATCCGCCCCTCGACGACCTCCCTCACCACCTCGCACACTTCTTCCGTTTTCAAAGGGACATCAACGTCGGGAATCGTTTCCACATTGAGCTCCACGTCGATCGACTTTCGACGAGGCTTCACCTTCGGAGAGACGCTGACCACATCGGGTAGTTGATCGACACGATACTCCAAACGCTGTTCGATAGACTCCACAGCCAGCTCAACATCCCCCCCGGTGATCCTCTCCAACTTCACCCTCCTGCGAGCCGGCCTCCTGAACTCCAAATACAGTACCAAGCCGCACACGATGAAGAAGATAATGCCCGCCAGCACCATGACCACGCGGACGAGGACATTTAGACCTGACCACAGCAGCGACAGAGATTGCTGTAGGAAGGCGATCATCGCATCCGGAAAGATCAGAATGGCAGGGACGACTATCATCAGCACCACAAAGAGCAGAATTGTCATAGCCCGGTTGAAAACGTTCATCATCTCTCCTCCATCAGCTTGACACCGGTCAATGTTACTCCCCTCGACTCATAGCGGGTCAGTGCTCACTCCCCCAGTAGCGACCCGACGAACTCCCTTTGTCCACGTGTGAAGTCTTGGATAGTCATAGCTCGCCTGCCCGCCAACTGTACCTCGTCGAGGAAGAGCGCACCCTGGCCGGTGGCCACCGCCGTACCGGTGGGCAGCTCCAGGACTCGACCAGGTTCCTCGGAACCCCTCCACTGGACGTCCGGGTGGGCGCGCAGCACCTTGAGCAAGCTCCCCTCCCACGATGTACGTGCACCGGGCCGGGGGTTGTAAGCGCGCACTCGATGCCACAGCTCAAGGGCAGGCAGGCTCCAATCTATCACCGCTTCGTCCTTGGAGATGAGTCTGGTGTACGTGGCCTCAGAATCGTCCTGAGGGAGGGCGTCGATTAGCCCATCCAACCAGCGAGATAGAGTGTCCACGAGCAGCTCAGCCCCCAGATTGGCCAGTCTGTCTTCTAGAGAGCCCGTAGTGTCCTCCGAGCGGATCTCTGTGGCCTTCTGTGCCAGGATGGGACCGGTATCCATGCCCTCATCCATCAACATGATGGTCACCCCAGTCTCCTCCTCGCCGGCCAGCAACGCCCCGGCGATAGGCGACGCCCCACGATACTTCGGCAGCAACGAAGGATGCACGTTGATTATGCCAGCGGGGGGGATGGCGAGGACTTCAGGGCGCAGTATCTGACCGTAGGCGGCCACCACTATCACCCTTGGTGCTAGCTCTCCCAGTTTGCCTACCACTTCCTCGTCACGGAGGGTCTCCGGCTGTAGGACTGGCAGCCCCAGTGCGACGGCCGCCTTCTTCACCGGCGGAGCAGTGGGCTTCCGCCCCCGGCTGGCAGGTCTATCGGGCTGGGTGACCACGGCCACGATGTCGTACTGCTCTGCCACTGCTTTCAGTGAGGGCACCGCGAACTGAGGCGTGCCCATGAACATCACCCTCTCTACCATCGCCCACCTCGCGATAGTGGGATTCTAGCATGCCTGGCTACTCAGTTCAAGACTTGACTTCCAGCGAGCACGTGCTAGAATAGTGCTGGCCTGTTCGATATTGGCTTTAGTGGGGCGTGCACCTGCCCAGGATATCTCGAAGACAAGGGAGGAGCGAGGCACTCAACTTCCTCGCTCCTTTCATCAGCGCCTCAGCGACTCGGGAGGCTTGTCCTTGAAGATGAGCAAGGCAAAGTGGCAACTGCATCCCTCAGCGCCCGACTCCCATCTGGCGAAATTCCCTCATCTGCCCCAACTGCTAGTGCAATGCCTCTACAATCGCGGCGTGGTCACTCCGGATGAAGTGCAACGCTTCCTCGCTGGCGAGTACGAAGAGGGAAGCCCCTTTCAGATCAGTGGGGTAGCTGAGGCCGTGACCAGGATCCGGCGGGCCATCCGCGGGGATGAGCTGATCGCCGTGTACGGGGATTTCGACGCGGATGGCGTCACCGCCACTGTTCTCCTCACCACCACGCTGTCGG
>CAYGAW010000212.1:0-7870 GCA_964347945.1 uncultured Anaerolineales bacterium
CCCTGTTCTGAGAACCAGCCCACACCTCGATGAAGGAGATCGACCTCGAGGAGATACTGGCCGGACTGCGCAGGAGCCTGTATGGCAGCATCAGGTATCTCAACGGAGTGCCCGTAGGACACATCGTGGGGCAGGGGAGTCTCCTGATGTCCAGGAGTCACTCCGCCTTGTTCGTTGCGCCAGCGATAGCCGAGGGCCACTGCGCTGGTCCCCTCAGCCAGCCAGGTCAACGCGCCTGTATTCCTGATGGAAACCGATAGTGTTTCCATTTGGTTCGGCAGCATCACCTCTGGCGCATCATACGAGAGATAATCGGCGACGTATGCAGGCGTGTAGGCCAGGATCTGGTTCCAGACCTGGCTTCGCAAAGAGGGCAGTTTCCCGTACAGGTAGTCGCCAGGACAAGCGGTAGCGTTGTAGTCCCTGTGCCCGGCTATGTTCTGTGTGACTCGATCGACGAAGAACGAACTCTCGTTGGGGTTGATGAGGCTGCGGCTGCACTCCCAAGCCGACAGTTGTGACAGCCCGTTGAGCAAGTCTGCGCTGGGTTGGACGCTATTGCTGGTGTTCCCATAAGTGCCCATGGCGCAGATGCCCACGCTGCCATAGTTGTAGCTGTATGCGTGCCCTCCTACTACGTCTGTGCCACCGTACCGTCCCTCATAGATGTTGCCGTGCCAGTCCACAAGGTAGTTGTAGCCCACGTCACCCCAACCCAGTGTAACTGCGTGGTAGTAGTAGATGGCGCGCACCGTGGCTGGAGGGTTGGGGTCGTAGTTCATCGTCACGCTATGGTGAATGATCACCTTTTGTGGTGCCTGGTACTCGCGCGGCCAGATCTCGCGGCCTTGACTGTCGAGACGGTAGCTTTCGTTGGCTCCCCAGAGCGAGCGATTGATGATGGGGGGCTGCGGCACCTTGCCTGCTTCCTGTGCCATTTGCAGGGACAAGCTCTCCACGTCTGCGAGGGACGGACCTGGCGAGGAATCGATGTAGGTGAGGGTGACATCCTCCAGAAGTGGCGTCTCGGTGGGTCGGTCGGTGGAGAGGGCAACACGGTATTGCAGGTACGTGCCGGACTCCACGATCAGCGGTGCAAGTGCGTAGAAGTGGTTGCCCTCCTGTGAGACGTCGATCACCTCTTGCCATGGCAACCAGTCTTCTCCGTCGGTGCTGACCCGGGCAGAGACCTCTAGATCTGTGGTCGGCGGTAGCTGAGCGTGCCACTGAACTCCAATGGCATTGAAGGGGAAATCGGCCACCTTGACGGGTGAGGTGTAGACTCCAGCGGTGCGATAGGCCTCGTCTCGCACCGCCAGGGACAAAGCGCCATCGGCGTAGTCGAGCAGCTGGACCTCGTCAAGAGTGCCTGAGGAGAAGTCGGCCCGGGAAGTCTGAAGCCAGTCCGCGCCCCTGGTCTCTTCTGCACCTTGGAGAGGTGACCAGCGGGACGAAAAGGGGGAGCAGAGTACGCAAAGGACTATGCCGAGGTACGCCAGGCGGCGCCAGCATCTCTTCATATGCGGTGAGATCGTCCTCGGTATCTGGGGCTGCGGACGAGCCCGGTCTCGGAGTCAGCCGGAACAGGCCCAACCATGGTACCCTTCATCGCACAGTTCATGCGTACTATGACGCGTAGCCTCAAGTCCTGTCGACGGTTGGCAGGCATCACATCTCTTCGTGGGGCGGAGCAGGTGTGAAATCATACCCCCTTAGATTCCAGCTATGGGTGGACGCCTAGCCAGTTGCCTTCTTCCAGTCTGTTAGGAAGCGTTCCACGCCCAGATCCGTGAGAGGGTGGCGGATCATTCTCTCAAGAACGCTGTACGGTACTGTCGCTATGTCAGCTCCTGCCAGGGCTGCCTGAGGGACGTGCAGCGGATGGCGGATGCTGGCCGCGATGATCTCCGTGTCCAAGCCGTAGCTGATGAAGATATCCGCTGCTTCGGCCACCACGCTCATTCCGTCATGGCCTATGTCGTCGAGACGACCGACAAATGGCGAGACGTATGTGGCGCCTGCCCGAGCCGCCAAGAGGGCCTGATTGCTGGAGAACACCAGCGTGGCGTTGGTCCTGATGCCTTGTGTCAGCGCCAGGTCCTGGGCCAAATCCCTGTCCAGGGGGCACTTCTCGAGCCAGCTGCACTCCTGGCAGATGGTGTCCGGATCTACCTCGCTCTCGATCAGCGTGCTGATAGCTTCCAGCCCGTCAGCCGAGACGGGGACTTTGATCACCACGTGGGGGGACCACTGGGCTATTCTCTTGGCCTCCTCCACCATCTTGGCTGCCTCGGTGCTGACCACCTCTGCGCTGATTGGTCCCTGTACGAGATAGCATATCTCCTGGGTGACTTGACGATAATCCCCGCGTCCAGCGCGCATCATCAGCGAAGGATTGGTGGTCACGCCACTGATCACTCCCATCTTCACCGCTGCCCTTATCTCCTCGATATCGGCGGTATCCAAGTAGATTTCCATGTCTGATCACCTCCTTGAGAATGCCCGCATGCCTGGCGAGCGCTGGCCGGTTCATTCTGACGATGCGTGGCAGGTGGACGGAGTTCGTCCAATTATACCATCTTGCACTGTGGCGGCAAGGGCCCGGGCTGAGCGCACTCAGCCGAGCGCCGATTGAGTAGCGGAGCGTATCGAAGCCAGCGCTGTGAGTCGAGCGCCGATTGAGTAGCGGAGCGTATCGAAATCAAGCGAGGGACTCTGCACTGAGATGACGCTTGGCTTCGATACGGCCCTTCGCTGCGCTCAGTGCCTACTCAGCCAGCGCGTGGAGCGCCAGCGTCACTTGGCGCCTCCACCGTGCGCGAATTGCTTGCAATCAGCCCAGGCGTGGGCTATACTCTCAAGTTGATTGCGCGGCGCCTTCACAGAGGGCCCGCGCTGACACACACAACTGGACAGTCGGGGGTAATGGATGGACTTCGCGTCCAGCAACGGGATCTCAGCCTTCTTCCCGGCCTACAATGACGGAGGCACCATAGCCAGTATGGTTCTCTCCGCTGTTCTGGTACTCCAGGAGCTGACCGAAGACTATGAAGTGATCGTGGTGAACGACGGCAGCTCAGACTACACGAAGGAGATACTGGATGAGCTGGAGAGACAGTATGACTCGGTGCGAGTCGTGCACCACGAGAAGAACAGGGGGTATGGAGGTGCTCTGCGCACCGGCTTCTCCGAGGCCAGCAAGGAATTCATTTTCTACACCGACGGAGATGCCCAGTATGATGTGCGAGATTTGCCCACCCTCTGGACAGCGATGGACGACCGGGTGGACATGGTGCAAGGGTACAAGATAGGACGCGCGGACCCCCTTCATCGCGTAATCATCGGGCGGATATACCACTGGGTGGCCAACCTGGCCTTCGGCTTGCACTTGAAGGACGTGGACTGCGATTTCCGCCTCATACGCCACTCCGTCTTCGACACGGTGCACCTGAAATCGGATAGCGGCGTGATCTGTGTGGAGATGATGAAGAAGATAAGGAATGGTGGCTTTCGGATCAGCGAGGTGCCGGTGCATCACTACCATCGCGCCTACGGGCAGTCCCAATTCTTCAATTACAGGCGCATATTCAGGGTGGGCCGCGATCTTCTCAAGCTGTGGTGGGAGTTGCGGCTGCCGCAGCTGTTGGGCAGGGAGGTGCGTGCTGATGGGACCGATTGACAGCTACCGGGGCAAGAACGTCATGATCACCGGTGGCCTGGGTTTCATCGGCAGCAACCTGGCCCGCCGGTTGGTGGAGTCGGAGGCCGACATCCTCATCGTCGATTCGTTGATCCCCGACTATGGCGGCAATCTATTCAACATCGAGGACGTAAGGGACCAGGTGCGCGTCAATATCGCCGATGTTAGAGATAGGAACGGCATGGACTACCTGGTCCGCGGCCAGGACTACATCTTCAATCTGGCCGGCCAGGTGAGTCACATCGACAGCATGCTCGACCCCTACACCGATCTGGAGATCAACTGTCGGAGCCAGCTTTCTCTGCTGGAAGCGTGTCGGTACAACAACCCTGCCGTGAAGATCATCCATGCCAGCACCAGACAGATCTACGGTGCGCCAGACTACCTCCCTGTGGATGAGAGACACCTTCTGCACCCGACCGACGTCAACGGCATCAACAAGATGGCAGGGGAGTGGTATCATATTCTGTACAACAACGTGTACGGCATTAGGGCCACCTCCCTCCGCTTGACCAATACCTACGGGCCACGGCAGTTGGTGAAGCACAACCGCCAAGGCTTCATCGGCTGGTTCATCCGCCTGGCCATAGACGGAGCGGAAATATCACTGTACGGGGATGGAAAGCAGCAGCGCGATCTCAACTATGTGGATGATGTAGTGGAAGCCTTCTTGCTGGCCGGTGCCACGGACTCGGTGAATGGTGAGGTGTACAATCTAGGAGGTCGGCGGCCGGTTAGCCTGCTGGAGGTAGTGGAGACACTGATAGACCTCTGTCCTGAGGCCAGCTACAAGCTGGTGCCGTTCCCCGAGGACAAGAAGCGGATAGACATCGGCGATTACCACGGCGACTACACCAAGATCGAGGGCGCGCTGGGTTGGAAGCCCCAGGTATCCCTCAGAGATGGGCTGGCCAGGACCATCGAGTACTACCGGCAGCATAAGGAACAGTACTGGGAGTGAGTAGGTGATTCCCTTCAGCGATCTGAAGCTCCAGTACCTGTCTCTCAAGGAAGAGATCGATGCCGCTGTGGAGCGGGTCTTGACCAGCGGATGGTTCATCCTGGGGCAGGAGGTGCAAGCTTTCGAGGAGGAGTTCGCGTCCTACCTCGGTGTGTCTCATGCGGTGGGCGTGGGCTCCGGCACAGAGGCATTGCATCTGGCATTGCTGGCGTGCGACGTGGGGCCTGGCGATGAGGTGATAACCGTCTCCCACACAGCCGTGGCCACCGTGGCGGCCATCGAGCTGGCCGGGGCCAAACCTGTCTTCGCGGACATCGACCCGTCGACTTATACTATGGACCCCTCACAACTGGAGGGGAAGATCACTCCTTCGACCAAGGTCATCCTTCCGGTCCACCTCTACGGGCAGGCGGCCGACATGGAACCTATTCTGGAGACGGCCAGGCGCCACGGGTTGAAGGTACTGGAGGACGCGGCTCAGGCTCACGGAGCTGAGTACAAGGGGCAGAAGGCGGGTTCGCTGGGAGACCTGGCTTGCTTCAGCTTCTACCCTACCAAGAATCTCGGGGCCTACGGCGACGGCGGGATGGTGGTGACCAATGATTCGGGACTGGCGGAGCGCGTGTCCCTGCTTCGCCAATACGGGTGGAAAGACCGCTACGTGAGTTCTCTCAAGGGGCTGAACAGTCGTCTGGACGAAGTGCAGGCAGCGATCCTGCGGGTGAAGCTGAGATGGCTGGACAGATGGAATGCCCGGCGCAGGGAGCATGCCGGCCTCTACGATCGACGCTTGCAGGATACGGGGATCACACTTCCTCTTGAGCCGGACTACAGCAAGCACTGCTATCACGTGTACGTGATCAGATCGAAGCGCCGCGACGAGTTGCAGAGGTTCCTGCGGGAGAAGGGTGTTGGAGCTATCGCCCACTATCCCGTCCCGGTGCATATGCAGGAAGCATACAGGGACCTGGGCACGAGCGAGGGCGCATTGCCTGTTACCGAACAGTGCGCGCGAGAGGTACTATCCCTGCCCGTGGCTGCGGAACTCACCGAAGAGCAGATTGAGGCAGTGTGTGATCTCGTGGCCGAATTCCTCTCTAAGCAAGGGCCATGAGATGAAGGCACAGGACTAAGACGTATGCTGGACAGCTTGGCTCTGACCGTGCGCTCTGCTGTACTGCGAGGGGGCTGGGCCGTTCGCCTCTCGCTCATCGGTGCGTGCTTGATCCTGGGCACCCTGGCTGGCCTGCTCCTCACCCTTGTCCATCCTCTGATCGTGCTGGCCGTCCTTGCAGGCCTGGGCGTTGGTCTGGCCATGCTCAGGAGCACCCAGATCGGCCTTTTCATCCTCGTGGCGGTGATCTGCCTGCTGCCTTTCGGCGCCATTCCTTTCAGCATAGGTTTCTACCCCACGTTCCTCGACGTTGCCCTTCTGGCAGTCTTCGGCGTGTGGCTGGCTCGGGTTCTCACCCGCGCGCAGGGGAGCTTCGTCACCACTCCGCTTGATCTGCCGATCCTGATCTTCATTCTGCTGGCCTTCGCGGCGTTCATCGCCGGAACCGCCCACGCGGAGATAACCAAGGATACTCTGCGCCACTTCGTGGAGATCATCATCGCCATCTGTCTGTTCTACGTGGTGAGCAACTCCGTCAGGGACTACAGGCAGCTGAGGCAGATTCTGGTGGTCATCATTCTGGCGGGCTTTGCTGCCTCTCTGGGGGGCGTGGTCCTGTACTTCTTGCCCAAGGCGTTGACAGTTCGTCTGCTTTCCATGCTGCGCGTCGTTCATTACCCATCCGGCTGGGGCGTGCTGTGGTTCATTGAGGACAACCCGGAGTTGCCCATGCGCGCCATCTCCACGTCGGTGAATCCCAATGTCCTGGGAGGGTTGCTGATCCTGGTTGTGACCTTGGCCGTACCACAACTCTTCGCGCGCCGGCCTCTGATCGAGAGGAAGTGGCTGGTGCCCACGCTGGTGGTGATGTTGATCTGCCTGCTGCTGACCTTCTCCCGGGGCGCCTTCGTGGCCATAGGCAGTGCGCTCTTGTTTCTGGGGGTGATCAGATACCGACGGCTGCTCCCTGCGCTCGCTTTGGCCGGCGTCCTGCTCCTCATCTTGCCTCAGACCAGGGAGTACATCATCCACCTCCAGGAGGGTTTCCTGGTGCAGGATAGGGCAACGGCCATGCGCATGGGCGAATACAAGGACGCCCTGACGCTCATCTCGCGCTATCCCTGGTTCGGGGTGGGGTTCGGAGGCACGCCGTCCATCGATATCTACCTGGGCGTATCGAACGTCTATCTCCTCATCGCCGAAGAGATGGGGCTCATCGGTCTGGGGTCATTCCTGCTGGTGATGGGGGTGTTCTTCGCCTACGCCTGGCGCGCCTGGCGGCGGATGGAGAGGGACTCTGACCTGGAGCCCATACTCCTTGGCCTGGCGGGCGCCCTGCTGGGAGCGATGGTGGGGGGCCTGGTCGATCACTACTTCTTCAACCTTGACTTTCCTCATTCGGTGTCCCTTTTCTGGCTGTATGCGTCCTTGACTGTGGTTACGATCAGGATTGGGGAGGAAGTCGCGGCCCCGGCTGGCGGTTTGCGCGTGAACATCGAAGCCTAGAGCCGGGGAACGGAGCCCCGGCATCCAGGTTCAATGACAACGGCTCGTCTGGTCGGGTTGGCAGGCGAGCCTCTTGCGTTAGGAAGCAAGGCCCCGGTTGGCAGGTGCGGTCATTGCCCTTGGCGGTGACGTAGTGGCTGAGGGCAGAAATGCCATCTGGCTTCCTGAATTTGACGCCACTCGTCATGCAGAGATTGAAGCACTCCGTGCGGTTCCGGCCGATCTTTGAGATTCTTCGGCCGAGATGACACTGTACACGACCTTGGAACCCTGCCTCATGTGCTGCGGCGCGATTCTCCTCCATCGAATAGGCAGGGTTGTCTGCGGATCATCTGACATCTATGGAGGCCCTGGGTCGTCTCCGGAGCATTTGCCGCCCTATTTCCAGGAGCAATTACAGAAGACTCAATGGTTGGGACCTATGATGCCAAGTGAGTGCGATCTGCTACGTGAGTGTCTGCTTGCTCTGGAGGAAGCTCGAAGAGGACAAGTCAGAGATGAAGATGCCTAACCACTCGCTGGAGCGGACCCCGCGGGAGGCGCGGAAGGTTGATGGTGTAGTGTTGCGGGGCCGCTCAGCTCGAGGCTG
>CAYGAW010000213.1:0-58644 GCA_964347945.1 uncultured Anaerolineales bacterium
GGCAGCGATTGGAGTGCGACGCGGGTCAACCACCACCAGTTTGGCGCCTTCGCTTCGGGCCGCCATGATGTCGGCGCTGATCCCATGATACCGATGAACATGGGTCACAGGAGGATTGGTGCCCCACAAGATGATGTATTTGGCATTCTTGAGGTCGCACCAAGGCATGGGGGGCCGGCCAAAGGTGTTGCTATAGGCCAGGATCTTGGACCCCACGCACACTGACCACGTGCCCGTCACATTGGGAGTACCATAGAGCGTGGCAAGACGGCGGAGCACCATCCCGTCCAGGACCTTGGCCGTCGTACCGTGGTAGAAAACCAGGGCCTGCGGGCCGTAGTTCTCCTCGATGGCCTTCAGCCTGTGGGCGACGAAATCCACAGCGTCGTCCCAGGAGGCTCGCTGGAACTCTCCAGACCTTGACTTACGAAGGAGGGGATGACGCAGCCGATCCTCAGCGTAAAGGATCTGCGGTGCGTTACGCCCCTTCACGCACAAGCGGCCTCGACTCCACCGATCGTCCGGATCGCCTTCTAGGCCGACCACTTTGCCGTCCTCGAGATGGGCGATCATGCCACATTCGGCGCGGCAAATCTGGCAGAACGTACGTGCGGTCTCGTGAGACATGCGATCGTATGGCACTCCCAGTTTGTGGGTGGGATTATAGGTCGCCTGCTACCGTGGAGCAAGCCATGGCTCTTTTTGAGCGCCGGTGCCCGGTGGCGCTCGACCAGCTACCTTGCCCTCCCCCTTCGGAACAGGAGAGGTGCCGCCGAGGGCACTGTGATGCGCAAAGGCGCGGTTCTGAAAAAACGGTAGGGGCTCTCTTGGCCCAGGTCTGTTATTCTGCAGAAAGCTGTGATAGAATGCTGCTATATGATCGAGTTCTCAATATCCACTTCCTTCATCAGAGCAGATGTGTCCGGCCTGAGACAACTAATGAGTCTGGGCGACTTCCGCAAGCTGGAGATTGGCTTCTATGACGAGGAGACACTGCCTCTGGTCATGGATTTCGCCACGCAAGAGGGTCTGAGGTACGGTTTCCACGACCCCCTGCCTCGCTTGCCGCACGATACCTATCCCTTTCTCACCGATCCAGATGACGAGAAGCGCTGGCGGACTTTGGATTCCATGTATCGTACGCTACAGACGGCTGTTCACTACGGAGCGGAATACGTCATCGGCCATATCCCCTCTGTCATCTGGGAGCCACAAGTGAGTCTGACCGAAGAGAGAATCATCGAATTGGCACACAATAGTTGCGACCAACTGACCCTCTGGAGTGAAGAAGCGGGCATCCCCTTCGCCCTGGAGAATGTGGGCCCCAATCCCTACTTCTTTCAGGTGGACGCCTTTGTGGAGGTGATGGAAGCTCATCCGGGCCTGGAATTCTGCCTAGACATTGGCCACCTGCACCTGATGTCCGTATATGCGGGGTTCGACTCACTGGACTTCGTCACCAAACTCGCGACGTACACTTCGATCATCCACGTTTACAACGCCACTCCGGAGATGTATCGCAAGTATCACCATGTCCCTGCTCATCCGTCACAGCGGCCTGAGAACGGGTGGGCCGACATCCCTGCCATATTGGAATGTGTCCTGGCATACCAGAAAGCAAGTATGACTGTGGTGTTCGAGTACTCCCCCCAATATCCAGCGGATGCGGCCTTCACCAAAGAGGGGATCGAGTGGGTGAAAGGGGTGGTTACAGAGGAATAGGCTATCTTTCTAGGATGATCGTCACGGGGCCGTCGTTGTGGATCTCCACCACCATCATCGCGCCAAAGATGCCAGTTTCGACATGGAGGCCCTCCTGCTCGAGGAACTTCACAAACTTGTCTACGAGAGGAGCTGCCACGTCCGGTGGAGCAGCCTTCGTGAAGCTGGGTCGCCGGCCCTTGCGGGCATCGCCATAGAGTGTGAATTGCGAGACCACCAACGCTTCGGCGCCCACTTCCAGCGCGGAAAGATTGAACTTGCCCTCATCGTCTGTGAAGATACGCAGATTGGCTGTCTTGTCCGCTAGGAACCTTGCCTCTTCCTCCCCATCATCATGAGCAATGCCGAGTAGCACGACCAATCCTTGACCGATGCTGCCGACAGGTCTTCCTTCTACGGATACTGAAGCTTTGCTCACCCTTTGGACGACCGCGCGCATGTCACACCTTGGCAATGTGTCTGTCAGCGAGTTGCTGAAATCTCCACTATCTGGTATGCTTCAATATGTAGGTAACTAGCGCGAAAAGAGGCTGAACTGTGATCAAACTGCTTATGACTTGGGACATCAAAGCTGGCAAAGAAGCAGAATACATGGAATTCGTCACCCGAGAGTTCACTCCTGAACTGATGAAGCTAGGTATTCAGCCCACTGAGGCCTGGTACACTGTCGTAGGCAACGGTCCTCAGGTGGTGGCAGGCGGTATCACCAAGGATCGAGACACGATGATCACGATCCTTGAGAGCAAGGAGTGGGAGGGGCTTGAGTCGAAGCTCCTCGACTATGTCAGTAACTATAACTACAAGGTAGTTCGCGCCACTGGACAGTTCCAACTCTAGCAGGGAGATCACACGCGCCACTATTCTTTCTCGTCTGCTCCGACTTTCTTCTTCTCCTTCGCCTCTCCACCATCGCCACCTGGTAGCTCTTTGGCCGTTTCCTTGGCAGGTAGTTGACGATTGTCAGTTACGTAGAACCCAGAGCCCTTGAAGATGATTCCCACCGGTTGGATGACTCTTCGCACCGGTCCGCCACACTCGGGACATGCTTTCACGGGTTCATCCGAGAAGCGTTGCAGTCGCTCGAAGCTGCGATTGCAGGCTTTGCACTCATACTCATAGATCGGCATAAAGCGAACTACACCTCCTGATGCGAATCTAGTTTCTTGTTCCCGCCCCGGGCTGTTCGGTGCGCAACCCCACCATTTCGAAACCGGTCTCACGCCAGTCCACGCCAGGGTCACTGGGTGGGGTCGCCCCCGACCACCGCAGTGGTCGTCAGGATACCTGGCAGGAAACGGATCAAGAGCCGGTCCCACTCCCGTCGACAAAGGTCAAGCGGGACGGCTCCTGGCAGCCTGGTTTGCAGGCCAAGCGAATCCGGCTTCTTTCGTCCGCCTCGTGTCGGTCCGCGAGTCGCCGCCACTGCAGCGACAACGCAAGTGTATGCTCAGTCTGTGGTTGGCACCGATGCGGCCGAGTTGGGCGCAAGCATTGCCTCTTCCACATATTGTACGCCAATGCCCTTGAGGGAGCAAGTCTTGACAAATCCAGCCCCGCCATGGATAATCTCTGGCTATCGAAGCTATTCCGTTGCCATAGTGAGGTCGATGAGCAAGAACGCCGGTGCTATTGGTGTCTTCGACTCAGGTGTGGGGGGGCTCTCGGTCGTGCAGCAAATCGTCAAGGAGCTGCCTCGCGAGGACGTGCTCTTCTTCGCGGACACCTTCCACTGCCCCTATGGAAGGAGGTCGCACAGCGAGATTCAGAGTCTCGCACGGGAAATCGTCGCCTTTCTCCTGTCGGCGGGGGCAAAGGTCATTGTAGTGGCGTGCAACACTGCCTCCGCTGCGGCGCTGCACTATCTGCGCGAGATCTTCGAGGTGCCGATAGTGGGTATGGAACCCGCGGTCAAGCCGGCGGCCGAACGGACGGGCAGCAAGGTCGTGGGAGTCATGGCCACCGAGGCGACGTTTCAGGGAGCCCTGTTCGCCAGCTTGGTGGAGCGGTTCGCCTCAGATGTCGAGGTGTTGACTCAAACATGTCCTGGCTTGGTGGAGAGGGTGGAAGCGGGGTTCGTCCAGGATGCCGAAACCATGGAGATGCTGCAACGGTATCTCCAACCGATGATGAATCAAGGAATAGACTCCCTCGTACTGGGCTGCACTCATTACCCCCATCTAAGATCGCTGATCGAGAAGATAACTGGGGATGAGTTGGAGATCATCGATCCCAGCCCAGCGGTGGCACGGCAGACAGCGCGGGTGCTGAAACGAGAAGGATTGCTGAGGGAAGGGAAAGGAGGAAGGTGCGCTTTTTGCACGAGCGGAAACCCACAGCTATTCGCCCGTCTCCTGGGGGAACTGACCGATTTGGACGGGCCGGTGTTTGAAGTGACGTGGGAAGAAGGCGGGACCATAGCACGGTCGTGGTGAGTTTGGAGCAGCGCTCGCCATGGCGAGGGATGTCGAACCTATTGCCTTGGCACAGGGCCGCCAAGGCTGCTACCGGAGTCTGAGCTGGAGTGCGGAGATGAGATCATTTTCGTTCGAGGGACGGAGGGTTCTGCTCGGTCGGCTTGAGAAGGGACAGGACATCTTGCAGGGGCTGACCGAGTTCTGTGTCAGTAAGGCAGTGACCGCGGGGAGCATCCAGGCTCTGGGCGCGGTGCAACGCGGCGCCGTGGGTTTCTACGACCAGGACTCGGCCTCCTACCGTGAGATAGGCTTCGACGAGGAGATGGAGATTGCCTCCCTGGCAGGAAACATTTCCCGTAGGGAGGGGGAGACCTTCCTGCACTGTCATATCATCTTGGCCAACAGAGATGGCCGCTGCTTTGGTGGACACTTGCTGGAGGGGAACGTAGCTTTTGCCTGCGAGTTCGCCATCACGGAACTGGAAGGTGCGGTCCCCGAGCGAACCCACGACCAAGCCACCGGCCTAATGCTCTGGTAGCTCCCTTTCGGGAGCGAGTACGTCCTCGGTCTTCCCGTGACATCCGCAGAAAGCAGTATCACTTCTTTCCAGGTTGGCGGGAACTTTCGCGTACCCGGAGCCCGAAGCAGGATGTGAACAGCGAAGCGCTGAATGGTCTTCACACCTATGACTCGGTCGCTGTTTGCTGGGACCTGCGGCGTGGTGACGGGAGCCTGTGTGCATTGGGGCTCGGGCGCGAAAGTGAGACTGGCGCCCGGGACCCGTTACGTCAGACAGAGCCGGAGGCTGGGGCAACTACGACGTGGTCAGCAGCCCCTGTCCAAGCAGGGGCAGGCTCAGGAGGGCAAGGCTGAACCCCAGAAGGGAGAGGGAGGCTACCTGCTTGCCTTGCCAGGCAGGCATAGAACGGGCATGTAGAGCCATGGTCAGGGCCAGCCACAGGATGAGCAGCCAGGACTCTGCTGGACGCCATGTCCAGTAGCTGCCCCATGCCAGTTGCGTCCAGACGGCACTGGCCACCATGCTGCTGCTCAGCCACGGGAAACCTATCACCAAGGCCCTGCGACAGTAGGTGAGAGAGCGCTGTCCGGATACCCGCTCGCCAGCGAATCTGCCACGAACTGATACTCGTGAGCCGAAGTATGCCAGGGCAGCCCCGGCCGCGCACGTGTACGCCCCGAAAGCCGACAGAGCGGTGATCACATGAAGCAGATACCATGGGCTGCGGGCGAAGGGGGAAATCTGCAGGGCCTCAGCAGCCGGGGCTGAGAGGAACATGACACCAAAGGAGTGCATGAGAAAGGCCAGGGTGACGACGAAAGGGCCCGCGCCGCCGTCCGGTCCCAGCTTCTGCAGCATGGGACAGACAACGATGGCAACTTCCACGAGAAGCATGACACTCAGATAGGGGTCTGCGAAGCACCAAGGCCCCAGTTGTGCAGCTGACCAGAGCAGAGCGACTCCCTGGCAGCACAGAAACAACAGTGTCGTCCCGCGAAGCAGTCCACCAGCGACCCAGACAGGGCGAAGCAGATGCCCCCAACTCAGGAGTAGCAGCGCAAACAGAATGAGGTTGGCCAGGAAATAGAGTGCGCTAGGGTCAACCACGACTTACGTTCTCAATCTGCTCCATCAACGCATCGAATTCTCTGGCGCCGCCTCCTTTGTCTTTCTCCCCTAGTCTGGCCAATCGCATTTCCACGACCTGTCCTTCGTCGCTCACAACCGCCCAGACGGAGCGCGGGGGTACGTAAAGGATGGCGATCGCTCCTGCCAGTAGTGACGTAGCCCCAAAGAGAGTGAGACTGAAACTCGGATCATTGGCTATGTCGAGTACTGCGTAGTGCTCCCATTCAACCATGTACGAGTCACTTTCTATCTGGAAGGGTGCGGAGTCCAATAACGTTTCACTATGGACAAGGTCGGTCATTCCACCTCGATAGGCTTGCACCAGCAAGCCAGGCATGTCTTCGCCCTCTGAAGGTAGCATTGACTGGAAGACTATTCGCAGGACCAGATTCTGATCGGGAACAGCGACATATCCTTCGTTCTCTTGCTCGCTGAGTTGCAGTGTCGCTTCCTCTTGCAGTGTCGCGCCGGGTGCGAGGGCCTGCACAGAGACGGGCTGGCCGTCCGCGTCGAGAGCTCGCACGGTGACCAGTGGTCCGTGGGACAGTTGGTAGAAAGAAATCCCGCGGTGCCTAAAGGGAGCGTTTGGGACCGTGACTCCTGTGTCGACCTCGTCTCCTTCTTGCAGGAGCGTTAGTCGAGCTAGATAGGCCCGCGGAGTGCCATCGGGATAAAGCTCCGCCTCGAAGTGGTCCAGGCGTACGCTAAGGGAGGAAACATGCTGGATCTGGTAGACCTGACCAGGGCTGAGCGCGATGTTCTGCTCCCGCCACGCGAGGCGGCCACCCAATACCACTCCCGCTACAGCTACGATCAATCCTCCATGTATGACGAAAGATCCCCAGCGCGTGAGGAAGAAGCGATTGGCGGTCAGATAGGAGGCTTCGTCCTCTTCCTCAAGCTCGACCGTGTAACGGCGTCCTTCCAGGAACGCGCGCAGACTTGCCACTGCGGACTGTCTATTTCTGCCCAGGACATAGGTTCGAGAGTGCGAGGCTTGTCGGAAAGCTCGCTCGAATCCCTCTGCTGAGCATTTGGGCAGCCGGAGGCCTGCCTCGAACTGTTCGAGGGTGCACACAGAGAGGTTGAGCACCAGAAGGGCGAGAGGTAGCCTTAACCAAAGCGAGTCGAGTACAGAGAACAACCCCAGGTTCAACAGCGGATCCGCCCATTGGAGATAGCGCGCTTGAATCCCCGCGTGCCAGTGATCATACTCGCGGGTGCCAATATCCACTCCAGCGGGCATCTGAGGTAGGATAGCGCCACATGAAACCGCGAGGGCGATGACCGCGATCAGTATGAGGGTTAGCTTGCGCGAACCGAAGGCGCGCCACAGAAGATCAGGGGTATCCCTGGCTATTACCATCGACCTTGTCGCAGTCTCCCTGGCTCGTGGCTACAAGCTCATGTGGCAAAGGCGAGGAGTCTCCGAGTGCTGTCTCTCAAGACGGCTTGGCCAACTATACTATGGCGGTGACCCCATGTCAAACGATGCATTCGCTTCAGGGGTGGGGACAGCTCGCGGTCTGAGGCCAGAGGCATCGGGTTGATCCCGTAGTGGAAGCGGGGGGGACAGCACAGACCCAGCGAGAGGAGCCGGATGAGCAGGTCGGAGAGCCTTTCTACCAGGCGCATCGGTATGGCCACTGCGAGGGTGGACCTGCCACTACTTCGAGGTCGTTCGCTCCTCGGAGATAGCTCATGTCCAGAGTTCAGCTGCCGATAGCGACTACGTTAGGCTGCTTCACTCCCATCCCCCTGTGACACGGCGGTGACGGCACTACACTTTCATCGTCATTCCTGGTGGGCGCACGCCTCGGAGGTAGTCGGCCCGGCCGGCGACGCTCTGACCAGTGACCACAATCTGCGTCGTATTCCATCGCAGAGCGTTGTCTCAGGCCACACTCTCGACCTGTGGGAGGAATGTTGTCGCTGTCCCTGACGGGAGCGGAAGCGGTTGGAGAGAAGGACTCCCTGCCTTCCCCAGGGTCATTGGTCGCTCTTTCTGAGTAGAAAGATGCGCCGTAGCGCTAACGCCCTTGTCAGACCCGGAGGGAGTCTCTGCTCCAAGAACCGGTCCACGGACTTGGAGAACTCTGAGGCAAAGGGCAGGATGATCGTAGAATCCTCTCTCGCGACTTCGAGTCCGCTTTGTCCGATAAGCGACAACAGCGTGCTTCTTCTCAGGAATCTGTGAGGGCCTTCGCTGTGGTGAAGGTTCAGAATCGCCGCCAGGGAATGGGCAGGTTCCCACAACACATTGGGACAAGTGAGTACTATCCATCCGCTTGCTTTGAGCACACGAGCCAGTTCGCACACGAATGCTGCGCGGTCCCAGATGTGCTCGATTGTCTCGTATGAGAGCACTAGGTCGAAGGTTTCGTCGGGGAAGGGGAGGGGAAAGCTTTTCACCAAGTGGGCCTTGAACTCGACCCCTGCCTCAGAGAGCTTTGAAGAAGCGATCGCTAACATGTGCTCCGAGAAGTCGACAAGATCAGCCCTCCGAATGAATCCTCGTTCCGCCCAAAATAGGCATCCGTTCCCGGTACGAGACTGGATGTCAAGGGCTAGATTGTCACGGCCGATGAGCTCTCTTGCCAGTTCAAATGTATCGGCAAAGCGGCGGTAATACGTGTACGAAGCCTCGTTGATGTCATCGTAGTCTGTCACGGAGGACCAGAACTTCCCAACGTCGTCCAGGGACCAAGGAGAGGTCGCGAAGTACTGCCACTCCTGCACTGCGCGCGATACCGATCCTCCGAGGGAGAGTCTATGCTCGTGTTTCACTGCGGATAGAGCTCCGAGATCAGCCCAACAGCCTCGGCTCACGACCCCGGAGCTTCACAGTTCGATGCACTTGGCTCCTCCGCGTTTGGCAGAGAGGTGGTCGAGAGCCGCGCCGCGTCAGAATTTCCCTACAGGGACACGGCAGCCGTGACGGAAAAACGAAGAGACAGCTTCTGAAATGTGAGACGGGCAAGTTCCAACGCCACTTGCCCCCTATTCCGGGGTTGCTCTGCCAGGCCATACACCAGCGCGGGGGTGATTGTAGCGCGCTGTGCACCCCTTGTCAAGCGATCACTATCTCATGTTCGCTGGTTTCCCCATCGGTGATGCGAAAGGCTCGAACCTGTGGGTCGCCCGGGTCCACCAGCGATATCAGAAAGTGGATAGCTTCCGGATAGTAGGCCCGTTCGAGATCTATGCTTGAAGGAGCAGCCGGGGATGACGGATGCGAGTGATAGATGCCCAATACTTCCAATCCCCTGTCCTCTATGTCCACGAAGATCCTGTACTGCTCTTCTGGATCCAGTCGATACGAAGTCGGGCTGTGATCGGCATTCCTGGCGCGATACACCTCCACCACGCGACCTTCCTTTCCCGCAAGAATGCCACAAGCCTCCACGGGCGCTTCCTCCCGTGCATGATCGATCATCTCCACGAGATGTTGTTGCTTCACGTATACCGCAGACATTGCTCTTCTCGGGGTGAAACCACTCCTCTTGCTCGACGAAGGTCCTTGGAGTCTATTCTGGGTTCGTTGAAGGAGGGGCTCTAGGAGGCATCCCTCTCGCTATCAGAGCTACGCGGAGGCAGCAATGCTGGCGTGAAGGCCATTGGCAGTAGATCGGAAACGAGATGCACTTCGCGCCGACCTCCTAGATCTGCGACTACTACTTGAGTATCCAGGCCAAATTCCGCGAGCACCTGACGACAGGGTCCACAAGGGGGAGCAAGGTTTTCGCTAACCACGGCCAAGGCTTCGAATTCGCACTCCCCCTCGGACACTGCGTTGAACACGGCTACCCGCTCTGCGCAGATAGTGAGGCCATACGCGGCATTCTCCACGTTGGAACCGCAGTACACTCGTCCTGACTTTGTCCGCAATGCTGCGCCCACTTTGAATCCAGAGTACGGTGCGTACGCTTTCTCGCGAGCCTCTCTACCCTGGTCGACCAGGTCCTCAAGAGCGTCCATGCTATTCCTCCTTGATGACTCTTACCTTGTGGATTCGACGGCCTGACAATGACAACACTGTTATCTTGACGCCGTCCAGTACTACTTCGTCGCCTACCTTGGGTACCCCGCCAAGTAAGGAGTAGATCAGCCCTCCGAGGGTGTCGCTATCCTCTGTCGGCAGATCTACATCCATCATCCGGTTGACATCGTCCAGATCCATGCGCGCGTTGAAAATCGCTTCGTGGTCGCCGATCCTCTCAAAGAAGGCCTCTGCTGTGTCGTATTCGTCCTCGATCTCGCCCACAATCTCTTCCAGAGCGTCTTCAACGGTCACCAAGCCTGCGGTCCCACCGTACTCATCGACCACAATGGCCATCTGAATCCGTTCGCGCTGCAGCTCTTCCAAGACCTCTCCCACCTTGTTCGTCTCTGGCACAAAATGGGCCGGGCGCAGGAGGTCCCGCAGTTCTCCGCTTGAGTCCTTGTTGTCCCTGAAGTGAGCGAGAAGATCCTTGGCGTTCAGAACGCCCACGATGTTCTCTATCGCTTCCTCGTAGATGGGGATGCGCGAGTAGCCCGTCTCGACAATGACGTTCAGTGCCTCGTCGACTGGCGTCTCGACCTCCAAAGCTATCATGTCGATGCGCGGCACCATGATCTCCCGGACCAGCGTTTCGCCGAACTCGAAGATGCTGGCTATCATCTCCCTCTCATCTTCCTCGATGTAGCCTTCTTCTTCGCCAGCGTCTATGAACAGGCGTAGCTCAGCCTCCAGAGCGGCGGCATCCTTGGGGGCCTCTTGCGCCTCGGCGTCTCCAATCAAGACATCAGTGATCCCTCGGAAGACACGGACAAGAGGATACAGGACTAGCCCCAGCCACCTTGTGGGCTTGGATAGGAGCAGCGCCACTCTTTCTGGATCTCGTGTGGCCCAGGCCCGCGGCACCAGCCGACAAAGGAATAGCACGAACAGCATCAGGGAGACGATAGCTATCACAATACCCCACCGTGGAGCGTAGCTGAGTGCCAGAATCGTGGCCAAGCAGGCGGCCACGATAACGGCTGCGTTCTTCAATATCAAGAGAGCTGATAGGTACCAGTCTTCGCGTTCAAGAATGGACTCGAGCAGATCAGCTCGCGGCACCCCCTCCCGTGACATCCTCTTCACACGAAAGGGATTGGCCGAAGTCAGAGCTGCCTCAGCCGCGCACGCGAATGCGGTCGCCAGCAGCGACAGACCTATCAAAGCCAGTTCTATGGACGCTTCGGTATCCAGTTTGCGCCCCCCTTTCTCCCCACCTATCGATCGCCCGCGGTGCCTTTGCGGAGCGCTCTCATCTTTCCCTCTTTGGCTTCCGCTGAGACGGTGATTTCGTTCTTTGTTGTAGCATAAGGAGCAGGGCCCATTATCATGCTGTCTGCGGCGAGATCATGTTGGAGGACGACGCCGGGCCCCACGATACTGTGAGGGCCCACCTTCACACCAGGCATCAAGGTGGCATTGCAGCCGGTCTTACAATCTTCACCCATGATGACGCCGAGCTTGTCAGTACCCGTGGAAATCCTGTTCTCCTTCACCTTGACCGGGACCTCTCCCTCATCGAAACGGAAGTTGGCGGTGATCGTGCCCGCACCCAAGGAGCAGTTGTCGGAGAGGATCGAGTCTCCGACGTAGGACATGTGAATCCAGCAGTTTTTCCCTATCAGGGAGTGCTTGATTTCCGAAGAAAAGCCCACCACAGAGTCGGACGCAACGGAGGAGTGGTTCCATATCAGGACATTGTTCCCTATGACACTGTTCGGTCCAATATACGCGGGTCCCCGGATGACAGCATTCTCCAAGACCCTCACCCCTTCCTCGATGACAACGTTGCCCTCTATGACGGCTTTGTCCGAAACTTGAGCTTGCTCGCTCACCCGTGGCGCGGTGATGAGACTCTTCATCAAGTACTCGTTGATCGTCAGTGGATCCCAGGGATACTTGAAGGACTCGAACACGCCATCGTAGGGCACAAATTCCACATTACCCTCGTCTATCAGTTGTTGATAGGCTGCTTCCAGTTGGTAGTTGGAGAGGGGAGTGCGGGCAATGTAGTCGAAGATCAACCTGGAGAAGAAATACACCCCCACCACCACGACGTTGCTGGGCTCCTCACCCATGGGGGGTTTCTCCACTACAGCTGTCACCTTGCCGTCCTCGAACTTGAAGACGCCGAACTTCCACGGGCTCTCCATCTCCCGGCCCACGAGGACCATGTCTCCCCCCGACTGCCTGGCCTTGCCGATGACATCGCGCAGCAGGTGAGACTCAAAGATGTCGTTGCCGTTGAGCATGAGGAAGCGGTCTTCCAGGAGGTGCTCTGCCGCTTGCAGGGCGTTGGCCATCCCCAGAGGATTCTCCTGAGTGGCATACCGTATCTTGGTGTCGAATTCCTCTCCTGCGCCGAAGTAGGTTCTTATCGCCTGGGCTTCGGGGCCGGTGACGATGATCAAATCGTCGATACCCACCTCGCGCAAGTTCTCTATGACATACTGGAGCAATGGCTTGCCCAGGAATTCGAACATTGGCTTGGGCTTTCCGGTAGATAGGGGAAAGGCCCTCTCTCCCGCTCCTCCGGACAGAATCACCGCTTGAATAGTCAATGGCACCTCCACAAGACAAAAAAGGCCAAGACCACCTCGCGTACCGCAGAGGCAAGCTGTGGTCCCGGCCTGGGGCCGCCCCGAGGCGGCGGTTTGTCACTCTCCTTACTGGATGGTTCGTCGTCCATCACTGCTCGCTACTACGAGCACCTCGTAGTAGGGGCCCTGTACTTCCCATGTCAAGCTGGGGCGGAAGGATTCGAACCTCCGAATGGCGGCTCCAAAGGCCGCTGCCTTACCACTTGGCGACGCCCCAGCGCTCCTTCCACACGTATTCTAGCACATGGCGCGCTATGCTGCAACCTGGCAGTACAGTCGCTTCCCATCGCCGGCCCTCTCTGGAACAAGCAGCCAACCAGCCTGCAACCTATCTTCTCAGGTAGCGCGAGTCCACCGCGTCCAGATAGCGGAATCCGCGGCGCCTTCGCCGTCTGAGGAAGGGAGTGAGGATGAGGCCCGCTATGAAGCCTCCAATGTGTGCCCACCAGGCCACACCCCCCAGCATCGCTTCGCTTGACATGGCAATCGTCGCCACGCCGTTGAGAAGCTGAAACACGAACCAGAAGCCCAACACGATCACCGCTGGCAGCGCGATCACCTGCATATAGATGAGGAGAGGGATGCCCACGAAGACGCGAGCTCGGGGGAAGCAGAGGAGATAGGCAGCTAGTACACCCGCAATGGCGCCGCTCGCTCCGACACCTGGGATCACTGACGTGGGGGCCATCAGCACTTGGGCCACACCGGCGGTGACGCCGCAGCCCAGGTAGAAGGCAAGGTATCGCTTGTGGCCCATGATTCCTTCCACATTGTCGCCGAAGATGACCAGGTAGAGCATGTTGCCGATGAGATGGAACCAACCGCCGTGCAAGAAGATCGAGGTGACCAGCGTGATCAGTACCCAAGGATGCTGGCGCCACTGGACGAGATCCGCAGGCACTGCGCCCCAGGAATAGATGAGCTCCTCTGCGGTGGGGCCCCACACCAACTCAAGGAAGAAGACGATCACGGTGAGGGCAATCAGCGCATAGTTGACGAAGGGGGTGCGCCCGGATCGTACGCTGTCTCCTAGGGGGATCATCCTCGCTCTCCTCTACCTCCATGCTTTCTCTGCAGGGGCCAGTAAGGTGCGGGGATGTGTTGCACGGAGGGGCGTCCGCGTCCCGCCTGGGGGCAAAGTTCCATCAAGCCGTACACTTCCTTCGGCAAGTAATCAAGGGCGGGCAAACCGAGCCTCTTCACCTCCTCCAAGGAGATGGGGTGGTCGTGGGTCCATTTGCCGCTGGGCAGTGCCTTCGCGATACGAATGGCTTCAGTCCTCTCCATCCCGTTGTCTTCTATGATCTCTCTGACTGTGTCCTGGAGTTGTCCTATTGCTTTCCCTGCGATGTTGGCAAGGATCACCTTGCTACCTTCGCTGTACTGCTAGGCTAAATGCGCCGAAAATCACGAGCGGCCAGACCAGAGTAGTGCAGTCTATGGCCGGCCCCGCTCTCTCCCATGGCTGTTCCATCCCAGCCGTGCGCGAAATACCAGATAGGCAAATCGGGGAAGGGCCAGCATTCGCTGGCAGCGCCAAGGCTCGCGAAGCAGCCGATGTAACCACTCGAGCCCCAGTCGCTGCACCCACCCAGGGGCGCGCTTCGCCTCTCCGGATATGAAGTCCAACGCTCCCCCCACGCCCATAGTCAGCGGGATTTCCAGACGCAGCATGTTGCGAGCAATCCACTTCTCTTGCTGAGGAGCACCATACGCTACGAAGAGGGCCTGAGCATGGGCCTGCTTGACTAGGTCCACTATCTGCTCTTCTTCCTCACGGGCCGGAGAGCCGGCGTGGGTACCGACGACCTGCAACTTGGGGTAACTCCGGCGCAACACCCGTGCCGCTGCCTCCGCCACTCCCTCTGCCGCTCCGAGGAAGTACAATCGGTAGCCTTTCTTCTCTGACAGCGCCGCCATCTTGATCAGCGTGTCCACCCCTGTGACCCGTTCGCTCAGTGGTGCACCGAGTATGCGTGCCGCCCAGAGCAGGCCTTGACCATCAGGCAGGGCGAGATCCGCCTGGTTCAGGATCTGAGCGAACTCGTGATCGCTCCTGGCGGTGACAATGAACTCAGGATTGACCGTGACGACTTGGTGTGGACTTCCCTCTGTGATGAATCCTTGCATGCGCAAGAGGGCTTCCTCGTATGTGACATTATGCACGCGTATGCCCAGGATCTCTACTTGGGACGGGTCTCCCATAATGCTCCTCGGCGGCCAGCTGACATAGAAGGCAGTGGTGGTAGGTGTGCTGGGGGCGTCATATGGGTGCTGGGGAGACTGCCTGGTGACGTTGCCAAATCGGAACCTATGCCCAATGCACGGGCACCAGTGCAACGTCTCCGAGCCAGGATCCCGCTCGAGTTCACTCTTCTTCGAGGGCCATGATCTTGTTCACTCGGCGACGGTGCCGCTCCTCATCAGAGAACTTCGCCTGTAGCCAGGTCTCGACTATGTCTGCAGCCAGTCGGGGGCCTACGACTCGTTCGCCCAAGCATAGCACATTGACATCGTTGTGTTCACGGCTCATCCGCGCGCTGAAGGTGTCGTGGCACATAGCTGCGCGGATACCTGAGATCTTGTTAGCGGTGATGGACATGCCTTGACCAGTGGCACAGATGAGTATTCCTCTGTCGTACTCCCCGCTGGCGACGGCTCTAGCCACTATCTCGGCGTAGTCGGGATAGTCCACTTCGTCAAGCTCCTGGGATCCGAAATCGCGGCAGTCGTGGCCCAGTTCTCCCAACAGTCGGACGACGTCGCTCTTCAATCGGAACCCACCGTGGTCTGAGGCGACGGCGACGCGCATTTCTTGCCCTACCTGTCTGGCATCCGCTACGGTTCCCAGGGATTATACATCGCGCGCATCACCCAGGCAATGGGCCGGCCTCCGGCGAGGGCAGGCCCTTTGAGTTCGAGCAGTCAGCTCGGAGAGGAGTTTGGGTCCGGTCAACATGCGCGGCTGCACCTTGGTTGTTCCGACAGGGCTCGGAGAGGATGATGATGTGTGTCCGGGTGCTGGCAAGTCGATGTCCCCCAGGTGCTGACAGCTCTCAGCAGGTCTACCGAGGCAAGAAGCACCCTGTCTCAGAGAGATGATGGGTTCGAGTCTGCAAGAAACCTATTGACGGCGGCTGCAAAGTGGCGCATGCTGTCTTGCGCGTCGGCTCCGTCGAGTTCCACCTCCTGCCCGTCACTGCTGCGCAGCAGAGCTGCCCAGTAGGCATGTTCCACCCTCTCGCCCCTCTTGTCGACGAAGCGGACGGTCCGGTGCACGGCGCTCACGCTCTCGATCGTGTTCAAGGGCAGATTGATGATCTTGTTCCGACGGATAAGGTATTGCTCTTCTTTCGTGAAGTCCCCGACGGCTCGGTTGAAGATTAGCACCTCTTTCCAAGGTCTGAGATAGAATGCGACCAAGAGGCCACACACCGGTGGCACTATGATAAGGGCAGAGAGTACGGCTCCGCTGGGGGACTGCCACGGTCTCAGGAGCCACAGCAGGATCAGCACGACGCCTCCGATCACCGCGATTAGGAGGTAGAGCGGACTCCTTCTCTCCAATCGCAGAGTCTCGGCTTTGCCTTCAGCTACTCGGAAATGGCCTAGCTTCTCGGTCATCATGGATTTGGTTGAGTTCAGACGGCGAAGGAAGGCGCCCAAGGGTGCGATGAGGTTTCTTCCACGGCTTGTGGCCTGGGCTCCACAGCTGTTGGGTCGACCTCGTCACGACCGACCACCAACCCAGAAGTGCTCTGGTCGCACTCTGCCCCGGTGGTCGAAAGCGACGCCTTCCATCTCCAGCAGTGCTCTCTTCAACGGTAGGCCGCCTCCGAAGCCGCCCAGGCTGCCATCACGCCTGACTGTCCGATGACAGGGGATGATGATGGGGAACGGGTTGCGGGCCAAGGCGGTGCCCACCGCTCGGGCGGCCTTGGGCTTGCCAACTACTGCTGCCAGCTGACCATATGAGCACACGTATCCCCTAGGGATCGCCTTTTCTGCCATCAGCACCCGCCATTGGAAATTGGAGCAGCGCGTCCGGTCTAGGTAGTCAACCGGCAACTCCAACGCCTCTCCATCGAGGTAGCGTGCAATCTGGTCGCAAAGGCGACCGATTGCGGTCGTGGGGGGGTAGCTGCAAGCAGGGTGCTCCCGGTCGTTGACCCCTGCCCTTGGCAGAGTGAGGCCAAGGATCTTGGGCCCGGCTTCGTCTTCGTGCCACACGACGATGACGTCACCGTATCTTGAGGGGATGATCCTATGGCGGACTTTGCTGTCGGACATAAGCTCACTACTTTCACCTCGTTTTCGGATGGCGGGGTCCACTGAGCAGATATCTCGTCCCTGGGTGCGTTGCGGAGCTCGGCGGTGCGAGTCTGAGTGGCACGTCGCCTCGTGCTTCGGCGTGCGCCTATATGTCCAGGTTGCGCACGGTCTTGGCGTGCGTCTGGATAAAACGTTTGCGCGGCGGGACGGCGGGACCCATCAACTTGTCGAATGTGCTGTCGGCCTTGACGGCATCCTCGATGTCAACCTGCAGCAGAGTTCTGGACTCCGGGTTCATCGTGGTTTCCCACAGTTGCTCTGGGTTCATCTCCCCAAGGCCTTTGTATCGCTGCATCTGTACCTTCGCCTTGCCTAGTTTCTTCAGCAAACGCTCCTTCTCGTCCTCGCTGTACACGTAGTGCTGCTTCGACCGGGCACCGATCCGGTAAAGGGGAGGCTGAGCGATGAACAAGTGGCCGTTGGTGATCAACGGTTCCATGTACCGGAAGAAGAAGGTGAGGAGCAGAGTGCGGATATGGGCACCGTCAACATCGGCATCGGTCATGACGATGATATGATGGTAGCGCAGGTTGCCCAGGTCGAAACTGTCCTCGATGCCCGTGCCCAAGGCACTGATGAGCGCCTCGATTTCCCTGTTGCTGAGGATCTTGTCCAGGCGCGCCTTCTCCACGTTGAGGATCTTCCCTCGCAGCGGTAGAATAGCCTGGAAACGCCGATCTCGACCCTGCTTGGCGGAACCACCTGCCGAATCGCCCTCCACGATGTACAGCTCAGACCGGGACGGATCTCGGTCCGAGCAGTCGGCCAGCTTGCCAGGCAGGGTCATGCTCTCCAGTGCGCTCTTGCGTACCACTAGGTCGCGAGCCTTGCGAGCCGCAGCCCGAGCGCGCGATGCTACAAGGCATTTCTCTACGATCGCCTTGGCGGCGCGGGGGTCCTCCTCCATGAAAGTGGACAGCGTATCTGATACTACTGACTCAACCAATCCCTTGACCTCAGCGTTGCCCAGCTTGGCCTTGGTCTGGCTCTCGAACTGTGGATCTGTCAACTTCACACTGAGGATGGCAGTCAATCCCTCACGCACGTCCTCGCCACTGAAGTTGGGATCATTCTCCTTCAATAGACTGTGCTTTCGCGCATAGTCATTGATGCTGCGTGTCAGAGCCGAGCGGAAGCCGGTGAGATGGGTGCCTCCGTCCACGGTATTGATGTTGTTCGCGAAGGCGTGGAT
Source organism: uncultured Anaerolineales bacterium (assembly GCA_964347945.1). Taxonomy (GTDB): domain Bacteria; phylum Chloroflexota; class Anaerolineae; order UBA7937; family B3-Chlor; genus CAYGAW01. The sequence continues at coordinate 17,951 of CAYGAW010000213.1, forward strand.
CGATTCGGCGTAGCCGTCCGTGTATTGCAGTGCGGCCTCCACAACAGAGCCACTCAGCTCTTTTTCGACATGAATGGGCTCGTGCAAGGCGTGTCTGTTCCAGTTCAGCCGGCGAACGAATGAGACGATTCCGCCCTCGAAGTAATAGGTTCGCTGCTGCCCCGTGCGTTCGTCGTGGAAGATGATGGTCAGACCCTTGGTCAGGAATGCCATCTCCCGAAACCGCTGGGCCAAGGCTGGGAACTTATAGTCGATAGTCTTGAAGATCTCCCTGTCGGGTAGGAAGGTGGTCTTGGTGCCCGTGCCTTTGACCTTGTTGCTGACCACTTTTACTTTGGATACTGGCACACCTCGCTCGTAGCGCTGGAAGTATCTCTTGCCGTCTCGCTTGACCTCGACCTCCAGCCATTCGGCCAGAGCGTTGACTGCGGAAACTCCGACTCCGTGCAGGCCGCTGGCCACTTTGTATCCTCCACCGCCGAACTTAGCACCCGAGTGTAGAACAGTATGGACCACTTCCAGAGCGGATTTGCCGGTCTGAGGGTGCACCTCCACAGGTATGCCACGACCGTTGTCTACCACGGTCACGGTGTTGTCCTCATGGATGGTGATTCTGATTTCGTCGCAGGCCTCAGCGAGGGCCTCGTCAACGGAGTTATCGGTGACTTCGTAGATCAGATGGTGCAGGCCACGTACATCGGTACTGCCCACGTACATCCCAGGCCGACGCCGTACTGCTTCAAGACCCTCAAGAATCTCTATGTCAGAGGCCTTGTAGGTGAGATCGTCCTGTGCCACTTGCTGCGCTTTGACCTCCTTTGTTTTCTCTCCTTATTCTACCACATTTGCAGCATTTTGAAAAGCTGCGCAACTGTACGGCGGTCGAGCGACACTACTATATCTAGTAGCTCCAGAGGCGATTTGTGCCATATGTTGTGGCCGGTGGCATCTGGCGGCGGACGGTGTGCCCGGCACCGAAGTCGTGTCCGGGCAGCACAGCTTGGGCAGCGTGTGGGGTCAATTATCCATAGGTTTGACACAGCATGTATCCGAATGCTATACTGTAGTGTGGCCGCAATAGGATGTGAGGCTCAATCGGGATGAGGACCGCGATACGGGACATCGTTGCAGGAGTGATCATCCTCGGTCTGGTGGTGCTACTCTTCTCGTCCACTCTTGCCTGGCTGGTCTACAACTGGATGAACAACTCGTACTATTCTCACGGCTTCTTGGTGCCATTGATTTCTGGGTTCTTCCTGTGGCGCCGAAGGGACGCCCTCGGACGAGAAGGGCGCGAGCCCGACACCTTGGGCCTGATCCCGCTGGCGCTGGGTTTGGTGGCCTTCTTGGTTGCGCAGGTTTGGCAAGCTTATCACCTCTCTGGCTTCGCTTTCGTGCTGCTCCTCTCGGGGCTTGCGCTCTACTTCTTGGGAGAGAAGGCCACGCGGCGCATCGCCTTTCCTTTGGCCTTTCTGCTGTTCATGATTCCTTTGCCGTTCATCAACCGCCTCAGCCCCGCCTTGGAGTCGTTCACGGCCACGATGTCGACCTCCCTCGTCAGCCTACTGGGCATACCCGCCAGCAACATAGGTTCTCAGATTCAACTCCCGAATTCCAGCTTCGTCGTCGGTGCGGCTTGTAGTGGGCTGAACTCGGTGGTGGCTTTGGCCACGCTGGTTGTGATATTCGTCTACATCGTTGAGGGTTCCCCTCGTGGCAAGATCTTTCTCCTGGCGATGGCGATTCCCATCGCCGTTGTGGCCAACATCTTCCGCGTGTCTTCCTTGTTTGTGATTGCCCATCTTTTCGGAGCCGAGGCCGGCATGACATACTTCCACGACTACTCCAGTCCCGTGCTATTCTTGCTGGCTTTCGCGTTGCTGATTCTGGTTAGCAGGTTGGTTGGGTGCTCAGAGATAAGGCGCGATATCTGATCGTAATTGTGCTTCTGCTCGGGGCCCTGGGCGGGTGGCTGGTTATCTCCCAGGGGCTCGTTTCGGCGCCCGGTGAAGCTCCCACCGAAACCGCGGAGACCTTGAATCCTGACGCCGGCAGAGAAGCTACCCATGTGGTCATCGTCGATGTGGAAGGCTGGTATCGTCGAACTTCCCATGAGCGGGCCTTAGCCACGGCTGTGGACTTCACGCTGCGAGAGGATCTGTTCGACGGCATTCCCAAGGAGATGGGGCGGTGGCGCTCGGACAGCGGAGACTCGCCCATGGGGGCCGTGGTTGATGAGTGGTATGGGAACCCTGAGGTCGCCGTTACCCGTGCGTACAGCAACGACCAGGGCGATCGACTATTCCTGTCTATCATCGGCAGTAGGGGTGGCGAGAGCTTCCACCTTTTCGAACATACTGCGCTGACGTGCTACCCGGGCAGCGGGTGGCGCATCGTGGATGTGGGACTGGAGCGCATAGAGATCGGTGATTCGTCGGTGAGCGTGCAGCGTGTCGTGACCGAGAAGAACCAGGTGAGGCGTATCACTCTCTACTGGTATCTGTGGACCGACCCCGAGCGGGACCCCGAGAACGGCGTGCTCTCCGTGACCCTCCATGCCGATGTTGCCAGTTCCGACGAGGAGACTGCGGAGGCCCTAGAGGAGTTTTTCCGGCTTCTATTCCCCACTGTGATGCCCTGGCGTCGGCTTGGATAATCTTCTTCGCCAGAATGTGTGGAAATTCGCTCGCACCGATGTCTCGCGTTTGCCCAAATGCGGCTTGAGTCCGTGGGCAGGTAGGCCCGGTCGCGCCTGGTTGTTGACCTTGGTCGTAGCCCGCCTGTCACTGTCTGTGGAACATCATGAACGGGGAAGCCTTGATTGTCAGGACTAAGGTCCTGGTGCCCAGAAAGCGGCAGGATCTCCTCCGTCGGGCGAGGCTCGTGGATTTCATCCACGAGCACATTGACCGCAAGCTGATCCTCATCTCCGCCTCGGCAGGCTACGGCAAGACTTCGCTTCTCATTGACTACGCCCACGACACCGACCTACCGGTCTGTTGGTATTCCCTCGACCAGGCGGATCGCGATCCTAGAGTGTTCCTTGAATATCTTGTGGCCTCTATCAGAGAACGTTTTCCGCAATTCGGCGGGAGGACTCTGGCCGCATTGCAGGAGGGGGTGCGAACCGAGGGACTGAGGCCCGTCGTGGGCGCTATGGTAAATGAGATCTACGACATCATCCCCGACTATTTCGCTCTGGCTATTGATGATTTCCACCTCGCCGGCGAGTCAGACGAACTGACGGCCCTGCTGAGCTTCCTGCTTCGCCGTCTGCCCGAGAACTGTCATATCTTGCTGGCCAGCAGGACGACGACGCCAGGCCTTCCTATCATAGAGCTGATGGCTCATCAGGAACTGGCGGGCTTAGGCAACGAGGATCTGAAGTTCACCGCCGATGAGATTCAAAGATTGCTGCGACAGAATCACAATCTGGATCTGCCGTCCAAGGAGGCCGAGAGGTTGGCTCGGCAATCCGAGGGCTGGATTACCGCGATTCTTCTTACCACCCATACGCTTTGGAAGGGGTTGTTGCGGACGATGGCGCGCGCGCAGGGGGATGATAGCCAGATATTTGCCTACCTGGCGCGCGAGGTATTGGAGCACCAAGCAGAGGAGGTGCAGAGTTTCCTCAAGGGTTCCTCTGTCCTGCAGCGGATGACCCCGGCGCTCTGTGACGAACTACTGGGGCTGGACAACTCGGCAGAAATGCTCACTCTGCTGGAGGACAAGAACCTATTCGTCTCAAGGCTGGAAGGCGATGGAGAGGACTGGTTCCGCTACCACCTGCTTTTCCAGGAATTCCTGCAAGCCAAGCTCCGGGAGGAGACGGATCTCTACCTCAATCTACATCTCAACGCCGGCAGCATCTTCGAGGTACAGGAGGATTGGGATTGGGCGATCAGGCACTATCTAGAGGCCGAGGCCTATGAACATGCCGGGAGGTTGGTCGAGACTGTTGCTGCCTGGGCCTTCAAGTCAGGCAGGTGGAGCAGCCTGTTGTCTTGGACAGAGTCGCTTACGGGGAAAGCAAGCCCTTCACCGTGGATATACTTCTGGCAGTCCAAGGTGTTCACCGACTCGGGGCGACTGGATGAGGCAATCCGTGCCTTGGAGATGGCAATGGAGGGGTTCTCGGAGAGAGAAGACCAGTTGGGAACGGTCAGGGCGGTGTTGGAGGAGAGCTACCTCCATCGACTGCGAGCGGAGTATGACCAAGCCATAGCCAAGGCTGAGGAAGTGCTTCGCATGACGGACGGTGACCAGGACGGCGCCGTGGTCGGCTTGGCCCATCGATACCTGGGCATATGCTACGGATTGCTGGGCCAGCTGGATGAAGGGTTGGCGCAACTCGAGGAAGCCCTAGGATGCTTCGAGCGCCTGGATGACGAATACAACGTCGCCATGACTTTACACGACATGGGCACGATCCACTTGTCCGTAGATGATGAGAAGTTCCTGGACTACTCTCGCAAGGCTCTGGCTCACTGGCGGCGGCTTGGCACCAAGGGCCCCCTGGCCACAACTCTCAACAACATAGGGGTTGGTCACTATCGCCAAGGCAGGTTCGACGAAGCGCTGACCGCTCTTCAAGAGGCTCTGGAGGAGAGCCAGGCTATGGGACTGCGGCGCCCGCAGGCCTATGCCCAGGCCACCATAGGCGATGTGCATCGCGCTAGGCGGGAGTACGCATCGGCACAGATAGCCTATGAGGAGGCACTGGTCTTGGCAGAGGAAGCAAGCGAGGGCTTTCTGGTAAACTACCTGCAAGATGCACTGGGCAATCTGGAGCGGGTGCTCGGCAATTATGAGAAGGCAGAGGATCTCATACGCAGTGCGCTGGAGAAGGGCTATGAGCACGGTTCGGACCAGGAGGTGGCGAGGTCACTGATCTCGCAAGGGATCCTACTCCACGTGGGGGAGAGGGACGAGCAGGCGCTGAGGACGCTGCGACAAGCCGTCGACATTCTCCAGAAACTGGGCGTCAAGCAAGAGCTGGCCAAGGCGCAGTTCCATCTGGCCAGCGTCCTGCTCTCTCAGCGCCAGGCGAGCGAGGCGGTGCTGAACCTCGAGATGGCCCTCGACATCCTATCCCACGCCGGCTTTGACCCGCTACTCTTGGACGAGGGGACGGGAAGCCGTCCCTTGCTCGAGTACGTCATCCGGGAGAGGCTCATGGCGAAACACGCGGTTTGGCTGAGGAACCTTCTGTTGCGCACCGAGCCTCCCACAGAACTCGCCGAGATCACGCCAGACGAGCCCAGCTCCGGGACGCTTGAATTCCTCGGACTGGGCTCCTCTGTGATTCGTCGGAATGGCAAGGCCGTCGAAGCACGAGAGCTTCGGCTGGGTGCTAAGAGAATGCTCTTCTTCTTCCTGGCGCACCCGGTGGCGACGAAAGAGCAGATAGTAGCTGCCCTGTGGCCAGACTTGTCTGTGGCCAAGGCGCACAGCACCTTTCACTTCTACCTCTTTCAAGTGCGGCGCGTTCTCGGAGGGACGGATGCCATCACTTATCGGGGAGGGGCGTACAGGCTTGAGTCAAGGGTGCACGTGTATGACGTCGAGGAGTTCCAGAGGGCCTTGGCGAAGGCGGAGAAGGCAAGAGGATCGGAGCGGGAGCGATACCTCCGGGAGGCAGTCTCGCTGTACCAGGGGGACTATCTGGAGGACGTCTATGCGGATTGGACCACGTCGTTAAGGGCTTCATTGCAGCGGCAATACTCTCGGGCGGTGGAGGAATTGGCGAGGCACTATCATCAAGGGGGCAGGACTGAGGAGGCCGTGAAGTGTTACCGTAACCTCCTAGACAGGGATCCGCTGCGCGAGGACATCCACCGCCAGGTGATCCGCGGTCTTGCCCTGATGGGTGATCACGCTGCGGCGATACGACAGTATGAAGAACTGCGTAGAACGCTGGCAGAGTTCGGAGCGGAACCTTCGACGGAGACCCTCGAGCTGTACGAAGACTTGCTGACAGGTGCCGACTGAGGATTGTTGGCTGGCATCTGAGCTAAACATTAGCTAAACCCTCCTCGTTATACTTTAATCAAAATGAGCGAGGAGGTTTTTTTGCTATGAAGCGGTTGGCATCCTATCTCACGGCGCGGAATGTCAAGATAGCTTGGTTTGTCATCACCCTTATCGCACTGGCTGCGGCTGCTGGCGCTCCGGCGGCCTACGGCGGCGGAGGAGGATAGGCCTTGTAAATGATTCTCATCGCCCTGTGCCTCGTTTTTCTGCTGGGGCTGATGGCGGCGGGAGGCAGGGTCAGCGATCTTGCGCAGATCAAGATCAGGCGGGGATGGCTGGCCCCTCTCGCTTTTCTTATGCAGGCCTACCTCATTTTCGTCCCTGCCGAGACAGCTGGAGGGTTGCTGAGCAGCAGGTCTCTGATCCTGATCGTCTCTAACTGTCTGCTGTTCGTGGTCATCTGGCAGAACCGTGAGCTCGAGGGAGTGAAGCTTATCGGCCTGGGACTGCTGCTCAACTTCGTTGTGATAGTGCTGAACGGTGGCTTCATGCCTATCACTCCCGAAGCCTTGATCCAGACAGGCCACGATAGCTATGCGCCCCAGCTGGAGACAGGGTATCGGGTGGCGCGTACGAAGAACGTCATACTGGAGCCGGGGGAGACGAGGCTGTGGTTTCTGTCGGATATCCTGATCTTGCCCAGGCCTTTTCCCATCCCTTCTGCGGTGAGCGTGGGAGACCTTGTGATCGCAGCAGGGGTGTTCTTCTTCCTGCGGGCGGCCATGTTTAGCAAGGCTCCCTTGAGTTTGACACAAACACGCTAGGAGATGAATGATGTCTGATCACACTCTAAACAACATCATGTGTCTAGCCCTCATAGATGGCAAGTTCCGCCATACATTGTTGACCGATGCCGCAACTGTCCTTAGCGACTTCGACCTTGATGCGGAGGAGCAGGACATACTAAAGGCGATCAAGGCCGATTCGGTCACGGAGTATGCCCGGAAGCTCCATACCTGGATGGCGGAGAGGAGAGGGGGCAACGGCTACCATAGAACTTACGAGCCCAGGGGCTTGATGAACAGATTGTTCTTGACCTCTGTCGACTAAGTGGCCCTCGTGCTCGTGCGTAGCATTCTCCAGAGAGGTTTCGTGCGACTCCCACTGGCTGCCAAGGACTGGTGTGCCGCACGGCAGACCTGAGTCGGGGAGGGCAGTGTTCACGGGCGAGCTTACTGGGTGCTGCAGCCGAGGGCACGGAGACACGTTACTAGGGGGACCATGAACGCGCTTGCAAGGAAGAGTGATCGTGAGTTGCGCCAGAAGATTCTGGTGGTTGACGATGAGCAAGTAATCCTCGATCTCCTGCGACGGGTACTCAGCCGGGAGGGGTATCAGGTCACCACAACGACTCTTGGCGACGAAGCCGTGAGGCTCGTGTCCACGGGACGGTTCGACTTGGCCATAGCGGACATTGGACTGCATCGGCTCGATGGTCGCGACCTGATGATGAGGATCAAGCAAGCCAGCCCCGAAACGGCGCTTGTAGCTATGACCGGCTATCCGGCGAGCGAGGTCGTCCTCTTCGCTCGAGACTACACGGACGGGTGCCTTGAGAAGCCTTTTGCCCTGGCGGAACTGCTAAGGGCAGTGCGAAGTGCGCTTGAAGAGAGAGTCAAGCTTTCGGGCGAGGCTGCCGCAATCGCTTCAACGTCGTCTTGAGATCGCAGGTGGTACAGGTACGAGTGCGGGCCGAGTGGGCTCGCGGTCGACGATGACTGGCCGATGGCCAAGCCATTGGCCGACGATTACGGGTTTGTGGGTCTCCAAGCTGAGACAGCTCGCCGAGGAGCTGTGCGCGCCGCTGTGAGAAAGGGCGCCCTGGCACTCTGGACAGTGGGCGGGCATTGAGGGGAGACGGTGCGGCTGCTGACAAGCCGCACTCCCGTAGCAGCGACGCCGCAGCTTCATGGAGTTCGCAACAGGATTAGACACAGTCGAGGGAGGAGGCAGTTGGATATTATCAGGGTGGCGACCACCTCAAAACCTACGGCGGTGGCTGGGGCGATTGCTGCCTCGGTCCGTCAGAGCAATGAAGCACAGGTTCAGGCCATTGGACCTATGGCGGTCAATCAGGCCATGAAGGCCATAGCCGTGGCCCGCGGATACCTTGCTTCGGATGGGTTTACCATCATCTGTGTGCCCATTTTCATTGAAGTGTATGTTAATGAGGGCAAACGCACGGCAATGAGGTTCTATGTCGAGCCGCGATGACACCACACCATGAATAGGGGTCTAGCCATGGTACTTGCCCCGGTGCTCGAGCTCCCTCCGAACTCAGGCGTTCCTCGCAAGTTGAACTAGCCCTCCGTTTCCGCCGTCGCGCTTTCTTGTCTCTTGGCCAGCGTAGGCTGTCTAGCCTAGTTGATCCTGCCAAGCCGACTCTTGGGTGCTCCTGGCGCCAGCGAGGCTAGACGTGGAGCAACCTGTCAAGTTGCACGATTGAGGTGACGCTTGCGTTGATCCCGCGGAGGCCTGGGGCACAGGGGCGCCCGCCCATCATTCGGTCCGCGTGGGCGGCTAGAGCTCATCTCGCGACTTTTGACATCAATGGCTCTGCGGCGATCGCGGCAAGACGGTTCGGCGATGTCGTTCTACGGGTAGTGAGTGATTGAGGGAGCCGTTGTCCTTCCTATTGTGGGGTTTTTTCTCCTCGCTTCTGTCTGGTGGCTCCGAGGGCCTGAGGTCAGATCATGATTGAGGAGCTTACCCGAAGGGAGCGGCAGATACTGCTGCTGGTCTGTCGCGGTATGTGTAACAAGGAGATAGCTCGAGAACTTGATATCACCGGCAAGACGGTGGAGTGGCACATCAGCAACATTCTGGGCAAGCTGGGGGCCGCGAACAGGACTCAGGCCGTGGCTATCGCGCTGGAGCGAGGCTTATTGGCTCCAGAGGACCAATAACGGCGTCACCTGTCAAGAGATAGCAAGATCTAGGGAAGTCTCAAACTGAAAACTAGGGTTTTCCCTGGGGACAAGGGGGGGATTTCGTGGTATGCTGTTTCTGAAGCGTCTCACCGTAGCGTTTGTGCGGGCATCTGAAAGTCATCGCTCTGAGCAATCGGTGGGCTGTTAGTGTGGAGGCGCAGTCACATGGCATCGTCAAAGGGCAACGGGACAAACCTGCGCAAGTGGGTCATAACGGGAGGGGTCCTTTTTCTGACAGTGGCTGTTGGTGCCTGTGGCAGCGGGTCAGACTTGCAGGAAGTGACCAGGAAAGCAGTCGTCGGTACCACGGCAGCTCAGTCGTATCGAGAGACGGGGACCACAAGCCGGACCTCGGGGGGTGACACCGTCACGCTGTACGCGGAGGGAGAGTACGCTGCGCCAGATCGCTACCGAGTGAAGGTACGTAACGAAACTGGATCCTGGGACGAGTGTATCCAGATTGGCGATCAGAGCTATGTCCTGACCCCAAATGAGGCGGACTGGCCTGGGGGGGAACGCCGGGAATCGTGCGTAGTGCTCCCCATTGCTGAGGAACTCGCAGTGCTCCATCACCTGGTCGACTTCGAGGTGCTGCCGGACCAGCAGATTGGAGGTGTCGACTGCGTCCACTACCGTGCTAACGTTGATGTTGAAGCCTGGACGGCGAAATGGGAGGCGGGGGCCGAGTATCCCCCGCCGCCGCAAGTCGTGAACCTGATGAAGGGCCAGAGTATGGGGGTTGAGCTCTGGGTGGGGAAAGACGACTACTTCGTCCGCCAGATGAAGACTGAGGCACGCCTGCTCGAGTACGACCTCGTCACTGGGCAGGAGAGCTGGGTTACCCAGAACACCACTACGCGGTTCTACGATTTCAACGAGCCCATCGCCATCGAGCCGCCTGCGCCTGAGCCCAGCGGCGTTGGCGACTGAGGGGCATCGTTACGGGATAGAACATGAAAAAGCGACTTCTATGGTTAGCAGCTGTGTTCCTGGTGCTATCCGTTTTGACTGGCGCTTCTTCGGCGGCGCCGGGCAAGAGTCATGGACAACCGGAGAACCCACTGGCAGGGCGGGTATTGCAGAGAAGTGATTTGCCTCGGGATGGCGAGGCATACTACGCTGAGCAGTTGACAGCAGATCATTTTCCAGGCTCCCCGTGTCCCGTCAACATACCTTTGCAGGTCGAGGGATTCCTGGATGGATATGTGGCCGGCGGATGGTATCCCTTGACCTTGCAGGATAGTGCGTTACAAGGCAAGCTACAACGCAAGCAGGCTGGTGCCTATGCCTTAAGTGTCGTGTACCAATACCGAGATGAGGTCCAAGCAGCGACAGCCCTCGAGCGGCAACTGGAGTGGTTCCACGAGGAAGGTAGTTTGGCGGTGGACGCGAGAGCAGAGGGGGCGGGCTTCGATCAGTCCCTCGCTGCTGCCAACGGTGTGCAAGGAAGTGCGATGCGCCTCACTTATTCTCAGGAAGGTCTGACCTGGGTCAGCTACTGGTTTTTTGGCGTGGAGGGCGACACTTTGATGCTCCTGTGGGTGGACGGCCTGCCCGCCCCCGGAAGCCCAGTCGCGGCAGGGGACGGCCCTGCGCTTCCCGCCCCTGCCGGATGCTACGCCGTTGACTGGGAGGTTGGAGGCTGGACGGGCGGCTCGGTCACCTTCTACGGTGTACGTGGCAAGAATTACACATTGAATCCCTCCGTTTACTCAGATGACCTTAGGTTCGTGCATTCTGACTGGGTCCTCTATGATCAATGGAATCTTGTCGAGCTGGGTTGGAGGAAAGCTCACACCTGGGGCCCTCGGTGGTTCGCCGCTTGGGTGATCAATGGCCAGATACAGTACGCGAATTTTGATGGACTAACTCCTTACACGACGCACAGGTATAAGGTCTACAACTACCACTCCGATAAGGTGTGGCGGTTCGTCATTGATGGTGTAGTGAAGAAGACGGTCACAACTACGTTTGATAGGGGCACACCCGGAGCGATGAGGGAGCGACACTGGTCATGCGATGTCGGAGGGGGCCATTGGTGGAAGCTGAAACGCTCGGATTGGGCTGGCAACTTCAGCCTTTGGCAAACGTGGTATGACCACGATTCGGACCCTTACTACTACGCCTATCACCCAACCACATATGAGTTCTTTGTCTACTCCAACTGAGGCGCCCATGGGAGACCAAGCGGAGAGTTGCAGATGAGCGAATCGATAATGAGGGCAGTGAGGAGGCGGACCATGACGAATCAGCGCCTTTTATGGCTTTTCAAGTCACCTGGATACTGGGTAGCAAGCCTACTCTTCGTAGTGCTGGCGGTGGCTGGAGCCCGGTATCTTCTCCAACAAGCACCCTATGGCTTGGTCGGAGACGAGGCCCAGGTTCACGTTCCGGATGTCCCGAACTGGCCATGGGAAGGGCCAATCTATCCCGCCGACAAGGTTACGCTCTCGGAAGCGAGGACCAGAGTGCCATTCGCTATCCCGCTGCCGACCTCTCTGCGAGACGCGCGCAGCGTGGAAATAGAAGAGGTCTGGGTCTCTGCCGTCCAGGCACCTCTCGATCTGGATGAGGAGATATACACGGAGCTAACCTCAGTGGCCGTTGTCTTTTCCGATGGATGCCAAATGATCATCCACCAGATGGACTCACCCCCCGATTGGGATGCCATCATCGCCCAACAAACTCCTGTCTTTAGCAAGGTGACCATTAATGATCATCCTGGCATGGGAACTAGTCCGGGGGTGCAGGAGATCATGGGAGGGCAACATCGTTATCCTGGCAGCGTCTCGTGGTGGGTTGACGGTCTGGAGATCACCATCTACTCGGAGACGCTACCACTCGAGGAACTGCTGGAGATCGCCAATTCGGTGCGCTACTAGTACTCAGGGAGGCTGGAGGGCGATAACAGCCTTCATGGCCTGGTTACGACGCTGCACCGGGGTTTGGAGGTGCAGACGGACCTATGAGCGCGTGACGTGTCAAGAGATAGCTAGAACTGGGGAAAAACCTGGGTCACGACGACGCTTTTCCCTGGGAACGGGAAGAGGCTGTGAGGTGGTGTGACTCGGAGCAGCTTCACTGGGTCGAGCAGTTGGATGCCATTTCTCGGAGAGGTGCCAAGTGACATGTCTATACGAAGGGTCTACTCAATGGTCCGATGCAAGCTCCCGGGCAGGGCCGTGTTTATTGGTGGCACAGTCTTGCTGGTCGGCACCTGGGCTCTCATCTCCTTCTTCATGTTGGGAGCAACAGAAGGCTGGTTGGTACCTTGGGACTGCGTGCACGTCTCCCTGCGGCCGCCGCTGGGAACCTGGGCGAGAACTATCAATGATTTCTTTGAAGGTCCGCCGGGCTCTTTCCTACCTGCCTTGGGCTTCGTACTCGTCAGTGTGGCCTTGTTCCTCGTTGCCACGCTGCGGACCAGAAGACGTACTCTTCTGCCTGGGGCGCTGGCGGTCACGAATCTGGCCTTCGTCTTGGCTGACATCCTGTTGCTTGACGTCGCCGACCGACTTCCGATACTCCGGCTGCCTGAGCGCCGCCCGGCAATTGACGTCGGCTACTATCGCACCTGGCCTGCCTTTCTGATTACAGCCGTCTTGGTGGGACTCCTGTTTGCCGTCCAGTTGAGGATCGTTATCGGAGGAAAGCGAGACGGCAGGTAGGCTTGGCATGCCGCTTCCTACCGCGGTTCCGAGGCCACCGCCAGCATCGCTCTGCCAAACCGCCTCGCGTCCTGCGCACGGAGCGCGGCAGAGTCAATTACAGGGTACCTATCGCGTGCGCGTGTCTGAGCTAGGAGGCCTTTGGGCGTAGAATAGCTAACAGACCGGGTGGAGGCACGCACCTCGTGATTGGGCTGTTCACGAGGATTCTCCTTTCTACGGGCCTCATCGGGGGGCTTGGAGTCGTCATCGGCCGCATCACCCGGTTCAAGATAGCGCAGTGGGGCAATCGCAGCGCTAAACGTGTCCCCCCCGTAGGCCAAGTCTGCCGCAGTAGCTGCTACCATGTGACAAGGTGTCTCCCCCATCCTACTGCCCGAGGGGCACCAGACTTGGCCACTGTCTTTCTTACCACCTCGTAGCGATGTCCTGGCGCAAGCACTCGTAGTTTTTGACAAGTTCCTTCGAGGCTGTTATAATGAGTGTTTGGAGGATCATATGTACGCCATCATAGAGAGTGGTGGGAAGCAGTACCGGGTCTCAGCGGGGCAAAGCGTCGACATGGACAGAATGCCTGCCGGGGTCGGTGACACGATTGAGCTCGGTAATGTGCTCCTTGTGGCCGACGACGGCGACATCGTTATTGGGACGCCCGTCGTGGAGGGAGCCAAGGTGCGAGCCACCGTCGTGGAGCAGGGCCGCGGCCGAAAGATCACTGTCTTCAAGTTTAAGCCTGGCAATCGATATCAGCGCAAGCAAGGGCACCGTCAAGGCTACACCAGGCTGCGAATCGAGAGCATTCTCCGTCCAGGCGTTGCTGAGGAAGAGCCTACGGCGAGGGAAGCTGTGGAGGAGCCGAAAGCAACCATCGCTGAAGAGGCCGTTGCAGAAGTGGCTGTATCCATAGAGGATCTGGGTCTGTCATCTCGCATCACTGGCATCCTGAGGGGCGGCGGAATAGAGACGGTGGACGACTTGTTGAAGACAGATGACGAGGGGCTGCTTGCTCTGCGGGGCTTTGGCCCCAAGTCTCTCGAAGAGGTTCGTGCATCTTTGAAAGCCAAGGGCTTCGCCAAGGCATAGTTGGGGGTGGTAACATGGCTCACAAGAAAGGTGGCGGCGCCAGCCGCAATGGTAGAGATAGCGCCGGCAAGCGGTTGGGCGTGAAGCGGTACGATGGTCAGAAGGTCCGGGCCGGTACCATCATTGTGCGTCAACGAGGAAGCACATTCTATCCAGGCGAGAATGTAAGGGTGGGCAAGGACTATACCCTGTTCTCGGTCATTGATGGGCTCGTCAAGTTTGAGCGTGCTTCCAGGCTCAAGAAGCGGGTTAGCGTTTATCCGGAGGTGGCAGCTTAGATGAAGAAGGGCATTCACCCCGAGTATTTTCCAGAGGCTCGGGTGGTATGTGGGTGTGGCAATAGTTTCACCACTGGAGCCACAAAGCCGCTGATCAAGACCGACATCTGTTCTGCGTGTCACCCTTTCTTCACTGGTGAACAGCGTATCGTGGACACTGCTGGTCAAGTGGAACGTTATATGAGGAGGCTGGAAAGGCGAGAAGAACTGGGCAAGGCCATGGCCTCCACCACTGAGACAGACGAGTCGGAGGCGGCAGAGGGCAGCCAGGGCGAGAAAGCCCCCAAGGCTTCCTCTGGCAAAGCCTCGAAACGAGGGAAGGGAAAGCGTAGGGAAGGTAGCGAGTAGGCTAGCAGGAAGGGCAGGGGAGACCTGCCCTTTTGCGTTGGCGCATCGGCTGAGGAGGCGCGAGAGAGGAGGGGAAGAATCAGCCAGAGCTACAACAGCGGTTGGATAGAGTTGGTCTGCGGCAGCATGTTCAGCGGCAAGACGGAGGAGTTGATCCGCCGAGCTAGGCGAGCCCAGATCGCCAAGCAGAAGATGCAGGTCTTCAAGCCTTCATTGGACGACCGGTACGAGGTAGAGAAGTTGGCTTCTCACAACGGTGTGTCGTTCGACGCGATCAGCGTGAGGCATGCGAGGGCGATCCTCGATCTGGTGGATCCAGACACCCAGGTGGTGATCGTGGACGAGGTCCAGTTCTTTGATCAGTGCATCGTGGATGTCTGCAATACCTTGGCTGACGGTGGGAAGCGGGTCATCGTCGCCGGGTTGGACAAGGATTTCCGAGGCGAGCCCTTCGGGCCCGTTCCACCCCTGATGGCCGAAGCGGAGGTCGTGGACAAACTTCAAGCCATCTGCGTAGTCTGTGGTGCCCCGGCCACACGCACGCAGCGACTCATTGAAGGCCGACCGGCCTCCTATGATGACCCGATCATCCTGGTGGGGGCTAGCGAGGTGTACGAGGCGCGTTGCAGGGGCTGTCACGAGGTGCCAGGCAAGCCTGACAGACTAGCGAACCTCGATTGGTGATTCTCACCATGGTGAGGATCACGTGCTAGGGCGGCGTCAACGAGATTGACGGCAACAAGATCGTCGTACCAGACAGTGCTGTCCGCTTCTCCTTCGACTTCGGAACCTCATCCAACGCAGATACGACTACCTTGAGGAATACCTGAAGCCACGGCCGGTGTGGGTCTGCCCAACGTCCTCTGTGTGGGGCTATTGCCACCGCTGGAAGGCATCTACCGTGAGGATCCTGCACCGAGCGGTGGTTTCTGGCAGCCACGGCGC
The DNA here is from genome assembly GCA_964347945.1 of uncultured Anaerolineales bacterium. Classification (GTDB taxonomy): domain Bacteria; phylum Chloroflexota; class Anaerolineae; order UBA7937; family B3-Chlor; genus CAYGAW01. The sequence continues at coordinate 33,236 of CAYGAW010000213.1, forward strand.
GCAGAGCCTCACTCTGCCCGAACGAGTCTCGATGGCGTTCTCCTGTCCCATGCCCATCTTGATCACGGCAGCTACGTTTCCTTCCTTGACCCCGAGATCCCCATCTACTCTACCCTCGTGACAGCCTTCATCTTCAAGGTTATGCAACATAGCAGGCAGGCGGACTTCGAGAGCGAGGTCTGCTACGCCAATCTGAGGGAGCCCCATAGCGGGGTACTCAAGGCTTCCAAGACGGGCAAACGACGTCCCTTCCTGTTCGTTGACGGACAGCCAGGGGCTGAGCCCGCTGCAAGATTCTAGAACGGCATTCCGGCCACGAGTAAGGATTTGCAGCTGGCACCATTGATTCTCTTCCAGACAGAGTCAGTTCCCTCCCGTTGCGCCATTTTCCAGTTGACCACTCCATCTTGGGAGCCTGTGCATATCCAATCTCAAGGGCGAGGGAACAGAGGTTCGAGTACCTGAGCGGGGAGAGGAGATGGTGCTGTAGCCTTGAGGCCCTATGTGACGTCTCCCACCGTGATGTAGGCTGCTGTGCCGTCGTCACGGCGGAGGATAAGCGCCCCTTCGGCGTCGACCCCTTCGGCGCGGCCTGATTCGTCTCCCCAGGGCGTAGCCACTTTCACTCTCTGGCCCAGCATCGGTAGTCGGGCAGCCCATCTGTCATGTGGCGATTCTCCGTGCTCGAGCAGCCGATACTCTGCCTCCATGAACTTGAGGAACAGCCGTAGCAAGTCCACGCGAGACACTCTGCGTCCAAGTTCCAGGGATATGCTCGTTGCCGTGTCGGCTAGCTCGGGAATCTGCCGTACATCGAGGTTCACGTTAAGGCCCAGGCCCACGATGGCGTAGTCCGTAGTTTCGCCACTCGTGCCAGCCTCGATCAGTATGCCGCCAGCCTTCTTGTTCCTGAGTAGGATGTCATTGGGCCACTTGAAGTGGACTGATAGCTCACTGAACTCTTCAATGGCCTGGGCCACAGAGAGGGCGCCGGCCATGGTGAGGCGCGGAAGCTGCGATGGCGTAAGAGAGGGGTAGAGAATGAGGGATAAGAGGAGGCTGCTGCTCGGAGGAGCAATCCATGTCCTCCCTTGGCGTCCCTTGCCTGCTGTCTGATGATCGGCCACGATCAAGGTGCCTTCAGCCGCGCCTTGCCTTGCCAATTGCTTAGCTGCGTCGTTGGTGGAGCCGATAGCTTCGTAGTAGACTATGTCCTGCCCGAGGATTTGGGTTGTCAAACCCTTGCTGATCGTCTCGGGGGATAGTGTCTCATTCATGGCGCTCGCAGGCAACGGACAGGGAATTGACTTGCTCTGTGGGTGCTACTATAATGTCGGGTACTGTCGTCATCCTATTCTAACTGTGGCGGTATGTCAAGAAGGGGGTAGATCTTGGCCCAGCGACCCAAGGTGTACGTAACCCGACGGATACCCAAGCGGGGACTGGATCTCTTGCGTAGCCTCACCGAAGTGAAGATCTGGCAAGAGGAACTACCGCCTCCCCGAGACGTGCTCCTCCGGGAGGCAGAAGAAGCGGACGGCCTCCTCACCCTGCTCACGGATACGATCGACGCTGATTTGATGGATGCCTCGCCGTGCCTCAGGGTAGTGAGCAACTACGCCATCGGCTACGACAACATAGATGTCCAGGCTGCCACAGAGCGAGGCATAATGGTCTGCCACACCCCCGGGGTGCTGACCGACACGACCGCGGACTTTACCTTCACGTTGCTAGCCTGCGTTGCCCGCAGAGTGGTAGAGGGCGTGCGCTACGTTCGGGAGGGCAGGTGGAAGACCTGGGGGCCCATGCTTTGTCTGGGATACGACCTCCACCGCGCGACCCTGGGTCTGGTAGGCCTGGGCCGAATAGGCAGTGCCGTGGCCAAGAGAGCGACGGGTTTCGAGATGAGGATTCTCTATCACGACATAGATCGTCGACCGAGCTTGGAGGAGGAACTGAATCTGATCTACGCAGACCTGGAGACTGTACTGCGGGAATCGGACTTCATTAGTCTGCACACCCCATTGACCCCAGAGACCTATCACATGATTGGGGCCGAACAGTTCAAGATGATGAAGAATTCGGCCATTCTCGTCAACACCTCTCGAGGGCAGGTGGTGGATCAGCATGCTCTCTATGAGGCCCTGGTTTCGGGTGAGATCGCAGGGGCTGGGCTCGACGTGACGGACCCTGAGCCAATCCCTGCCGATGATCCCCTTCTCAAGCTGGACAACTGTGTTGTGGTACCTCACATCGCCAGCGCCAGCATTGCCACGCGTACCCTGATGGCCTCGATAGCCGCAGAGAATCTCGTCGCTGCGCTGCAGGGCCGCATGCCTCGAAACCCGGTGAATCCAGAGGTCTTGGACAGGTGGTGAGGGCTTTGAACTGGAGATGGACTCTTGTGGACCGACCTGCCGGGACCGTGTTGTGCAATTCACTCAGCGAGCGACGGCTCGCGGGGAATGGCGGATTTGACAATGCAGCTTGGCTATGTTATCTTTTGCCCTTGATAGGGACGGTGGTCCCTTGGCTATGGCCGCTCAAACGGGCTCATTAACAACTCAAGAGCTGGATAGCTGCTAACAAACGACGTGGACTCTTATCCAGAGGGGTGGAGGGACCGGCCCTGTGAAGCCCCGGCAACCTTCCATGGAGGGGCAAGAGACCTGCACTTAGCCCAGCTGAAATGTGATGGCAGGTCTGTGTCCAGTTCGTGGTTCCGGTGCCAATTCCGGCGGGTTTCGTTCCTGCTTTGGAAGTCGAGTCCTCTGAGATTGGGCTGACAGAGGGTTTGACAGAGGGGACGAAATCGGTAAGATGAGAGGAAGCCGTACTTGCTTTCTCTCCGATGCGGAGAGATTTTTTTTGGCCTGCTGCGGTATTAGAGAGATTTGAGGTGGCGCGATGCGTACCATTGAATGGCGTGATGGCGTCGTACGAATGATAGATCAGCGGAAGCTGCCGCATGAATACGTGGAGGCGGAGTTCACTGACTATCGCGATGTGGCTCGAGCCATCAAGGAGATGTACATCCGAGGAGCACCCGCCATAGGAGCTGCGGCGGCCTACGGAGTGGCTCTGGCCGCGGTCCACAGTAGCGCACAGGCCAGAGCTCAGCTGTTGGACGAGTTGGAAGAGGCAGGTGACGTTCTGCGCAGTACTCGTCCCACTGCCTCCAACCTTTTCTGGGCAGTGGACAGGATGCTTCGCAAGGCAGCAGAGCCCACGCTCAGAGACACCCGAGAGATTCGAGAAGCCCTCGTCGCTGAAGCAGAGGCCTTGGCCGACGAGGATGTGGAAGTCAACAAGCGCATGGGCAGTCATGGGGCGGAGTTGATAGAAGACGGATACAACATCTTGACTCACTGCAACGCCGGCGCCCTGGCCACGGTCGATTACGGTACAGCCTTGGCTCCCATCAGAACAGCATGGAAACAAGGAAAGAGGCTCCACGTTTTCGTAGATGAGACCCGCCCTCGCCTTCAAGGTGCCCGGCTGACAGCCTGGGAGTTGATGCAGGAAGGTATTCCCATGACTCTGATTGCAGACAGCGCGGCGGGATACTTCATCCAGGCAGGCAAGGTGGACATCATCTTCGTGGGAGCCGACAGAGTCGTGGCCAACGGTGACGTGGTCAACAAGATTGGCACCTACAAGCTGGCAGTGGTGGCCAAGGAGAACGGCGTCCCCTTCTACGCTGTGGTACCAACCTCGACCATAGATCTGAGTATCGAGTCGGGAGAAGAGGTCCCGATAGAGGAACGGGATCCGGGAGAGGTGACTCGTGTTCGCGATCAACCCATCGCCCCTGAGGGCGTGGGGGTGGCCAATCCTGCCTTCGACGTTACACCTTTTCGGTATGTGACGGGCATCATCACAGAAGGCGGAATCGTCTATCCACCTTTCCCGAAGGCGCTGCGCATCGTTGTGGAGGAGAACAGGCTCTGATGCCTGGGCAATGGGGGGTGGGATGAGTGCGCGATTCAAGCCCCAGCTGCTACCTATGACTGTTGGCAGCTTGCCTCATACCGAGGCGCAAGTGGCGTGTGATTTGATCATGACGCACTTCGCCGAGCTGCCGGGCTGGCCTCAATTGCCGAAGCGAAGCTATCTTGAGAATATGTACGTCCAGTTCAGTGCGGGCTTTCCGGGGATCGTGAGGGAGGAGAATCGCATCTACGTTGACAGGACCAAGGACTTGAGTGCCGACTTGGAGCGTCTCTACCGCGCCTACCTGGAGAACGATGTGGATGCCTATGAGGTCAGCGCGGACTACGCAGCAGGCTTGGCCCTTTGGCTCCAAGTGGCATGCGATTCGTGCCGGGCAGTCAAGGGGCAGGTGACGGGGCCTGTCAGCTGGGGCCTGACCGTGGTTGATCAAGACCGGCGGCCTGTCCTCTACGACGAAGTGCTCGCGGACGCGGTGGCCAAGCACCTGAGACTGAAGGCCGCCTGGCAGGAGGCAAGACTCCGTCGGCTCCATCCAACGACGATCATGCTCGTTGACGAGCCATACATGTCGTCATTCGGTTCGGCCTACGTACCAGTGACGCGAGATCAAGTGCTAGCCCTCCTGGAGGAGGTGCTGGGGGGGCTCCGGGGTCTGAAGGGGATTCATTGCTGCGGGAACACAGACTGGTCGCTTGTCCTCTCCACCTCGGTTGATATCCTGAGCTTCGACACATACGAGTACTCAGAGTCTTTGTCGCTGTATGCTGGAGAGGTACGCGACTTCCTGCAGCGGGGTGGAATCATAGCGTGGGGCATAGTGCCCCGGGACGTGGAGAAGCTAGCTGACGAGACAATGGAGAGTCTTGTCGACAGGCTGCACCAGGCAATGAAGCTGCTGGTGAGGAAGGGCATAGCTCTAGACGACCTGCTGGGAGCTTCACTGGTAAGTCCTTGCTGTGGCCTGGGGACCCTGTCTCTTGAGGATTCGGAACGGGCACTGGCCTTGACAGCAGGCGTCTCCCGAGAGATGAGGCGTAGGTACGTAGTGACGTAGCATGGACTTTTCCGTCAAGAGGATCGAGGCCAAAGGTGATGTCTACCGTTTCCTGCAGCGGGATCGGCTTTATGGCGCGTATGCCATTGGAGATCTGGAGCCGGCGCTCTGGAAGGAGTGTGAATGGTACGCAGCTATGAAGGACGGGAAGATGGCCACACTCTGTCTTCGCTTCATGGGTCTGCCTCCGGATCGGATCTTTGTCATGGGGGTCGCAGAAGGCCTCGCTGCGATCCTTGACAGCGCTTTGAAGTCACAGCGAGCCCAATTCGCCGTCAAGGCAGACCACCTCACTGTACTGCGGAGATTCTACTCCCTGCCGGCGATTGACCAGATGTTCAGAATGGTTCTTGCTCGCGAAGACTTCAGACCGGTGGACGGGCCGGTGATTCGCCTTGGGGAGGGACATGTGCACCGCTTGCAGGAGTTGTACCGCCGTGGGGGTGATGTCGCTTTCGCACCGTATCAGGTTGACCAAGGTGTTTTCTACGGGGTAGAGAAGGACGGCAGGCTGGTGGCCACGGCGGGGACACACCTGATCTCTCGTACGTACGGCCTGGGAATAGTGGGGAATGTCTACACGCATCCTGCCTATCGAGGTCTGGGCTACGGCACGGTGTGCACCAGCGCTGTGGTAGAGGAGCTGATCTCTCAATCCCTCGATGTTGTGTTGAGCGTGCAGCAGGCAAACAAGCCGGCGCTCAAGATCTACCAGCGTCTAGGATTTCGTATCGATTGCCCATTCCTCGAAGGCCTGGGAACTCGGAAGGGAGGCCTGCGAGGGCGCCTGTGGGTACGTGGTTGAGGGAAGTGTTGGCGCGCGAACATTGTTAGATTCTCTGAGCGGGCGCGGCGCTGGGAGGCGTGGGCCACTCAGACAGAGGGTGAGTGGGTGGTGTGGCAGGTTAATACTGGAGAAGGAGTGACCGTATGACTGAAGGCTACGACGTGAAGGACAGATCGTTGGCGGACCAGGGAAGGCTGCGTATTCAGTGGGCAGCTCAGGAGATGCCGGTGCTCGGCCTCATAACGGAGAGGTTTGAGAAGGAGAAGCCCCTGAAGGGTATCAAGCTGTCCGGCTGTCTCCACGTGACGACGGAGACGGCCAACCTGGCCAAGACACTGGCGGCCGGGGGAGCAGACCTCGTGCTCTGTGCGAGCAACCCTCTCTCCACTCAAGATGATGTGGCTGCATCCCTGGTGGTATACGACGAAATGCCAGTCTTCGCCATCAAAGGGGAGGACAACGAGACATACTATCGACACATCCGAGCGGCTCTGGAGCACGGCCCTCAGGTTACCATTGACGATGGTGCAGACCTCGTGTCCACCCTACACAAAGAGAGAACAGATCTTATTGACGGTGTCATCGGAGGCACGGAGGAGACGACGACTGGAGTCATCCGTCTCCGAGCCATGGCACAAGAGGGAGTGCTCCGGTATCCGATCATCGCTGTGAACGATGCTCTGACCAAGCATCTCTTCGACAACCGATATGGCACCGGCCAGTCCACTATCGACGGGATATTGCGAGCGACGAACATCTTGCTGGCGGGCCGGAATCTCGTCGTGGCTGGCTATGGCTGGTGTGGGCGGGGCATCACCATGCGGGGGCGCGGTATGGGAGCCAATGTCATAGTCACCGAAGTCGATCCCTTGAGAGCCTTGGAGGCTGTGATGGATGGATTCCGTGTGATGCCCATGTTGGAAGCAGCCAGGATCGGCGATGTGTTCATCACTGCCACTGGGGATATCAATGTCATCGACAAACACCATTTTGAGGTGATGAAGGATGGCGCGATCCTGGCCAACTCCGGGCACTTCAATGTGGAGATCAATATCCCCGGGTTGCAGGACTTGGCGGTCGAGGTGCGTCAGCCGCGGCCGCATGTTGATCAGTACTTCATGGCGGATGGGCGTCGCATTTCGCTACTTGGAGAAGGACGACTGGTGAACCTGTCTGCCGCTGAAGGTCACCCTGCCTCCGTCATGGACATGTCCTTCGCCAATCAGGCTTTGGGCATCGAGTACCTGGTCAAACAAGGAGCCGCCTTGGAGAAGAAGGTCTACCCCGTGCCGGAAGAGATAGATCGTGAGATAGCTCGTTTGAAGCTTGCCGCCACAGGACTGGAAATAGATACCCTGACCGCTGAGCAAGAGGAGTACCTCACTTCCTGGGAGGCAGGAACGTAGGGCACTGGGGTACATCCCTCACTCGTGAACGACAATAGACTAGGAGGTGTGAAGCAGATGAGAAACATCACCGTAGAGAGCCTGGATATGGTTCCCGTTGAAGAACAGCAGGTGGAACTCGTGGAGAGGAAGGGGGTTGGGCACCCCGACTCCATCTGTGACGCGATCATGGAGGACATCTCCGTGGCGCTGTGCAGAGAGTACATGGACACGTTCGGCAGAATCGTGCACCACAACATCGACAAAGGACTGCTGGTAGCAGGCCGGACTTCTCCCAAGATAGGCGGCGGGGTCGTGGACGAACCGATGAGGCTCGTGTTTGGCGACCGGGCCATCTATCAGGTTGGCAAGAAGCGGGTGGCAGTTGGTGAGATCGCTGAACAGACAGCCAAGAGGTGGCTGAGCGAGAATCTACGTTTTGTGGACCCAGATGAGCATGTGGTCTATCAGAACGAGATCAAGGAAGGATCGCCCGAGTTGACCGACATCTTTGACCGGGAGGTCATCGGGGCCAATGATACTTCGGCGGCTGTGGGCTACGCGCCGCTAACGGAGACGGAGAGAATAGTCCTCAGCGTGGAGAGATATCTCAATTCTGCTGAGTTCAAGGAGGCCTATCCGGAATCTGGTGAGGACATCAAGGTCATGGGGTATCGTCGCAACCGGGAGCTGATTCTCACCATAGCCATAGCCTTTGTGGATCGCTTCGTCGGCAATCTTGAAGCGTACTTCTTGAGCAAGGAGGAGATCAGGAAGGCAGCGCTTGACTTTGTGAACCGGAAGAGACTCAACTTCGACAAGGTGGCGGTGGATATCAACACTCTGGATGACAAGTCTAGAGGAGAGCAAGGCACGTATCTCACGGTTCTCGGGACGTCGGCCGAGGGCGCGGATTCTGGTCAGGTGGGTCGAGGAAACAAGGTGAATGGCGTAATCGCGTTGAACCGTCCGATGAGCACGGAGGCTGCGGCTGGGAAGAACCCCATCAGCCACGTGGGCAAGATTTACACTCTTTTGACTCACCGCGTAGCTGGGCAGATCTACGATGAGGTGTCAGGGATCCGTGAGGTGTATGTCTGGCTGTGCAGCCAGATTGGGCGCCCCATCCATGAGCCGTTGATCGCGTCAGCCCAACTGAGTCTGGTCAAGGGCGTGAGCCTGGACTCCATCAAGGGCGATGTTGAGGGGGTCATGGCCAGGGAGCTGGATAACATATACGACTTCACCGCTGGCCTAGCCAGGGGAGAGTTGTCAGTCTGGTAATTGGGCGGTACGCTTTACTTGGGCACCAAGTTGGGTTATAATAGTTTGGATTGACGCTACACCGACTTGGGAGAGTGACTTGAGGGCGCTAATCACCGGGGTCACTGGCTTCGCGGGCAGCCACCTGGCCGAGTACTTGATCGCCCACACCGATCTGGAGGTTCTTGGGACCGACATCAGCAGCAACGATAGAAACATTGCTCACATCAAGAGGGACATCGAATTCGTCTTGGGCGACATCTCACAGCCCGAAGTCGCATCAGATGTGCTGACAAAGACGAAGCCTGACTACATCTTTCATCTGGCGGCTCAGGCGTTCGTTCCTGTCTCCTGGCGGGACCCCTGGCAGACTCTTGCCAACAACATCCGTGCTCAGCTGAATATGCTTCAGGCCTTGCTTGAGAGCGGCGCCAGACCCAGGATACTGATCGTGGGCTCCGCCGATGAGTATGGCCTGATTGCCCCCGATGAATTGCCGATCACCGAGGCGACGCCTCTGCGGCCGTACAGTCCCTACGCAGTAAGCAAGATCGCCCAAGACATGCTTGGCTATCAGTACTACGCCAGTCACAATCTGCCCATTGTCAGAGTGCGTCCGTTCAATCACATTGGTGCTCGCCAGAGTCCTGCCTTCGTGACCTCCGATTTCGCGAGGCAGATAGCCGAGATTGAAGCGGGCTCGCATGAGGCCAAGCTGAAAGTGGGCAATCTGGACGCAAGGCGTGACTTCACCGATGTGAGAGACATGGTTCGCGCATATCATCTGGCTCTCGAACACGGAGAGGCGGGGGACGTGTACAACTTGGGGGCGGAGAAAGCCTACTCCATCCGCGAAGTACTGGACATGCTACTGGGCATGAGTGGAGTAGAGATCGATGTTGAACGAGATGAAGGGCGCTTTAGGCCCTCCGATGTACCCATTGTCATATGCGACTGCAGCAAGTTCCGCGAGCAGACTGGTTGGCGAGCCACCATTGACCTTCAGGAGAGTCTGCTCGACGTGTTGAACTACTGGCGGAAGAGAATCCGGGGGGATCTCGAGGAAAGCCAATGAAGAAAGCGCTGGTAACGGGCATAACTGGCCAAGACGGTTCGTATCTAGCGGAGTTTCTGCTGGAGAAAGGGTATCAGGTCGTCGGCATGGTGCGTCGTACAAGCACCACCAATTTCGAGCGTATTAAGCATATTCAGGATGGGCTGACTCTAGTCCAAGGTGATCTCCTCGATCAGACATCCCTGGTTGACATCATGAAAGAGCACCAGCCTGATGAGATCTACAATCTCGCTGCTCAGTCTTTCGTGCCCACATCTTGGAAGCAGCCTGTCCTGACCGGCGAGTTCACCGCCTTGGGCGTGACGCGCATGCTAGAGGCGATGCGCATGGTGGCCCCGGAGGCACGATTCTACCAGGCATCGAGCAGCGAGATGTTCGGCAAGGTACGAGAGGTGCCCCAGAACGAGAACACTCCCTTCTATCCCCGTAGTCCTTACGGAGTGGCAAAGGTCTACGGACATTGGATTACTGTTAACTACCGGGAGAGTTACGGGTTGTTCGCCTGTTCGGGAATCCTGTTCAACCATGGATCTCCGCGTCGGGGACTTGAGTTCGTGGAACGGAAGGTCAGTCACGGAGCGGCGAGAATAAAGCAGGGTCTTGCGGACCAACTGCTCATGGGCAACCTGGATGCTCAGCGCGATTGGGGGTTCGCTGGCGACTATGTGCGCGCGATGTGGCTGATGCTGCAGCAGGACGAGCCAGAGACCTTCGTCGTCGCCAGTGGGGAAACCCACTCGGTGCGCAGGCTCTTGGAGGTTGCCTTTGGCTTGCTGGATCTTGACTACAGGGAGTACGTCAGGGTTGATGAGCGGTTCTTGCGCCCGGCTGATGTTGACCAGCTTGTGGGGGACTCGGCAAAGGCTCGGGCGAAACTGCGGTGGGAGCCGAGTGTCACTTTCGAGGGACTGGTAGAGATGATGGTTGAGGCGGACGTGGTTTCGCTGAAGAGGTCGACGTGAGGGCATGGTGTGGTACTGTACCACCTGGAAGGCAGTGCGCAGCGGGGCCACGTGGCCTCGTATCAGAGGGGACAGTACTGACGTCGAACTGAGGAAGTCAAATGGAGGCTCCGTTAGTTGATACTCACGCACACCTCGATTTCTCTCAGTTTGACGAGGATCGAGAGCAGGTCTTAGATAGGGCGGCGAGCGAAGGTGTGACTCGCATCGTGACAGTGGGGTTTGATCTCGATTCGAGTCGGCAGGTCGTGGGTCTCACTGGTGGCAAGGCGAGTCTATGGGCATGCGTGGGAGTACATCCTCATCAGGCGTCTCGAGTCACTCCGAAGGTGTTGGACAGCTTGAAGGATTTGAGCGCGCATCACAACGTGGTCGCCATCGGGGAAACGGGGCTGGATTACTATCGGGATCGCTCTCCGAGGGATATGCAGCGGCAAGTCTTCAGGCAACAGTTGGAGTTGGCGGCGGACACTGGAAAGCCTGTGGTGATTCACGACCGGGCGGCCCATGGAGATGTCATGCGGATTGTCCGAGGTTGGGCGGAGGCTGTTGGCCTGTCTAGCAACGGGCTGAAGCCGCCCCTGGGGGTAGTGCACTGTTTTTCCGGTGACCGTACCATGGCCGAAGAGCTCTTTGACCTGGGATTCTATATCTCGGTTGCGGGTCCCGTCACCTTTCCCAACGCGACGCGGCTCCAAGAGCTAGTACGTCGGCTGCCTGCGGACAGGCTGCTCCTCGAAACCGATTGCCCGTTTCTCTCTCCCCACCCGTATCGGGGCAAGCGGAACGAGCCGGCCAACGTGAAGTTGGTGGCGCAAAAGATAGCTGAGATCAAGGACATGTCGGTGGAGGATGTGTCGCGGGTTACTACTGAGAATGCTTGTCGAGTGTTCAGGTTGGAGTAGGGCCTATCGGAGGCACGTCGAGGAATGCATCCTGCCAGCGAGCTGACAGGCGTGGGCGCACTGGTAAGATCGTGAGGCCCTATGGCGGTGGTCACTCAGCGTTCAGGAAGGTGAGTATTGGAGATCCTATCTCTGCTGGAGCCTATACGTAAAGAGCTAGAGGTAGTCGAGGAGAGACTGCGGCAGGCTGTGGAGGTGGAGCAGTCCCGGCTTGAAGGTGTCTTGAGATATGTGTTGGACAGCGGCGGCAAGCGCATCCGCCCTGCACTGGTCATCTTGGCCTCCAAATCGCACAATTCCGACGCCACTGATCGAGTCTTGTTCTTGGCGGCCGCAGTAGAACTACTTCACACCGCAACGCTTGTGCACGATGACTTGCTGGATGGCTCGCTCATGAGGCGAGGCAATCCCACGCTCAACGTGGATCTCAGCACTGGAGCGGTGATACTCGTGGGAGACTACCTATTCGCCAGGGCAGCAGACCTCGCCGCGGAGACACAGAGCGTGCCCGTAGTAAGCATCTTTGCTCAAGCGCTGATGACCATTTGCGGCGGGGAGTTGAAGCAGGCCTTTGCTGAGGCAGCGTGGCGACGAACTAAGGAGGACTACTTCCAGAGCATCTTCAGCAAGACGGCCTCTCTTTTTGCCGCGTCCGGTGAATCCGGGGCGTTACTCAGCGGGGCGCCACCACCCACCGTGCGGGCGCTTCGGGACTATGGATACAATCTGGGTATGGCTTTCCAGATCGTCGATGATATCCTGGACTTCACCGGTGATGAGCAGGAGCTGGGCAAACCTATCGGGAGCGACTTGCGCCAGGGCACCATCACTCTACCTTTGCTTCTCTTCCTAGAGATGCATCCTGAAGTCGATCTGTTGCCGTCCATCTTCAAGGAGCAGCAGGGGAGGGAGGAAAAGATCCGGACTCTGGTGGACATGGTGAGGAGTTCGCCGGCCATCCGATTAGCTCGGGAGGAGGCCCAGCGCTTCACAGCAGAGTCCAAGCAGGCTATCGACCAACTGTCTCCCAGTAAGTATCGTCAAGTAATGCTCGACCTCGCCGACTACCTTCTGGAGCGAAGGTTGTAGTGATGGGGCGCTCAGAGGCTCGCGGCGTTGCGGTGTTGCGACGGCGGTGAGCTGTTGGACGCACCGTTGGCTGGGGCTGTAGCTGGATCACGACCTCTCAAACCCCCGATAGACTCGGGGGTTTGTGCCACTAGGATGATGCGATGGAAGCTCACGACCTGTCGATCATCGTCGTAAGTTGGAACGTCAGAGACCTTCTGCGCGCTTGTTTGAAGTCGGTTACCAAAAGCTTGAGTTCTGGGAGAGGCCAGACGCTTTCCTGCCAAGTGATTGTGGTGGATAACGACTCCAACGATGGCAGTGTAGAAATGCTCAAGGAGGCGTTTCCCGAGATTCACGTAATAGCTAACGATCGCAATCTTGGCTTCACCAAAGGGAACAATCAAGGTCTAGCCTTGAGCGATGCTCGGTATGTTCTCCTCCTCAACCCGGACACCGAGGTAGTGGGGGATGCGCTGGGTGAGATGGTGGCGTACATGGACGACCACCCCACGGCAGGCGCTCTGGGGCCCCAGCTTCTGTATCCAGATGGGCAGGTCCAGTCGTCACGACGCCGATTTCCCGACCTGAGGACGGCCTACGTGGAGAGCACCTTCCTGCAATCCTGGTTTGCCCAGAGCGGGACGCTAGAGCGGTACTACGTATTGGACAGGTCCGATGATGAGACCCAGGCCGTGGACTGGCTTGTGGGAGCCTGCCTGCTCATTCGGCGGGAGACCCTGGAGGAGGTCGGGTCCTTGGACGAGAGCTACTTCATGTACTCCGAGGAGTTGGATTGGTGCTATCGCGCCAAGAGGCGAGGGTGGGAAGTGGTTTACTTGCCGACAGCTCAGGCGATCCACCATGTGGGCAAGAGCAGCGAACAGGTGCTTCCCGTCCAGCATATCCAGTTTCAGCGCAGCAAGGTCCTTTTCTTCAAGAAGCACCATGGCAGGTTGAAAGGAGAGATGCTGCGGTTCTTCCTGTTGGCCTCGTATCTCTGGCAGATGATCGTCGAGGGTCTCAAATGGCTTGTGGGTCACAAACGTCCTCTCCGCCGGCAGCGTGTGGCTGCCTACTGGCAGGTTCTGCGATCTGGTCTCAGGTAGCATGAGAGTGTGTCTCCTGAGCGGGGAGTTCCCGCCCATGCAGGGCGGCGTGGGAGACTTCACGCGCGAGATAGGACTGGCGCTGAACGGGTTGGGTGCCACGGTGAGCGCCGTATCCTCAGTCAGAGCCAGCCAGTCCTCGACGGCTCCTCGAAGCTCTCATGACGGTGTGACCATTCGAAGGAATGGCCTGCATCTGACCCTGTTTCCGGTCGTGGAGCGCTGGGACTTCTCCTCCTGGTCCCAAGTCAGCGGGGTACTGCGACACACGAGTTCTGAGATTCTCAATGTCCAGTACCAGACTGCCGCCTACCAGATGCACCCCGCCGTCAACTTTCTGCCGTGGAGGCTGCGCGTGCGCAGGGAGAGGCCTGGCATTGTCACCACTTTCCACGATTTGAAACTGCCCTACCTGTTCCCGAAGGCTGGCCCCGTACGACGCTGGGTCACCAGCGCTTTGATGAGAGGTAGCGATGCGACTATCGTCACCAATGTCGAAGATCGTTCGGGGGCGGAGGCATATGCACCGCGCAGCCTACATCTGTTCCCCATTGGCAGCAACATAGACCCGCAAGCGCCGCCCGGTTACGATCGGGAGAAGTGGCGTGAGCGATGGGGTGTGCGCCCAGAAGAGACCCTGCTTTGCTACTTCGGCTTTCTCAACGAGAGCAAGGGGGGTGAAACGTTGTTCCGAGCTCTGGGCCGACTCGTGGCCTCTGGCGAGAGGGTGAAACTGCTGATGATAGGGGGACGTGTCGGGTCCAGCGATCCCACCAACGTTGCCTACGTCCAGAAGATGGAGGTCCTCATCGACGAGTTGGATATCGCTGATCATGTATCCTGGACCGACTATGTTGATGCACCTGAGGTCACGGCCGGCTTCTGGTCATCCGACATCTGCGTTTTACCTTATCGGGATGGAGCGTCGTTTCGACGGGGGACCTTGATGGCTGCCCTTGCCCATGGCGTGCCCATTGTGAGTACCTATCCCCGAGTGGAGGTGGCTGAGATCGTCGAGAATGAGAACATGGGCCTGGTTCTGCCCGACGACGACGAAGCTCTCGCCCACAAGATCTCGCAAGTGGCCGCATCGCCTCAGCTGCGCGAACGGCTGGCTAAAGGCGCTGCGGGATTATCGACTCTCTTCTCCTGGGAGGGTATCGCACAGAACACGATGGAGGTGTACGAGGAAGTCCTCGCTTCACGTGCATAGGGTTGCTACCACAAGGTGGGTATGATAACATTGCGGCAAATCGAGCGCCTCGGCCAGCGCCAGCGAGTAGGCTGCGTGAGGGTGCTTTGGAAGAGGAGTCAACATGAGTCATGACGGTAGCGTCCTGGTCACGGGGGGTGCCGGTTTCATAGGCTCTTACCTGGTGGATGCCCTCGCCGAGAGGGGCTACCACGTGAGGGTGTTCGACAGTCTGGAGCTCCAGGTCCACGGACCGAGGCGGGAAGTGCCTGGGTATCTGAACCCAGCGGCGGAGCTGGTGGTCGGCGATGTCCGTGATCGGGGTGCCCTTTCAGAGGCGTTGAACGGGATCTCGGTGGTCTTCCACTATGCTGCTGCGGTTGGCGTTGGCCAGTCGATGTATGAGATTTCCCGGTACGTTGAGGCTAACACGCTTGGTGGGGCAAACCTGCTCGACATTCTGGCTAACGAAGAACATGAGGTTGAGAAGCTGATCGTGGCCTCCTCGATGTCCATCTACGGTGAGGGCAAGTACGAATGCGGCAAGTGCGGTGTGGTATATCCCCACCTGCGCCCTGACGAACAGCTGCGGGAGAGAAAGTGGGAGATGCGGTGTCCCCAGTGTGGCAATGAGGCGCGCCCGCTGCCAACCGACGAGCGCAAGCCGCTCTACCCCACTTCGATATATGCGGTCACCAAGAGGGACCATGAGGAGATGTTCCTCTGCTTCGGCAGAGCATACGGTATTCCCACGGTGGCTCTCCGGTTCTTCAACGTCTACGGACCAAGGCAGGCGCTGTCAAACCCTTACACTGGGGTGGCGGCCATCTTCTCCTCTCGTCTTCTGAATAAGCAGCCACCGGTCATCTACGAGGATGGACTGCAGAGCCGGGATTTCATACATGTACACGATGTCGTACGGGCTAGTCTGCTGGCCATGGAGCGTGGCGAGGCCGACTACGAGGTATTCAACGTGGGTACCGGTAGGCCAATGACCATTCTAGAGGTGGCTCGGGTACTCACAGACAACCTCGCGGATGGGGAGATCGAACCCATGGTTGTGGGCCAGTATCGGAGGGGGGACATTCGACACTGCTTCTCCGACATAGGGAAGATCCAACAGGCGCTCGGGTTTGCCCCCTCGGTGGGCTTCGAGGAAGGCGTCTCAGACCTCATCGATTGGGTGAGAGAACAGGAGGCCGCCGACCGGTTTCATGTGGTGGATCAGGAACTCAAGGACAAGGACCTGGTCGTATAGACGCGTGTGCGAGTGCAAGGGGGTTTCATAGGTCAGCCTCAGGGCAAGGGTTTCAAGCAGCTTCAAAGGGAGACCTTCGATCAACTGTACGGGGATCTTGACTTCGCGCCCTACGAGGTTCAGCGCCCGATCAAGGCGTATTCTGAGCATCATATCGTCTCACTGGCGGTGAAAGGGATAGACGGCTTCAGCCCGACGAGCTGCCTGGACATAGGGTGTGGCCAAGGCCTTACCACCCATGTGTTGAGCAAACACGTTGACACGGTCTAAGGGACGATTTCCCCCGGTGGCGATCAGGAGTGCGGATGCGTCCTTGGAAGCCACGGGCGTGAGCAAGGCCAGCGTACTCGTCGGAGATGTGCACAGCCTTGGTCTGAAGTACTGTTCCATCCACATCGTGCACTTCGAGGATTTCCTGCACCATACGGCTGACCGCCAAGGGCCATGGAGAATCCGGGAAGAGCGAGTCGAGAAGAGGGCTAGCAGCAAGTGAGGAAGATACTCGTCCTATCCCCGTGTGACATTTTCCCTCCTGTCGATGGAAATAGTGAGAATATCTATCACATCGTCAGGTACCTTGCTCCGCACCACGTCTTGGGCGTGCTGCTGAGCCGTGTCTTCTCTCAGGGTGGCTCGATCGATATTACCCATCCCAACCTCACCATTCGGTACTGTCCCCAGAGCGGCTTTGATCGACTGCAGTACAAGTCTTTCTTGCTCAATCCCTACTACTACCGGGCTGCGCATGATATGATGCAAGAGATAGACGCTGATATCATTCAATGTCAGGTGTTATACACCTTCTTCCCCGGATACTCGCTGAAGCGACGGTTTGGGAAACCTCTCGTCCTGGTGCAGGAGAATGCTGAGTACGTCAAGCAGGTGAAGTTTGAGGCTCCTGGCTACGTGACCTATGTTCTGAAATGGTTGGAACGAGCTGCGTGCAAAGTGGCCGACCGGGTCGTGGCTGTGTCCGAGGTGGACAAGAAACACATGGTGGATCTATACGGGCTCCCTGACGAAAAGGTCCGCGTAATCAACCATTGCGCTGATGAAGAGGTCTTTCGGTATGATGCGGCCGGAAGGACGATAGTAAGAGATGCTCTGGGCATAGGGACAGAGGATATGGTCTTGACCTACGTGGGCAAGATGGATGCTCTTCACAATGCGGTGGCTGCACAGTATATTGCGGAGCGGATCTACCCCGTGGTCACTTCCAGGTATCCCAATTCATGGTTCATGATCGTCGGACAGAACTACGAGCATCTGCTCAAGTACGAGAGGGACCGATTGTTTTTCACCGGATTTGTAACCAGCAGAAAGGACGAGTCACCCAACTTGGCTGACTACCTGTCGGCTTCGGATATCGTGATAGTGCCGATGGATCGCGGCTCGGGCACTCGGCTGAAGATATTGGAGGCAGCCGCCTGCTCCAGACCGGTTGTGTCTACCGAGATTGGGGCTGAAGGCCTGGAGTTCAGTGATGGTGAGGAGATCTTGCTAAGCGAGGATGTGGACGAGGTGTTCATAGAGCTGGTCCTGCGTTTGATGGGGGATGACACTCTCCGAAAGAACTTGGGGGACAAAGCCAGGGAGAAGCTTCTGGCCCGCTATAGCTGGGAGAGAGAAGTTGGCCAGTTTGAGCGGGTCTATCAGGAGCTAGACTCCAGAGGCTAGGGCGCTCGCTTGAGAAAGTCGTCGGTGTCTGGCTCGCACTGAGCGCTGGAGCATAGTATCGTCGTGAGAGTCTTGGTCACAATCTTTGAGAAACTGGTTCCTATCAGCGGGGGAGGTACTCCGCGGATATCCAATCTAGTCAAGTCCTTCGTGGCTCGGGGCCACGAGGTGCATGTGGGGTCATCTATTGCTGTGTCCACGAGAGAGGCCCTCACGCAATTCGGGTGCGAGGATTGGCTACCTCTGCAGGGGGTCAACCGCCTCGGCAGACGGAAGATGCTCAAGTATGTGATGGCTTTTCCCTACAACATCTTGCGAGTCGCCGAGTTCGTGCGAACTGTCAAGCCTGACGTCATCGTTTCCCACAACTCCATAGCTGGATATGGGGCTCTGCTGGGAAAGAAATCCAGCCCCCAGTCGTTGACAGTGTTGGACCTGACGGATCTCCTTTTTGAGTACCTGGAAGACTATTCGCGGCGCGCCTGGCTGAGGGCGGTGACGCGTGGCGGGCGTCGCCTGGAGAGCAAAGTCATACAGGAGTCAGACAGGATCATCACTATCAGCGAGGCCATGAAAGAGATAATTGTCCAACAGGGAGCTGAAGCTGAGCGCACTGATGTGGTTCCCGATGGTGTGGATACCAGCGTTTTCCACCCTGTAGACGCGGAGGAGATGCGGAGCAGGCACGCCCCGAAGGCCAGCCACGTCCTCATCTTCCATGGTGCGATTGATCCCCAGGATGACCCGGGACTGCTGATCGATGCGGCTGGGCTGGTGATTCCCAGACACGAGAATGTACAGTTCTGGCTGGTTGGGGATGGCAGCGCTGTGCCAGGCCTGAAGAGGAGCGTGAGTGAACGCGCTCTTGAGGGCCATTTCTACTTCTCCGGCTGGGTGCAACAGGATGAGATTCCGTCCTACATCTGCGCCAGCGACATCGGTCTGGTGGTGCTGCCCGACGTTCTGTCCGCAAGGGGGCGGGTGACTCTCAAAGAGTTCGAGTACTGGGCCTGTGGCGTTCCAGCCATCTTGCCGCGCCTACCAGCCCTGCAGGAGGTAGCCGAGGACGGAGTCACTGCTCTCTTCTATCGGCCAAGCGATGCCAAGGAGCTTGCTGACAAGATCAGCTTGCTTATCGAGGATCGGGAACTCAGGAAGAAGCTCGGCGAGAACGGATACGCCATGGTGAGGGAGAAGTTCGAGTGGAGCAAGCTGGCGGACCAGTTTGTGAAGCTCTGCGAAAGCTATGTGGAGTAGGCTCGGAATCTGACGGAGGCATGATGAAAGTCCTGGTGACCAACCCGCCTTGGCCCGGCGAGGGCTATGGAGCGCGGTCTGACGTACGTTGGCCCCATAAGAGGAGCGACAAGTATCTGGAGTATCCCATCTATCTGGCGTACATCGTGGCTGTGCTGGAAGAAGCTGGTGTAGAGGTGGGTTTCATTGATGGCGTGATGGAAGAGATGTCCATCGCTGACTTCGCCCGCGCAGTGAGCAATATCGGGCCTGATCTAGTTGTGATCGAGTGTTCAACTCCGTCTATCAACTATGACCTGGAGACTGCGCGGGCCGTAAAGGCCAGTCTTGAAAGCACGACGGTGGCGCTCATAGGCTCGCACTCTACGTTCTTCCATGAGCAGATCCTCACGGATCATCCGGCCGTGGACGCCATCTGTCGCGGGGAAGCCGAGATGACGATTAAGGAACTAGCCCTCACGCTGGCCCGCGGCGATGAACTGAGTCAGGTGCAGGGGCTTACTTACCGGGAGGGAGGAGAGGTGCGGGTCAATCCTGCCCGGCCCCTTCTCAAAGATCTCGATTCTCTGCCCTTCCCCGCGCGCCATATCGTCCGTCACGATGGCTATCGAGCAGCCATCTATGCGGGAGACTGTCCGACGGCCATGGTTAGTTCGCGGGGGTGCCCCTACCACTGCATCTACTGCCTGTGGCCTGACACTCTATACGGACATAAGTTCAGGGCCAGAAGTGCCGCCAACGTGGTGGACGAGATGGAGCATGTGGTGAGGGAGTATGGTGTGGATGAGATATACTTCGATGACGACTGCCTCACTCTGAACAAGAAGAGGGTGCTGGACATGTGTCGGCTCCTCTTGCAGCGTGGAGTGGACGTGAAGTGGATCGTGCAGAGCCGGGTGGACACTGTCGATCGGGAAGTGTTGACAGCAATGAAGGAGGCTGGGTGCCACTACATCCTCTTTGGAGTCGAGTCGGGGTCGCCGAAGATGCTGGAGATCATGAAAAAGCGGATCTCCTTGGACAGAGTCCGGCAGGCTTTCAAGGACTGCCGGGACTTGGGAATCAAGACTCAGGCTTTCTTCCTCTTCGGTGTCCCGGGCGAGACTCAGGAGACCGTTGAGGAGACGATCGAGTTCGCGAAAGAGATAGATGCGGACAGCACTCAGTTCGCCATCGTCATCCCACACCCTGGGACTGAGCTCTATCAGATCTGCATGGAACACGGTTGGCTCGTCTATGACGGGTGGGAGGATTTCGCGGCAGAGAACTCCCTCATAGAGACGGACAAACTGACGCGTGAGGACGTGGAGCAGGCCCGCATCCGCGCATATCAGCGGTACTATTTCAGACCCAGGTTCGTGGCCAGGTCGCTGCTCAGGACGCGGAGCCTTCAGGATATCAAGCGCCTGTTCAGGGGGGGCAGGTCCGTTCTGGATCGGATATCGTTCTTCGAACGACATGTTGGCTGAGACAGGGAGCACCTGCAGTGGGTATACTATACCTCTGTCCGAAAGCTCCGAAAGGATGTCCATAATCCGGCATAGGAAAACTCTCCTCTCGCGAGTGGCGGGGATCGCGATCGTGGTGCTGATTCTGGGCTTCATGCTGCGCACCCTCTACCTGGATTGGGAGGAGATAGTTGCCTATGACTGGGACCTCGACTATCTTGCCCTCGTTGTCGCTTTCTCTCTGATGTTATGCACCACCGTCGTTTATGCTCATCTCTGGAGATTGATCGTGCAGGGTCTGGGCACGCCTTTGAGTTTCCGCAAGAGCTATCGCATTTTCTACCTTTCGCAGCTGGGCCGCTACATTCCGGGGAAGGTGTGGAGCATCCTGGGGTTGGTCTATCTGAGCGAGAAGGAAGGCGTCTCCAAGGTGATATCGGGGGCAAGCGTGATCTTGCAGCTGTTGCTGCAGGTGGTCTCGGGGGTACTGGTTTTTGCCATCACGTTGCCTTTCTGGTGGAATCTGGAATCGGTGCCAGGCTTGTATGTGTTGTTCATCCTCCTTCCACTGGGCTTGATCCTGCTCCATCCAGCGGTGGTCACGCGCGGGGTAAACCTGGCACTACGTCTGACAGGACAGCCCAACATCGAACTCGGTTGGGGATACAGGTATCTGCTGGCCCAGCTGGGCCTATGGGGCGTGTTTTGGCTCATCAACGGTGTGGCCTATTACTTTCTCATCCGCTCCATAGGTCCAGCACCTTTGCCCCAGTTCCTGGTGCTCGCAGGGATCTTTGCCATATCCTGGGTGATTGGTTTCCTGAGTCTGGTGACCCCTTCGGGTCTGGGAGTGATGGAGGGTACGTTGGCCTTTCTCCTTAGCTTCTACTTTCCCATCCATGTGGCAACGATAATCGCCCTGTGGACCAGGTTGGCTAGGACGGGGATCGATCTCGTGAGCGCTGGAATTGCCTGGAGGTTGTGAGCAGGTCGTGCGAGGGGGGCGGGGAGACTCAGGAAGTCCAGCTTCCGGTGCCGGGCGCACGATGGTATCCTGTTGAGCCTATGGATGTTGCTTCCTCGCGATCGATGGCGGATGGTTTGGGCGATCCGTGTCAGCCTGGAGACCGCGGAATCGCATCAGCTCTCGGACCTGGCGCATCCGTTCCGTTGCCCCGGCATTTCTGGATCTACCATGAGCACCAATTCAGACAAGAGGATCACGTAGTGGGCATGCAGAGCTACGTGACTTTCGCCCTCGTGCTGAGCAGCAGAGAATGGACTTCCGTGTCGTTCCACCGTGAGGGGGTTTCGCGCCTGTATCGGCTCCAGGCACCCCTTCTGGCGCGAGGAGGTATTTCGGTGGGGGGAGCTGCATCATACCCTGAGAATCCACGGACAGAAACCAGTGTCAGATATCATGATATAGAAAAGTGGGCCGGATCGACGTGAGGAAATCGCTCGTTATTCACCCGTTTCTGTTCGCGGTATTCCCGATACTGTTTGTCTTCGCGTACAACATCGATCAATTCCCCGCCACGGTGACTTTGCTGCCCATCGCCCTCGCGGTCGGCCTCGCGGCCGTGTCTTGGCTTGGCCTGAGTTTTGTACTGAAGGACAAGAGAAAGGCGGGATTCATCGTATCTCTTTTGTTTCTTCTAATCTTCTCGTACGAGAACCTTTTCGAGGCAACGAAGGCCTTGATTGCTCGGGTGGGCTGGATCGAGGGCTCGCTGGTACGGCTGGGGTTGTCTGTGGTTGAAGTACGACAGTTCGTCCTGCTTGCGTCAGGGGCGGTCTTCGCTGCCGCGGTCTATTTCTTGGTGAAGACGCGGAGGAGTCTACATAACCTCACGAACATCGCGAACGTCGTGGCTGGGGCAGCGGTTGTGATCTCCCTCACGAACATCGCGATCTACGAGGCAAGTGCCAGATTGGCCCTTCCTGGCGATGTTGGCGGGGCATCCCCGGAGATTCCGTCGGCGGATCTATCTGGCGAAGCAGCGCTTCCCGATATCTACTACATCATCCTGGATGGATATGCCAGAGGGGATGTGCTCCAGGAGATATACGGCTATGACAACAGCGAATTCCTCGACTACCTCGCGAAGCAGGGCTTCTACATCGCCGACGGGAGTAGAGCCAACTACTGCCAGACTGCGCTTTCGTTGGCCTCGTCCCTGAACCTGAAGTATGTAGATTACGTCGCAGAGCGCGTTGGCACCGACTATCGCCGGCGCGGTCCGCTGGCCGACGCAATTCGCGACAATACGGTCTTCCGCTTTCTCGAACAACGCGGGTACGCAATCGTAGCGTTCGCATCTGGCTGGTCTGCCACCGAGGTCACGACCGCTGACGCTTACATGGCTGCCCGCTGGACTCCAGGCGAGTTCGAAGCTGACCTCATCGATATGACCCCTATTCCCTTCGTGGGACGTGCGCTCGGCGTTGGTGCCGTGTACGATATGCACGGTTTGCAGAGAGAGAGGATCCTGTACGCATTTGACCATCTGGCGGACACGACGGAACTCAAGGGTCCCGTGTTTGTTTTTGCGCACATCGTAGCCCCCCATCCTCCATTTGTCCTGGGACGGGACGGTGAGGCCATTGATCCTGGGTTTGGGTTCACACTCAAAGACGGGAATCATGTGATCAAGGAGGGGCGCCTTACGCGTGATCAGTACTTGAGGGGTTATGTGGACCAATTGATGTACACCAACCGCGCTCTTAAGTCGGCGCTGGAAGAGATTCTATCACGGTCGGCGGAAGATCCGATCATCATCTTGCAGTCTGACCACGGTCCCGGGTCGAGGCTTGACTGGGACGATCCATACAACACCGACTTGAGAGAGAGACTCTCCATCCTGAATGCGTACTACCTGCCGGGCAAGGGCAGCACAGAGCTGTACGCTGGAATCACCCCTGTAAACACCTTCAGACTGATATTGGACCTGTATTTCGGCACGGACTGCGGGTTGCTCGAGGACAGGAGCTACTTCTCGACCTGGAGTCAACCCTACGCCTTCATTGATGTGACAAATGAGTTGGACTACAATACCAGCCGAGCACCCCAGAACTGATAGGTCTATCAGCTTCCAGTGTGTAGGTCTGTTCTGTGGCAGCACAGTTCCGATGGGGATGTGCCTTCTCATGTCTCGGATGAATGATCTGCTCGGCGGTTTGAGTCCGGCCAGTGGACCCCGGAACCACCCCGCGTAGCTCTTCGTGGGCGCGCTTCATTCTGTGCCGTCCGTCGCCGGGTCAGCGCTTCTGAGAATCGACCTCTAGAGCTGCTAAGTAGCTCCTGAGCAGCTGGATCGTGAGGCATCGGCTAGGGAGATCACTTGTGTATCGACGGGCCGCAAACCGATTGACGAAGGCTATTGCACGTCACGAGTGGCTCTTCCGCACAGTGGTGGTTGTCACTGTCTTGACGTCGCTGATGTGGCTGGTCTTCTTCACAGGATTGCAGTACGCTGTTTCATCCAGTCCCTTCTGGGACGA
Source organism: uncultured Anaerolineales bacterium (assembly GCA_964347945.1). GTDB lineage: Bacteria > Chloroflexota > Anaerolineae > UBA7937 > B3-Chlor > CAYGAW01. The sequence goes on from CAYGAW010000213.1 coordinate 57,134, forward strand.
GTTCATCACTTTGTGGAGCGCTCGCAAGACTACAGAGGGGGCCATGTCTCCCGTGCAGTGGGGACCCGGAGCCGATGCTCTTCTCTTTCGCAACCTTGCGGCTCTTGTCCTGCACATCTTCGGCTTCGACGTTATTGTCGCTCGGGTGCCCAGTATCTTGATGAGCGTGGCAACGATCCCTGTGATCTTTTTCGTAGGAAAGAGGATGTTCTCGGGGCGTGCGGGTCTTCTGGCATCTGCCATTGTGGTATCCGCACCTCAGTTCTTGATCGGCGGTGCCCGCGCCAGGCCTTATGCTCTGTTACTGTTGCTGACTGTTCTGAGCATGTTCTTCTTCTACCGCTGGCTGGTCCACCATGATGGTGATGGTCAGGTCTCTCATCATCGGGGGTGGGGTTTTGTCGCTTGCTTTGTGGCTGCCGTCTTCACTCACTTGGAAGCCATTCTCTTGCTGCCGGGCTTTGCCGTGGCGGCGACAGTCAGCCGCGGGCCGATGGTGTTCGCTCGCAAGAAGGTGTCACTCAAGTTTGCCCTTTGTGTACTAGCCGTCGTGATCGCTTTGGCCTTCTTCCTTCGGGCTGAGACCATCCCGGGAGCGATTCCGTTGGGCCAGACCGTATGGTCAGAGGTGGCCAGCATCTCTGTTGGTGCCACGAATCTGGACGTATTCGTCAAGTTCTTCCGAAAGCTTCCAGCCAGTGCTGGTTTGCTTCTGCTATTCCTTGGCGGCGTCGGGTATCTGGTATGGGATGTGATACGACGGACCGTCAAAGGTCCGAAAGCTCAATCTTGGCTCTTGGGAGAGTCGCGAGGGCCTGTTGGGCGTCCCCTGGGGGTTTGGAAGGGAGGCCAGAATAAGGGACTCGCCCTGCTGTATCTGTTGCTGCTCTGGGTGACAGGGGCTATCGTATTCTTGCTGGGGTCCATTTGGGGGAGCGAGACAAGGTACATCCTGTTTCTGCTCCCGCTGTTCGCTTTGGTCGTCGGGGCTACCTCAGTTCGCCTTGTGACTTTCATCCTGCATCGCCTGGGACTGGGTGGACACACCACTCGCTGGTGGGCGAATCTGGGCTTCGTCGTCGTGGCCATAGGTTTGATGGGGGCCTCAACTTTCACCGACGGCCCGAGGCTCCCACAAGAATGGGGCTACGACCTGGCTTTCGAGCACGTTGGAGATCGATGGCGGGAGCGAGACGTCATGGTCACGGTGGCCCCAGTAGCATGCCTGGTATCTCACGAAAGATGCGATTACATCGCATTTCAGCAAGCCTATGAGACTTATGCGGTGGAAAGCGAAGGCCAATTGGTGGAGGCGGTGACCGGGTTGCCTCTGATAATGACGACCGAGGAAATGGGAGAGTTGCTCGATGACCATGGGAGGGTCTGGTTTGTCACCGATGAAGGGAGACTGTTAAGCAGATACAACCCTGATTTTGTCCAGCTTATCTGGGATAGGATGCACTTGGTGGCCAACGAACGTGGGGCCATGGTGTTTCTCTCGTCCCGGCCTC
>CAYGAW010000214.1:0-3698 GCA_964347945.1 uncultured Anaerolineales bacterium
TCTGGAGCGGGTCTATGACTGACGTCTGTCGAGCCTGGACTGGAGAGTGTGAATGGCAGATTGCTGGAGTCCCGCAGGGACTTTCTGATCTTAGCGCGGGAATTTATTCCCGCGCGATCAAGCTTCCTGAGTTAGCGGGAGGATTCGTTGTGGTGCGATAGGGCGTGCTCAAGAGAGTCGCCAGGGAATGGAATTCCCTGGCTCAAATCATCAAGACCCGCAGGGACTTTCTGATCTTAGCGCGAGAATTTATTCCCGCGCGATCTAGGTTCCTGACCTTGGCGGGAGGATTCATTGTGGTGCGACTGGGCGTGCTCAAGAGGATCGCCAGGGAATGGAATTCCCGCGCGATCTGACTTCCTGACTTCCTGACCTAGGCGGGAGGATCCATTGTGGTGCGACTGGGCGGGCTGAAGAAAGTGGCCAGGTAATCTATCCCTGCGCGATCTAGCTTGCTGACCTTGGCGGGAGGATTCATTGTGGTGCGATAGGGCGTGCTCAAGAGAGTCGCCAGGGAATGGAATTCCCTGGCTCAAATCATCAAGTCCCGCGGGGACTTTCTGACCTTAGCGCGGGAATTTATTCCCGCGCGATCTAGCTTTCTGACCTTAGGGGGAGAATTCATTCTGGCGCGACTCGGCGGGCTGAAGAAGGTGGCCAGGGAACTTATTCCCGCGCGATCTAGCTTGCTGACCTTAGGGGGAGAATTCATTCTGGCGCGACTCAGCGGGCTGAAGAAGGTCGCCAGGGAATCTATTCCCGCACGATCTGGCTTCCTGATCCTGGCGGAAGGATTCATTGTGGCGCGACTCAGCAGGCTGAAGAAGGTCGCCAGGGAATGGAATTCCCTGGCTCAAATCATCAAGTCCCTCTGGGACTTGGTTATTGCTGCGGAGCGGCGCTGTGCGACTCTTTGAACTCTGAACCATGTCAGACTACGTAGAACTGCACTGCCACACCAACTACTCCATGCTTGACGGAGCCTCCCATCCCGAGGAGTTGCTCGATCGGGCGCAGAAGCTGGGCATCGATCGCCTGGCGATTACTGACCACGACGGACTATACGGCATCGTGCGTTTCTGGCGGGGAGCGCTGGAACGAGGCATCAAGCCCATCGTCGGGGCGGAACTAACCCTGGATGGTGGATATCATCTCACCCTCCTGGCCCGGGACAATACAGGCTACTCCAACCTCTCCCGCCTCATCAGCCATGCTCAGCTGACCCACAGCAAGGGTCAGGCCTCCCTGCCTTTCGCGGCCCTGGCTGATCACAGGGAAGGCGTGATCTGCCTGTCGGGTTGCTCCAGGGGAGAGATCGCCTCCCATCTGCTGGCCCATCGCGAGAGAGAGGCCTTGGCCTCGGCGAAGAGATACCTGGACGTCTTCGGCCGGGGGAACTTCTGGATCGAGCTTCAACGCCACCTGCTACCGGAGGACCAACGCCTCGTGAGGCGGCTGGTGGATGTGGCCGACCACCTCAAAGTGGGCATCGTGGCCACCAACAACGTGCACTACGCTGGTCGGGAGGGCCACCATCTGCACGACGTGCTGACCTGCATCGCCAACCACACCACGTTGGACGAGGCAGGCAGCCTCCTGCGTCCCAACTCGGAGTATTACCTCAAATCCACTGAGGCGATGGAGGAACTCTTCTCTGACCTGCCTCAGGCCATCGGCAACAGCAGGGCCATCGCCGAAGAGTGCGACGTCGACCTCAACTTCTCCGCCCATCGCCTGCCCCCCTTCGAGCTGCCCCCACGAGAGACCGCCTCCAGTTACCTGCGGCGCCTCTGTCTGGAGGGCGTCGGGCGGAAGTACGAATCCGTAACGGAAAAAGTCTTGCGACAGCTGGACCACGAACTGGAGGTCATCGAGCGCACCCAGCTGGCCGAGTATTTCCTCATCGTGTGGGACATCTGTCGCTACGCCCACGAGAGGGGTATCCCTGCCCAGGGACGGGGTTCGGCTGCCAACTCGGTGGTGGCTTATCTCTTGGACATTACCAGGGTGGACCCCATCGCTCACAACTTGCTCTTCGAGCGCTTCCTGAGTGAAGAGGCCAACACCATGCCGGACATAGACGTCGACTTCTCCACCGACCATCGGGAGGAGGTGATACAGTACGTCTACGACAAGTACGGAGAGGAGCACACGGCGATGGTCTGCAACGTGGTCACCTTCCGCGCCAGGAGCGCCGTACGGGACGTGGGCAAGGCCTTGGGTTTCCCCTTGCCCCTCTTGGATCAGGCGGCCAAGGCCCTCGACACCAGGAAGGCCTCGGCCGTGGAGGATGAACTGGAGAGGGCGAACGGTTTCGCCCACAAGACGGCTTACCTCCCCTGGCGGCAGCTGATCGAGCTCTGCCGTGAGATCGATTCCTTCCCCCGCCATCTGAGCATCCACGTGGGCGGGATGATCATCACCGCCAAACCCCTGGTGGAGATCGCGCCCCTGGAGAGAGCCACCATGCCCGGGCGGGTGGTGGTGCAATTCAACAAGGACGACGTGGAGGACCTGGGCCTGATCAAGATCGACCTGTTGGCCTTGCGCACCCTCTCCCTGGTTTACGAGGCGCTGGAGTTGATCAGGGGGCACAGAGGCGTGGACCTCGATCTGGAGAGCATTCAGCTCGACGACCCTGCCGTCTACGACATGCTCTGCCGGGCGGACACCATCGGCACCTTCCAGGTGGAGAGCCGTGCCCAGGCCCAGACGCTGCCCCGCATGCGCCCTCAGAAGTTCGAGGACATCGTGGTGGAGGTGGCGCTCATCAGGCCGGGGCCTTTGCAGGGGAATATGGTGCATCCCTACCTGCAGCGTCGCGCCGGGCTGGAGGAGGTGACCTATCTCCATCCGGCCCTGGAGCCAGCTTTGGCTGAGACCATGGGGGTGATCATTTTCCAGGAGCAGATATTGAAGGTGGCCATGGCTATCGCCGGCTTCACGCCGGGGGAGGCCGACATGCTGCGTCGGGCCATGAGTCGCAGCCGCTCCCACGAAGCGATGGAGAAGCTGAGGGGGCGCTTCGTAAGGGGAGCTCTGGCCAATGGATTGGACGAGGACACGGCACACGGGGTCTTCGACCAGCTGGCGGGCTTCGCCGAGTTCGGCTTCTGCAAGAGCCATGCGGCCGCCTTCGCCAGGACCGCTTACGAGACGATGTATCTGAAGGCTCATTACCCCGCTGAGTTCTATTGCGCCCTGTTGAACGCCCAGCCCATGGGCTTCTACAGCCCGGCGGTGGTGGTGGGCGACGCGAAGCGGCATGGGGTGAAGATCCTGCGGGTGGATGTGAACCGCAGCGTGGCCAGATGTATCGTGGAGAATGGCCATCTCAGGCTGGGCTTCTCCTACGTGGACGGCCTGGGCGAGGCCAGCCTGGAGATCCTCGAGGAGGCGAGGGGTGATGGTCGCTATTACTCGTTGAGGGGTTTCTGCCAGCGCACCAGATTGGCCAGGAGGGTGGTGGAGAACATGATTATGGTGGGGGCCATGGATGGTTGGGGGAAGGCGCGCCGGGAGCTGGTCTGGGAGCTGGGGAGCATCAGCTACGAGGAGGGGGAGATGGACCTCTCACCGCCTTTGGAGGAGATCGACCTGCCGCAGCTATCCCCGGACGAGGAGATAAGGATGGAGTATGGCATCCTGGGGCTGCCGGTGGGCGACCAGATCACGGCCCTCTATCGCCCTCGCCTGGA
>CAYGAW010000215.1:0-3424 GCA_964347945.1 uncultured Anaerolineales bacterium
GGACTGACCGACAGCGGCTTCGAGATACGCAGGACAGACGAGATCCGCGACAGCATGCTCGACTCCGTCGAGGCGAGCTACGGTCCCATAGATCGAACCGATGCCGGCGTGATCGCGCAGTTCATCGGGATCGTGGCCGAGCGGCTCGGGCTGTTGTGGGAAGAGGCCGAGGCGATCTATCTGTCCTACTATCCATCAAGCGCCGAGGCCGTATCGCTCGACAACGTGGCCGAGCTGGTCGGCCTGGAGCGGATCGCCGCGGCGAAGGCCACGGCCGTGATCGCGGCCGAGGGAACCGCATCGACCGTCATCCCACTAGGGACACAGTTCAAGTCCAGCACGACGGGCGATGTGTTCGAATCCGACGCGGCAGTCACGATCCTTCAGGCGGACAGCGTACGGAATCAGATCAAGGTGACGGGCGTCGCAAACAACACGCTCTATCGCGTGACGATCGACGCGACGAATTACGACTACACGTCGGACGGGACAGCGACGGCGCAGGAGATCGTCACCGGACTGATCGCCGCGCTCGCATCAGGCTCGGCGCCGATGACCGGCGTCGACGACGGCACTACCGACTCATTCACGATGACCGCGAATGACGGCAAGACGGGGTACAACGTCGCGGTGAGCACGGGCGGCGGCGGGGCCACACTGAGCGTCGAGGAGATCTGGACGCCCGTAGCTGTGACGGCGCAGAATGCAGGTGATCTTCTTGTGAACGCCGGGCAGATCGACACGATCGTGACTCCGGTTGCCGGTCTTGACCAGGTCGAGCAGATCGCCGACGGCGTCGCTGGTCGCGATACCGAGACTGACGCCGAACTGCGGATCCGCTTGAAGGCGGCGAGACTCGGATTCTCGACCGTGGAGGCGATCCGGTCTCGCGTACTCGACGAAGTCGATGGCGTAAGCACCGTGATCGTGATTGAAAACTCGACTGACGGCGTGGTCGACGGGCAGCCGGCGCACTCGATCTATGTCATCGTCCAGGGCGGCGACGACCAGGAGATCGCGGAGAAGATCTGGGAAGTGAAGCCGGCAGGCATTGCCACGTATGGATCGACGTCGAAGACGGTCGTCGACGGATCCGGCACAAGCCAGACCGTCTACTTCTCTCGGCCGACACTGCAATACGCGTGGGTCAAGATCACGTACACGAAGTACGACGAAGAGACTTTCCCGACTGACGGCGAAGCCGCGATCGAGACGAGCATCCTCGCATACGGCGACACATTCCAGATCGGGCAGGATCTTCTCTGGCAGCGCTTCCTGACACCCGTCTTTGAGACCGACGGCGTGAAGAGCGCGCAGGTTGAGCTGGACGTGACGCCGACAGCAGGCGGGCCGCCGAGCTACGTCGTCGATACCGATGTCGCGATCGCAAAGGATGAACTCGCCGTCTTCGACGCAACGAGAGTCACCGTTGTGGAGGCGCCGTAATGGCTGATGCCGTAACACCGATCACGACGCACGCAGCGGATGCTCTCGCGCGGCTCCTCCAGCAGTTCAAGGACAAGGCGCGGATCGAGGCCCTCCTCAACGCGATCAACGTCGAAGTCCAGCGCTTCGAAGACGAGGTGATGGACCTGTCGGACGTCCTCGACATCGACGTTATGGGCGGAGTGAATCTCGACAACATCGGCGACATCGTCACCCAAGCGCGAGAAGGCCGGAGCGATGCCGACTACCGTATCGCCATCAGGGAGAAGATCTCGCGGAATGTTTCGAGCGGCACGGCGAACCAGATCATCGAGGCGTTCGCGTTCATCACCGGATCCACTACGATCGACTACCTCGAAGATTACCCCGCGGGCTTCTGCATATACGGGGATGCGGCATCGTATTCTGCATCCGCACTTCAAGCCGTGAAGGATGCGGCGCCGGCAGGCGTGTACGTGTGTCTCTTGTCTCGCTTGCTCCAGGAAGGAACGACGGATCTAATCACGACTGAGGCAGGAGACGCGATCTATCTGCGGTCAGAATCGACAGGGAGGTGACGCGTGAGAGGACGCGTGCATTCCGCTGGTGCTGTCATGGCGATCGTCGTGCTCGCCCTGACGGGCTGCGAGCGCGAGATCACGATCGAGGATGAGACGCCAGATGTCATCACGATCGTAGAAGAGATCTGGCATACGACGACTGAGCATGTCTGGCATACCACGACGATCGTCGAAGAGGATACGACGCCCGACGTGGTCGAGAATTGGCATTTCGAGTACCCGAGCGGCCCGGTCCCGTGTCTGGTGCTCATGGAGGGAGGAGTACCCGCGATGGCCGATCAACCTCTGAGTGGACTCGCTGCCGCAACGACGATGAACGATCCCGACCTGATGCTCATCACGCAAAGCGCGACGAGCAAAAAGCTCACCTATCGCGAGTTCCCGTTGCCGACGAACTACATCGGCGGACTGATCTGTTCGAACAATGGAACCGATCCCGACGCCGACGTCGACGTCGCGGTAGGATCCTGCCGGGACAATACCGATGCGATCAACATGCGCTTGTCGTCGAGCATCACGAAACAGCTCGATGCCGCATGGGCAGTCGGTACGAATCAGGGCGGCCTCGACACTGGCAGCATCGCATCCGACACGCTCTACGCCGTCTGGCTCATCATGCGCAGCGACACGGGCGTTGTCGATGTCCTCTTCTCGACCAGTTTCACGGCGCCGACGATGCCGACGAACTACGACTACAAGCGCTTGATCGGCGCGGTCAAGACGGATGCGAGTTCCGATATCCACCCGTTCCTCCAGAGTGGCGATCACTTCACGTATCTTGGGGCGAACGGCTTGACGCCTCCGAAGGATATCAACGACAGCACCATCACGAGCACGACGATCGAGACAGGGGTACTGTCCAGCGTGCCGCCGTCGTGCATGGCGCACTACAACGCGAGCTTGAACAACCCGACATCCAGCGGGGCGACAGACGGCCGACTCTACATCCGCGCGTATATCGGGGACTCGTACATCGCAGGATGGCCCCACTTCGAGCAGCGGACCGCATCGAACTTCTACCGGATGGACATCGAAGGATGGGTACAGGTGGATTCGAGTCAGCAGATCGAATACGCTGCGGCGGAAGTGACCGGAAGCGCGACAGTCGACATCACTGTCATCGGCTTCGAGATGACGACGAGGCGGGAGCCGTAGTAGTCGCGGCCGGAAAATGGCTCTGTAGTGCCCTGAGAGCGACGATCTCGGCCCGGGGGTACATAGGAGTACCCTCGGGCCGTTTTCTTGCGAATTCGCCAATAAGGGCGGCGTAGCTGGCCTCTCAGCCGATTCTAACCCAAGAGAAACCCCCGCAGACCAGAGAGGGGGTCCGCGGGGGCAAGTCCGGGAGCAGCTCAAGCAGTCTAGCCCGAGCTGCGGTCAAGTCAAGAGATCGACGCCTCGACTCTCTTCGTCCGCGG
>CAYGAW010000216.1:0-14595 GCA_964347945.1 uncultured Anaerolineales bacterium
CGCGCCTCGCAGCCGTGAATACGACCTGAGGGAGCAAGACGCCGTCATTCGCATGTACGAGGATCTCGATCCCGACATCGTGATCCATATCGCCGGCGTAGTAGGCGGCATCGGTGCCAATCAGGCCAATCCGGGCCAGTTCTTCTACGACAACTTGATGATGGGTGTTCAGACCATGCATCATGCGTACCTCCATGGCGTTGACAAGTTCGTGGCTGTCGGCACGATCTGCGCTTACCCCAAGTTCACGCCCGTACCTTTCAGAGAGGACAACCTCTGGGACGGCTATCCGGAGGAGACTAACGCTCCATACGGACTGGCCAAGAAGATGCTTCTCGTGCAGGCGCAGGCGTATAGACAGCAGTACGGCTTCAAAGCGATATACCTGCTGCCGGTCAACCTCTACGGTCCCCGGGACAACTTCGATCCAGGCAGTTCCCACGTCATACCAGCCCTGATCAAGAAGTGCTTCGACGCCATGGACGATCAGGAAGATGAGATAGTGGTATGGGGCGACGGTACCCCTACGCGAGAGTTTCTGTACGTTGAGGACTGCGCCGAGGCCATCGTCCTCGCCACCGAGCGATACGACAAGCCGGAACCCGTGAACATCGGCGCGGGTTTCGAGGTGTCCATCAGAGATTTGGTCTACCTCATCACCGATCTCACAGGATTCGAAGGCCAAATCACCTGGGACACGAGCAAGCCCGGGGGCCAGCCGAGGAGGTGCCTGGACACAAGCCGGGCAGAGCGTGAGTTCGGGTTTCGCGCGCAGACTAGTTTCGAGGAGGGACTGCAGAAAACTGTAGAGTGGTACCGCGCCCACCGTCACCAACAGAGTACCAGCGATGCCTGAGGAACTACCCCGAATATCCATCGTCACGCCCTCCTACAACCAGGCCTCATTCCTGGAGGAGACCATTCTCTCGGTTCTTGACCAGGGGTATCCCGGGCTGGAATACATCGTCATCGATGGTGGCTCCACCGATGACAGTGTGGATATCATACGCAAGTATGAGGACGGCCTCAGTCACTGGGTCAGCGAGCCAGACGAAGGACAGTATGATGCCCTGCGAAAGGGTTTCGCTCGCGCCACCAGCGATCTTCTGGGCTGGCTCAACTCCGACGACGTCTACCTTCCAGGTGCACTCCTGGCCGTGGGTGAAGCCTACCGCCAGCATCCCGGAAGCTGCATCGCAGGTCCAGTGCTCGACTTCGACATGGACTCCGGACGAGAGAGACTCGTCCCCCAGTTCGGCATCGCCTTCGAGAACATGGTGAAGTTCTGGGAGCAGGACTATAGCTGGCATCAGCCAGGGTTCTTCTTCCCTCGATCGGTTTATGAGTCGGTTGGAGGGCTGGACGGGGGCCTGCAATACGCCATGGACCACGATCTCGTCTGCCGTCTCCTGCAGCATTGTGACGTGGTGTACGTGGACGGACCCCTTGCCAAGTTCCGCTTGCACGAGACCTCTAAGACGGTCACAGCATGGGACCAGTACATGACCGAACTGAGCCAAGTGTCACAGCGCTATTGGCACCTCATCGAGCCAGTGGACCGGGCCCGCCATGATCGCTACCTGGCTGAGCGCCTTGCGGTCGTCGGGGTGACTGGTCTACGACAACAACCCCGACAAGCGGCGCGGTTGCTTGCCCGTTCTATGCGACTTTGCCCCACGGCAATGCCCCGGGTTGCCCTTCGTGTGGCAAGACGGCGGGAGTGGGCGAAATGGGTTCGGTCGTCAGCACTCTAATTCGTGCCCGCGCATGAAGCTGACGTTGGCCACCAGGCGCATGGCGACTAGCTCTGTAATGTCATCGTTGAACTCTCGCCCGTTGACCTGGATCGATATCATACTAGTGGGGAGCATCGCCCACGGAGGAAGTCGGAGACGCCGCAGGGACTGTATATGATCGAGCGCTTGGCCGCCAAATACCGCCCTACCTGGCATGGAGCTCTCCTGATAGGCATCTTCGTGGCAGCGGTTGTGCTCCTCACGCGGGACATCAACGCGCCTTTCGTACGCCAGGGAAGCTATGACGAAATCATCTACACTCTGCACGCCCGTGCCTACGACAGATATGGCTTGACCGAAACCCGCCTGGCCCTGGTCTTTCCCCCAGGTGACCCGGCAGCTCCTTTGGGCGAGCAAGCCCACAACCCCACTCGCAGCGTCTTGTTGACAGTCCTATTGACCTTCGTCTACAAGTTGCTGGGGTATCACGAATCGGCCGGTCGGCTGATTGGGATCACTTCCACCCTGGTCAGCCTCTTGGCCCTCTATTACCTGGTCAAGCAGCTATGGACGAAGCGGGTCGCCGCAATTGCTGTCGTGGCCATGGCCTTCACGCCCAGCGTCGTGATCTTCGGCCGTGAAACCTGGACGGTGCCTCCACAGATGGCCTGCTGGCTGGTGGCGATCTGGCTCTACGTCCGCTGGTTACAAACTGAAGAAACATCCAACCTACGGGGAATGACGGTCTCTCTCACATTGGGAATCTTGTTCTCTCCCTGGTCGGGCTGGTTGCTGCCTCCTCTTATCGCTCTGCACGGCCTGATCTTTGCGGCAAGACATCGCTGGAGGATCCTTGCTTGGAGTTTGGGCGCACTCCTAGCGGCCTCGGCCGTCTTTGCTGCCCATTTTGTCTGGCTTGGCCCCCTTGTGTGGCATGATCTCCTCGAACGCATCGCTCTCAGGGTGGGCGTCAGTGGGATAGACGTCAGCCCCTCTGCGATGGCCTGGTTGACGAAAGTGGCCTGGCGATTCAGCGGCTGGGACACCCCCATAGCCATCCTGATAGGTGTGGCTGTGCTGGTAGGCGTCATCCTCCGCGCCATCAAACACAGAAAGCTAGCCCTTCCCGACCAGATTCTTCTCCTTCTGGCCGCTTTCGGGATGGCGATCATTCTGTTCTTTCCGCAGCTTGCCTGGACCCACCACTATGTGTCCCTCTTCATAGTGCCCTACCTGGCCGTAGCCAGCGCCCTGATCATAGATGCCCTGATAGCTCGGGCACTCCAGAGCAAAGCAGCCCTGGCAACAATCGTGACCCTCAGTCTGGGGTGGATTGTCTGGGCCACAGTAATGATCAACGTGCAGAGCCAATATCATCTCAAGGAACTTGACATCTTCGCCCACCTGGACCAATCTCTGCGGCCAAGTGATCGCGTGCTAGTTGCGGGCCCGGTCCCTTTCACGTTTCAGTTCTACTTTGAGCACCCCTGGATCCGGGTTGGAATCGACGACGATCAGTGGGATCAGCTGGGTGATTCACGCAGATATGCCCTGGGGTTGATCTTCTTCTACCCGGGTTCGCCGGTGGAGTCACCAGCGGCCTCTCGGGCCTCACCGCATCCAGGCGGGAGAGTTGATACCGATCCGCCATTGTCCCCGTCCTTTTTCGTGGTCCAACTCGACGAGGCAGATCGGCCCATGGATGATTTGGTCAGTGAATTGAACAGCATTCCAGAACGCAGTCCACCCAACCCGCTGGAGACCTTTGTCCAAGAGACGCGCAAGCAAGTGGAGATTCAACTGGGGATCCGCACCCGCCCAGACTAGAGGATAGCTGTGCCCAGGGTGAGTATCATCATCCCAACGTACAACCGCGCTGCGTACCTCGCCGCCGCGATTCGGAGCGTCCAGGCTCAGACCTACTCTGACTTTGAAATCATCGTGGCCGACGACGGTTCCACCGATAATACCTCAGAGATCGTAGCCGGATTCGGGAATAACGTGGCTTTCCTTGCACTGCCCCACCGGGGACAGCCAGCCGCAACCCGCAATGCAGGTCTCCGCGCAGCAAATGGGGAATTCGTCGCCTTTCTTGATTCGGACGATCTGTTCCTGCCCCACAAGCTGGCCCACCAGTTGCAGGCCTTCGCAGCTGAGCCAGAAGCAGGCCTGGTCTATTCCAACGGTCATTTCTTCAGTGACGATCCCGGAGAGCCGACAGGGAACGTGCTGGATGGCTTACCAACGCCCTCCGGGGACGTTCTTGCTGATCTGCTGCGGGGCAACTTCCTGGCCCCGCCGGTGGTGTTGATTCGCAGTGCGTGCCTGGATGTGGTGGGAATGTTTGATGAACGACCCGATTTCGTTGCTGTAGAGGACTACGACTTCTGGCTGCGCATCGCGGCCGCATTCCCTGTCGTCTATGTGCCGGGAGATGTAGCAGCGATCCGCCGCCACAGGCAAAGTATCAGCCGCGATGTGGCGACGCTGCGTGCGGGTACCTTGCGCGTACTGGCGAAACTCGAGGCGACACACCCTCACCTCATCCAGCAGTACCATAACGCTCTCCATGAAGGCTACGCTCGCAACCACGGTGCGATTGCCACGGCGAGACTACAGGAACGACAACTCCTCCCCAGCCTCGGACATGCGGTCCGGGCGCTCCGCCACTGCCTGGCTACACCGAAACTGGGCACACGTGCTTTGCGCGACTGGATCCAGAGGCGTCGAGTTCGAGGAACGAGAGCCCGGTCATGATCAGGGTATTGGAACTGGTGGCGTCATCCCGGGGCGGGGGCGCAGTCCACATACGAGACCTGGCGACGTACCTCGATCCCGACCGCTTCACCGTCACCGTGGCCATGCCGGAGGACCGTGGCAATGTGGCGGGAGCGGACTTTGAGGCGCGCGGCATCGCCTTCCATCAACTCGAAGCGATCGCCGGCCTTTCCTTGAAGCCGTTGCCGAAGCTGCGCCGGCTGTTCCGAGAAAAGCAGATTGACATCCTCCACTGCCATGGGGCGCGGGCAGCCCTCTACGGTCGCGTGGCTGCCGTGGCGCTTGGTGAGAGTCGTCCCAGAATCGTGTACACAATCCATGGTTTCGCCGCACCCCACTACGCTTGGACCAGGAGAACAACATTGCGGGCCTTGGAACGCCTGCTGGCGCCACTGACAGACGCTGTCATCGCCGTCTCGGAAGCAGAAAGGAAGGCCTTCTTGAGAACCCAACCCCTACCGGGTGAGCGGATACACGTCGTGCTCAACGGCATCGACACTGCACCGTACTGCAATGTCGTCGTGAATAGGCCCGAGCAGCGGGCTGCCTTGGGTGTGCCGATCGATGCACAGCTCGTCACCACCATCTGTCGCTTGTATCGCCCCAGGGATTTCGACACCCTGCTGACGGCGTTCACCATGGTCCGGGCAGAGTCCCCCAACGTCCATCTGCTAGTAGTCGGTGACGGTCCCTATCGGCAACGGGTAGAGGCACTGGTCAGCAAACTGAACTTGATTCCCCATGTCACGTTGGCCGGCTTCCGCCGCGACATCCCCCAGATCCTGGCCGCGAGCGACATCTTCGTCCTCTCCACCGCCATGTGGGAGGGGTTGCCCCTCACCATATTGGAAGCCATGGCTTCAGGACTACCAGTTGTAGCCAGCGATGTGGGGGGCATTGGCGAGGAGGTCGTACATCAGCAAACGGGCATGGTAGTGCCCCCCAGGGATCCCCCCGCTCTCGCTCAGGCCTTGCTTGACCTTCTGACCGACAGCCAAAAGGCCACAGCGATGGGGAAGCGGGGGCGGCAAAGGGTGTATGAGTTCTTCACCCTGGAGAGGATGGGCCGGGAGACGATGGCGGTCTACGAAGGCCTGATGGGCGGTTGAGGGTGCCATGTATGCGGAGGTAGGATGAGGATCTGCATCGACACATCGCCGGCAGTGCATCGACGCGCTGGCCTGGGACGGTACGCCCTGGAACTGACTTCAGCCTTGCTGGCTGCCGACTCCGACAACGAGTACGTGGCCTTCTACCATCAGCGGGCAGAGGCCCAGGTTGACCCGCCACTGGACCGCCTCCCACAGCTGACCACTAACCTCTCCACCAAACCCTGGAGGATGAGCGCGCTTCTGGGACACCTGGCACATTTTCCGCAAGATCGCCTCTTCCCAGGCATTGACCTGTTCCATGCCACCGATCATCTCCTCCCCCGGCTCTCCCGGGTGAAGACCGTGTTCACCCTGCACGACCTGATCTTCCAATTCTATCCCGAGATGCACAAGCCGCTCAATCGCTGGTTCCTCACCTTGATGATGCCGCGCTTCCTTCGAGCCGCCGACGCCGTGATCGCTGTCTCAGAGTGCACGAAGAAGGACGCAGTGCATTTCTACGGCATTGAAGAGGCGAAGATCCACGTAGTCTATGAAGGGGTGAATCCCTCCTTTCGACCGGCACCACCAGAGACCGTAGGCCAGATGCGTCGAAAATACAGCCTCCCAGACAACTTCACCCTGACGGTGGGAACCATCGAGCCGCGGAAGAACCTGACGTCGCTCCTGGAGGCCTACAGTGCCCTCCGCCAGAGTGGAGTCGAATCGAAGCTGGTGATCGCGGGCAAGAAGGGGTGGCTATATGAGGGTTTCTTCCGCAGACTGAGCGAATTGGGCTTGGGAGATGAGGTCGTGCTCCCCGGCTTCGTCCCCGACCGCGACCTGCCAGCCCTCTACGGTGCCGCTGACCTCTTTGTCTTTCCCTCCTTCTACGAGGGCTTTGGTCTGCCTGTGTTGGAGGCCATGGCCTGCGGTGTGCCGGTCGTCACCAGCAACACCTCAAGCCTGCCGGAGGTGGCTGGGGACGCTGCAGTT
Organism: uncultured Anaerolineales bacterium; assembly: GCA_964347945.1. Lineage (GTDB taxonomy): Bacteria > Chloroflexota > Anaerolineae > UBA7937 > B3-Chlor > CAYGAW01. The sequence continues at coordinate 6,602 of CAYGAW010000216.1, forward strand.
CTCATCGACCCCAGCAGCGTCGATGAGTTAGTCACCGCAATGAGGGCTGTGCTGGAGAATCACGAACTTCGCGCTGAACTTCGCGCCAAGGGTCTCAAGCAGGCAGCCAGATTCAGCTGGGAGAAAGCGGCCAAGGAGACGCTGGCCGTCTACTCCTCGCTGGTGAAGAACTGAGGATTCCGACGCCCCCATGTGGAGACGCCCCTAGCCTGGTGTTTGCTCAGTTCGGCCCTGTCTAGCATCGGAGAGCATCCCGTGAATGCGCTGACATCTACGCGCAGCGAGGCAAGCGCCGATAGATCGTGACTACTACTCCTGCTTGATGGCGGCGAAGATCACTGCGCCGAGCGCACCCAGTCCGGCGCCGAGGGCCATTGAAAAGCCACAGCAAGTCGCGCTGAACACGCCCCTGATGAGGGCTCCGACGCCCGGGTCAGTAAACATGCGGGGATCAATGCCCCACGCGCGCCACTGGCGCCAGACCTCCGGCGGCAAACTCTCCAGCATCGCCAATTGAGCCGGCGCGAGCAGGGCTCCGCTGACGGTGTCTATTACGACACCTACAGCGCCACCGATGGCCGCCGCAATCAAGGCCGCCACAGCCCCGTATCCCGCTGCCGAAGCAAGACTGCTTACCGGAGACAGCCAATACGCGGTCAGTGCTCCGATGCATCCAAGGGCCACCCACTCCGCAGGCACAGCGCAGCAACCAATATAAGGGACCGCACCCACAACTTTGATCGCCACCAGGATTCCGGCGCCGATCAGTCCTGCCTTCAGCCAACCTGACATGGTCTACCCCTTCCTTCTTCGACATGTCTTCCTGCGCAGAACGACAGAGGTGCTCCCCCGTTCAACATACCACAGATCAGGTCTAGCGGCAACTACCGCTGGGCGACAGCACAAGAACCGACACCGCGCCAGTTCAAATGGCACCTGCGAAGACGACACGCATCTGCCAACAAGGGCTATGGCCACCTCGTTACCTTTCACCACCACATCGCAACCCCTCACCAGCTCCAGCAGCAACATTACGTCGACCGGACACCGCCAGCTCAGTCGTACTGCGAGCGGACCAGGAACTGGGATCGGTCGGCACCACGCAACAACCCTGCCGCCACACTTCCGTGGAAAACCCGCGACAGGCCTGTACGACCGTGAGTGGCCAGGGCGATGAGGTCCGCATCCTCTTCCTCAGCGGCGTCCAGGATGGCCTGCACCACTGGGCCGCGGGTGACGCGAGTGCGAGCCTCCACACCTTTGGCGCGGAACTCTCCCTGAAGAGCCTTTGGATACGCCACCGCCTCATCCACCGACTGCTCGACCTCCTGATGATAGACCGTCACGGGAATCCCTTCCGATCCGATGGCGAAAGCGGGCGGTTCGACGATGGTCAGGAGTACCAGCCCCGCCTCGCAGCGCTCAGCCAACTCCTCCACATGACCTAATATCCTCTCCGCTCGCTTGGATCCGTCGAATGGCACCAGAATGGTTTTGTACATCACAATCTCCTGCTAGCGATCTGTCTTGCACAGTTCGTAGCTCACCAGGAACCTCTTCTCCATCGTCGCATGGGGACCACCAGGCGCTACAGGATATCGGAGATGGAGATACCGCGCGCTCTCGCGCGCTTGGCCATCCATTCCTTGCGGTCCGCCGGCGGCAAAGCCACCTCCCCCTCGGGCCGACGCTCCAAGCTCAAAGCGTCCGAAGGGCATACTGTGGTGCACTGGCCGCAGCCCACGCAACGCGCGTAGTCCACTACACACACGTCTGCTGCCACGGACAGCGACTCGAACTGGCAACGCTGGACGCAGTCCCCGCAGCCCACACACTCCTCAACGTCCACCACCGCGCGAAAGTCGGAGCGAGCGATGGCCGTGGGGATGCTGAACTCGACCACACTCCTCAAGAATCCGCAGCAGCAAGTGCAACAGTTGCATATGTAGAAGTGGCCATCCCGGTAGTTGGCGGTGGAGTGCACCAACCCTGCTTCTTCTGTCTCACGCAAGATGCCCAAGGCCTCTTCCTTGCTGAGAGCCCGCGTCACGTCACTGCGGTCAAAGGCACCCTCCACCCGGGCGAATATCAGGCAAACCTCGGTTGGATAGTCACACCCCTTGCCCACCAGCTTCTGCTGGACGCGGCAAATGCACTCGCGTACACCCCACGCTTTGGCTTCTTCCAGTAGTTGAGAGGCTCGCTGATATGGGAAGATCTCCGGCTCGAACGCGACGGCCTCCTCAACTGGGATGACCAGATGACCTGGCGGCGCGGCCTGCATGAGCTCGCCGCCGCCCTTCGTTTCCTGATAGTACTGCTCAAACAGCGTCGCCAGTTCCTCATCCAGCCGGGGCAATTGCTCCTCGTAGATGCCCACGACGAATGGCATGAGCCCGAAGAGAAGTTCCCCCTCGCCTTTCTTGGCTAGGATCAGTCCCTTGCGGGTCATGCCCTTCAGTATGGGATACGCCACCTCCCGGTCCACTCCCGCACGCTGAGCGATGTCGGCTGCCGGCTCGCTGGTGATGCGCATCACCGCGGCCAGCTCCGCCTCCTCCGGCGCGAAGATCTTGGCTAGCAGACGCAGCTCGACGCCACTCTCGGTGCCAGGGAAGCCATGGGGGATGGCGTCGAGGCGCTGGGCTAACTTGCGGTACACGTCTTCAGGCATTCCAAGAACTCCTTTCTGCACATTCAGACCTCGGAGGTCTGATCACCGCTGTCACCTCTATCCAGACGCGCCAATGTCGCTCGACAGGGCGCCCACCGGTAGAGTCCTTCTAACTAGTCAAACTGCGAGCGGATGAGCAACAAGGGTCGATCAGCCCGATGCAACACGCCGGCCGCCACGCTTCCGTAGAAGACCTGCGACAGGCCTGTACGCCCGTGACTCGCCAGGGCGAAAAGATCGGCGTCCGCCTCCTCAGCAGCGTTCAGGATCGATTTCACCACCTGGCCGTGAACAACGCGGTTGCGAGCTTTAACACCTTTCTCGCGGAACTCTCCGTGAAGAGCCCTCAGACAAGCCTCGGCCTCGTTGTGCGCCCGCTCGACTACCTGCTGATAGACGTCCACGTGACCCCCCAGACGGCCCGGCCGGGAAAGACGGCGGCTCGGACACTGTCAGAAGGACGATCTCCGCCTCACAACGCTCGGCCAACTCTTCTACGTAGGGCAATATCCTCTCGGCCCTCTTGGAGCCATCCAAGGACACCAGAATGGTCTTGTCTGGCGTCGTTTTCCACACCCTACCTTTCTCAGTGATCATGGCGCCAACTATACCCTTCCGCGGCTCACGGATGAACTCTTGGTGGAGCCCACGATCATGTTACCTTGAGCCGCTGCCCTGGGAAGTAGCGCACGTAGCGCTTCTCCTTCACCACGCGCCTGATGCGGTCCACCGCCTCCCACACCTCGCTGAAGGAGGTGTAGAGGGGCGAGACTCCCAGGCGGATGTTGTCGGGCTCTCGAAAGTCTGGTATGACCTTCATCTCCTCGATCAGGGCTCGATTGATGCGATACCCCTCGCGGTGTCGCACGGAAATATGGGAGCCACGCTGCGAAGGATCCCTGGGAGAACCGAGGACGAAGCCCAGGGGCTCCAGTACCGTGTCGAATAGGTACACCAGGTAGGAGGTCAGCCGAACGGATTTGTGGCGGATGCGATCGATGCCTGCCTCCAGCGCCGCATCGAGAGCCGACTCCAGGGCCACGGTGGACAGGATGGGAGGGCTGCTGACCAAGAAGTGCGTGATTCCCTCCGCTGGCTGGTACTCCAGATCGAAATCAAAGGGAGAATCCTGCCCGAACCAACCCCAGATGGGAGACCGTGCCTCCTGTAGGTCGCGGCGCACGTACAGGAACGCCGGTGCCCCCGGACCGCCATTGAGGTACTTGTAGGTGCAGCCCACGGCCAGATCCACGTCCCAGCGGTCCAACTCGATAGGGACAGCCCCGGCCGAGTGCCCGAGGTCCCAGAGAACCAGGGCTCCGACTTCGTGGGCGCGCTTGGTTATCGCCTCAGCATCGTACAAGAAGCCGCTCTTGAACACCACGTGAGACAGCGTGACCAGCGCCGTCCTGTCATCTATGGCCTCGAATAGCGTCGCTTGATCGACGCTGATCTCATCCTCGGCAGGCACCAGGTGAAGCTGGTGGCGGTCGCCCAGCAGGCGAATGCACCCCTGGACGATGTACAGATCCGAGGGGAAGTTCAGCACAGAGCTGACGATGCGATCCCGGTCCGGCCGCATCTCCAGGGCGACCATCACCAGTTTGAAGAGGTTGATGGAGGTTGTGTCGCTGACGATGACCTGGCCTGGCGCCGCGCCCAGTAGCTTCGCGATCTTCTCGCCAACCCGCGTGGGCGAGTCCCACCAACTGGCATTCCAGCCCCTGATAAGATCGCGCCCCCATTCCTCCTCCACCGCCCTGCGCATGGCACCCACCGCGCGGTGAGGCAGCCGCCCCAGGGAGTTCCCGTCGAGATAGATGAGGTCCGGTTCGGCGAATACGAACGCCTCCCGAAACGGAGCCAGTTCGTCCTCCTCTTCCAGCTGCCGGGCGAACTGCAGCCCGGGTTCGAATTCCAACCGCTCCATACTTGCCCTCCGCAGCGCGTCTGTTTTCTGCCCGCCTCCCTACGCTGGCGCCCTCCTTCAGTTGTCGGAACCACGCTGTTGGCGTGTTTGCGTCGGCCACTCAGATCCTATCTCGACTCCCCATTCCGCCCTCTCGCCCTGAGTTCGTTTGCTGTAGGCAGCGCCCAGGTTGTTCTGGGCCATAGCCCAGTCGATTGGAGACCTCTCACGCGAGAGTACCTCCAGGGCCGCAGTGTAGGCAGCGATGGCCTTCTCCACGTTGTCACCCGGTTTGCCCCGCCGCCGTTCAATGTAGGCAATCCCCAGTCGTTCTTGCACGGCTGCCCAGAACGCTGGCTCTTGCTCCCATCGCAGACTCTGGAGGATTTGCTCATAGATCTCGATCTGCCGTTCGCGCCCCTTGCTCTTATCGGGCAGGGCCTGCACCTCCCTGATCTGCCCTCGGTAGCGCCGTGGCACCTTCATCGAAGGACACCTTGGCCCGTAGGGTTGCTGCTGGGGCATACCCTTCCGTCGGCATACCTCCGCCACCCGTTCGTTGCGCCCCCTCTCGGCGTCCATTCTCTTCGACCACTCCCGGGCGCTTTCGCGGTCATCGCCAATCTCCTCCCTGGCGACTTCCTTCAGGAGAGGATAGACGTCGGGATGGTTCTGCTCCAGGTGCTGGAGCCAGCCAGGGTCCAACCAGGAGGGCCGGCTGAGGCCGATGAGGAACGCGGCGATGAGCGATGGAGCCAGGGGGTAGAGCACGAGCCTCTGCTTCATCTCCACCTCACCAGCCAGCGCGATGAGGGCGAGAACGATGAAGATGCCCCCCACCAGGGGGAACAAATGGTAGGTGTCAGCCCCAAGAAGGCCAGACTTCTCCTTGAGGTAGGACTGCTTGGAGCGGCCAAGGCGTATATACATGCTATAGCCGAAGAAGGCGCCGACGCTGAAGCTGATTAGAAAGACAGCCCACTGTGTGGCTGCCTCTTGTACCTGGATTCCCACTGGCGACTCCCTGGCGCGGACGTGGTGACATTCTAGCATACGGGAACGCCATCGGTCAAGGAAGAGTCAACAACCTCCCGCAGCTTTGGAACCAGGGAGAGGTTCGATTGATCCCAGGGGCGGTCCCTGTGCGCCGTGACCACTTTGTTTGCAGGCGGAAGTCAGCGGCAATAGAACAAGGCCCCGCTGTTCAGGAGTATGCAACAGGGTGGCACCAAACCCTTGGCAGACATCCCAGCACAGCCTCAGAGGGACTGTGGCACCTTCCAGGGCGCTTGGCAATATGGACAAAGAATGGACGCGGGTCCCGTAGTGCGGCGGCGCCCCGGGGTGGAAAAGACTACCAAGGAACAGGGCCCTACTTTGACAGTAGGGCCCTCCGTCTGACAGGCTTGGTATGGCGCCAATCCTACCACGGGTTCAACGCGCTGGTGTCAACATCCTATGCCCCCGCCACAAGGACAACGCAACAACCTCCCGGGGGTTACACACCTCCGCGAGGTTGCCTGCTTGACCAATGTGCGATGACCCGAATGCACGTCGAGCGACTGCCGCAGATCTCTCAGCCTTGATCTATCGGCACATAGCCGCTCTTCTTCACCACTTGCTGACCTTCCGCCGAGAGAAGCCAGTCCCGAAGTCTATACCCAGGACTGTCTTCGCTCTGACCCTTTCGGACCACCACATAGACTTCTGTGGTGAAGGGGTACTTACGCGCTCCGATGGTCTTGTAGGAGGGAGTGACGCCATCTACCGCCACCAACTTGATCTCTTCATTGGGGGCCATGAACTCTTCGAAGAAGTACACAGAATAGCCAATGCCGTACCTGTCCTCGCTCAGGCGGTTGATGGGGCCCAGCATCCCCTCCAGGACCATCGGCTCGCCAGGCTCTATCATCTCCAAACCCTTCATCACCAGAGTCTTCATCAGCTCCTGGCTGCCCGAATTCTCGTCTCTCTGATACGCATGTATCTCCGCATCTGCGCCTCCCACCTCGCTCCAAGCGGTGATTCTGCCGGTGTAGATGTCCTGGATCTGCTTCGTCGTGAGGCCGGTCACGGGATTGTGCCTGTTCGTCAAAAAGACGAAAGCATCCAACGCAACGGCCTGGGCGTCTAGGCCCACGCCGAGGCTCTCGGCCAGGTTGAGTTCATCCTGCGACGGCAGCCTGGCGACCAAGATCAGATCCACGCTGTCCTCGATCAGATTGACGTAGGAGCCGTGAGTACCCGTATGGAAGACTGTTCGAAACGTGTGCATCGCAACGTGCTTCCTCCCCGGCTGGGACACATCCGGCAGCAGTCGTGTCGTGCCGTCCCAAAGATCGCTCTCCCAGCGACAAGGCACGTCAAGCAGTTCGCACGCGATCAGCACAGCTAGCGGATGCGTTGAGGTCGACCCGTCCACCAGCGGGTAGTTGAGGGCGAAGTCGGGCTCGTCGCGGGGCGCGCGCGGATCTTCGGGACATCGCACTTCAGGGCATATCACTTCCGGAGGGCACTCCGGACAGGCCGGGCAACAGCCTGCCAGCCCCAGCAGGGCCACGACTGCGCCTAGCAAGACGATTGTCCTGACCTTCATTTCCACAACCCCCTTTCTCGATGCCCATGTCCGGCGGGCCACCCCACGCCTTGCACCGCTGGAAACACCGCCCGCTACAAGACACACGAAGAGGACTCCGGCCATCGACATTCTATCACCGCAGAGGTCACAAACGCAACGAAATATGCTCGCGCAGGTCTTGAACCTTCGGCAGGTTTGGAGGTTGGGAAGCTGCGACAGGGTTGGACCGCTCTGCGCGCGGGAATCAATTCCCGCGCTAAGCCCAGAAAGTCCCTGCGGGACTCCAACAATAGTACCGCGGCCTGAAGGACGCACCTTCTCCTGAGATCCTGGTAGTTGGCAAACTCTGAGGCGCCCAGGCCTCAATCGGCCCCTCGGACGTTGAGCCTAGCCCTCGGTCTCAGGACGAGGAAGAGGCCGATGAGGTACAGGCACACAGTCACAGCGAAATAGGCGTGAACAGCAGGATCTGGCAATTCCTCAAGTAGTCTCGCTACGTCGCCACTACCCATAAGGCCCCTCACGTAGTTGTAGGCCGTGTTCACGATTGGAGAGACGAGGCCAATGATCACCAGATTCACCCACACCCAGTGGCGCCGGAAACGTATCCGCGTGCAGATCACGGAGAAGAGCGCGAACGTAGCCAGATCACACAGATACGGAGCCGCGGTGACGACTAGAGCCTCGCGGCCGTACCACACCACGTAGCCCCAGCGAAACCCTGTTTCACTCCACGTCGGCCAGAAGACGAGTCTCTCTATCTGTGCACCGAGCAAGAGGGCTACGATGGCGTGGCTAAGCTCGTGGCGGAGGGTGCCTATCAGGATATAGAG
>CAYGAW010000217.1:0-3996 GCA_964347945.1 uncultured Anaerolineales bacterium
GATGGCATCACCATCAACATCGTCGCCGAAGTCATCGCCAATATGACAGAGAAAGGCCTCACCACCTGGCTGAAACCAGCAGGATGGCTAATAGCAGGGGGGATTGTAGACGCCGCCGAACCCATGGTACGTACTGTTCTTGAGGGGTGCGGCATGCAGATCACGGCCCGACATCAGGTGGAGGACTGGGTGACCCTGTGTGCGGTCAAGCCTGAGACAGCCTGCGGATTGCAGCCGATGGGGAGGCAATCGTGAGCCTGCACCGTTTCTTCGTCCCTGCGTCTTGGCTGGAGCAAGAGGAAGTCACCATCACCGGTCCACTGGTGCACCGTTTGAGGAACGTGTTGCGCGTGAAGGGCGGAACTCACATCCTCCTATTGGACAACTCTGGATGGGAGCACGAGACCGAAGTCACTGACGTCTCCAGTCAGAAGATTGAAGGGCGTGTGGTGCACAAGTCCCTGGCAACGGCGGAACCGCGCACCAAGATCACCCTTTACCAGGCTCTGCTCAAACTGGACAATTTCGAATGCGTCCTCCAGAAAGGCACGGAACTGGGGATTGTAGGTTTCGTCCCCATGATCTCCCAGCGCTGCATTATCGGCAGCGTGGAGGATATCAGCAAGACCAAGACCGACCGATGGTGGCGGATATTGATAGAAGCCGCTGAACAATCGCGGCGTGGTCGGTTGCCCACTCTGCGCCCAGCCGTGCTCTTCCCCACCGCCTGCGAAGAGGCAGCCCGTGGAGGACTGACCCTCATTCCATGGGAGGAGGAAGAGGAGCGCAGCCTGCGTTCTGTCCTCAGGGCAGCCGAGCGCCCTCCCTTCTCCATAAACCTCTTCATCGGGCCCGAGGGTGGCTTCACCCCGCAAGAGCTGACTCAAGCCCAGCGTTATGGAGCAATCTCCGTCACCCTTGGCCCCCGCATTCTGCGTGCGGAGACGGCGGGGGTGGTGGCAACGGCCGCGATTCTGTACGAACTAGGGGATCTGGAGTCGTCTGGCTCTGAGGCCACGGGGTAGCTCTCCGCGCCCCTGCATGGAGCTCCTTGGCTCGCTCTGGCATCACTTCACACTGGGGATATGCCGCACTGCGATGACGATCCCCATAGCAAACCCCATCGCCACCAGGTACATGGCGCTGCCCGTAATCCAGAGCGCAAAGGGTGTAGTCAGCGCCGTCGCTGCGGACGCCCGATAGCGATGCCGGAAGATCAGGTACCAAAGGGGCCAAGCAGCCACCAAGACAAGCAGCGCAAGAGGGCCAAGGTAGAGGAGAATGAAGGCGGCGCTTGCGAGGCCCATGCCGCCCTGAAAGCGCGTATAGAGGGGCCAGCAGTGTCCAATAACGACCGTCGTAGCGGCTACCGGAACCGACCATGGGTGGGGGCCGACGATCTCAGCCACTTTCACCGCCGCGATGGCCTTGGCCGCATCGCCCAGCACAGCGAGAACGGCGGGTGCCAACCCGGCTACCCGCCGCACATTCATGCCCCCGGTGTGCCCGGTGCCTACCTTGCGCAGGTCCTTCCCCGTCCATATTCTGACCACCACAACCCCGGAGGGAAAGGAACCCAATAGATACCCGATGGCGCCGACCAACAACAGGGAAAGGGCCGTCATTTGCTGGTACCCGCGCGGTTCAACCCTTGACTAGTTCTGCGCTCGATCAGAAATCCTCAAGAGCAGGTGAGTGATGACGACTCCCAGGTCATAGATGTCCAGGACGCCATCCAGGTTCGGGTCCTTGAGATCAAGCGTACCTTGGGTTTCGTGAAGGCGGTAGGAGAGCTTCAAGAACTTCGAGAGAACAAGCTTCGGGATTTCACCCACCCGTGTCGATCCATACCATTCGAACACATCCTTGTCCCCTTTGGTCGAATTGCAGGTCCGGCAAGCGCAGACACAGTTGTCTGACGAATCCAGCAAAGTGGCAATCCTCGGATCCACTCCTGCTCTTGAGGTGGGGACGATGTGGTCCGTACTGAGACCAGTGGTCGCGTCGCAGTAGACGCACATTCTGCCCTTGTCCAACTCCTTCTCGTAGTCACGGACGGAGGAAGACCAGCGCATCTCGCCCGACTCCAGCTTCTTGTAGCGGGACACCACGAAACCGTAGTTCCCCTCGAAACCTGCAGACCTTGCGATGAGCACGGCGTAGTGCCAGTAGATCAGTCGGCGCACCGTATCGACGTACTTGGGAGGTTTCATGGGCGATGGTCCCGTTCTCCTGTAGCACTACTGTTCGATAACAGGTCTCTGCCGCCACTAGGGTTTGGCCAAACAGCCCCTTGCCAGAAACGGCAAGTACCAACAGAGGGACCGGTTCGGGACGGAACGTAGGCCCCACAGAGCACTACCGTATCCCTATCCTCGGAAGCGCTCGTCGGACATGCGGGCCAATCTCACACCCGGAGAGCCTCCGCGAGCTGCACTATGCAGCTGAAGGCAACGGACAACCGGGGTCCAGTTGATAGTACCCGTGGGCACCTCTGGTCGTGCGGATCAACAACCCCTCCCGTATGCCCGTTTTGATCATCTCCCTTATCTCGGCGTTGGAGAGGTCGATCACCTCCGTGTTCCGCAACCCACGCAAGGCGTTGTAGATCTGCACGAACCTCACCGGCTCGTCGAACTGCTTCATCATGTCCCGGAAGATCCTCCACTCCCGGGGGGTGATTCCGCCTTCAGCCTCCTCCTCTTCGGAGACCACCTCCGACACGAAATGGCTAAGCTCGTACGGGTCTTCGCCCGGCAGGAAAACCTCGTGCACCGTGCCGCTGGTGAAAATCTGCACCAAACCGCGCTTCTCCGCTTCTCTCACGAAATCCTTGAACTTGGCGAAGGGCTTCCCCTCTGAGTCGCGGTAGTCCTTCTCGTCGAACCCTTCCAGAATCTCCATCATCAATAGCTTCAGGGTAGCCATGGTCGATACATTGTCCCTCTGCCGGGCCAGATTGATGGCCTCCTCCAGCGCATCGTAGATGTCCCTGGGCGCTTCCTTCACCTCTTTGTCCATCAGGTGCTGGTACAGCATGAACTCGTCGGCGCTTTGCGCCAGGTGGGAGGAGGCTGCTCCCCCTACCCCGATGACCACCACCCATTTGCCATACTGACGAATTGTGTTCACCACAGGGATGAAGTCCCTATCCCCCGTGACCAGTATGTAGCTCCTGATATTGGGATAGCCGTACAGAGTCTTGATGGCATCGATGCAAAGGTGGATGTCCACGCTGTTCTTGATGGCGCTGGCGGTGTGGGCTTTGTCGCGCTCATAGTAGTACGTGGGGACGTACATGGGCTCGATACCGTGGGCATAGAGGGCACTGGTCACTCTCGGATACCGATACCAATCGGCGTACGCCCGAGCGATGGTGATACGCCCATATTCGGCGCACTTATCCATCACGTACTCGAAGTTGGGGTCGGCATCGTACTTGTTGTGCACCGAGATGTATATGTTCTCGAAGTCTATGAAGACTGCCACATCGGTGCTGGTCTCATCCATAGTACAGTTCCTCTCATGCACTCGAACCGCGATGACGGTATTGGACACACGGCCAAGAGCAATACTAAATGCTAGTCGAGCTTCATAAAATGCCGGATGGATTCCAGATACTCTGCTGCGGAGAGACGCACTGGGTGAATCCTCCTGGCGATGGTGTATCCTTTCCAGAGCTTGTGTACCAGCCAGAAGGCCCTGTTCCTGGGCAGTCTGATTAGCTGGCGCACCAGGGGCAAGAGCCACGGCCATTGCACAGTGACGGCGAACAGTTTCTGCAAATTCTCGATTTGACGCTTTTCATCAGGAAGGAATCGGAGCACCGAGCTGTCCCAAGCTGACACGGAGATGTCATCCAAGGTGCCCTCCACCAGACCCTCGCGGCGGGCCAGGTCCCCTAGCTGCGTTCGAGGATAGGGTTGGAAGATGAAGGCATTGGCGAAAGCAGGCCGACACTCCATGTTCAGTCTCAGGGTCTCCAGGTCATCCTCG
>CAYGAW010000218.1:0-11326 GCA_964347945.1 uncultured Anaerolineales bacterium
TACTGGACCGCGAATAGCCCAGGCGAGCTATTGAGCGAGGCGAAGCGAAAACATCTGCAAGTAGTGGCCTGAACGATCAACCACGGGTTACCCTCGGTGGACACTCTGGGCCGGTCCCGCTGCATTAGGCAGGGGCACCGCATGGAGTGCGCCTACCGCTGCCTATTGCGTTGCCTCGACCAGGTTCTCCAGATCACGCCGCATGGCCTCCAATTCGGCACCGTAGCCAGCCCAGTCTCCCTGTTGGAGACGCTCTTGGGCTTCCTGATAGTGCTCCAAGGCAGACTGGGCCAATTCGTGGGCGTCTACTTCTCCCCCGGCTTCCGGTTCCACTGCGACGACAGGAGCCCCACCGATGTCGGCCAGTGCATCCTCCAGAGTGTCGGCCATGAGTACACGCTCCCCGGAGGCCACGATGACCCTCTTGAGTTCTGGGAGGCGCCCGGTCTCCGCCTGGAGGTAGAGGGGCTCCACGTACAGCAGTGAGTTTCCAATAGGGATCACCAGGAGATTGCCCCGGATAACCTGGGACCCACGCTGGTGCCACAGCGAGAGTTGGCCCGATATGTTGGGCTCTTGATCGATACGCGCTTCTATCTGCAAGGGGCCATAGATGAGCTCTTGCTTGGGGAACTTGTATAGTAGCAGTTTACCGTAGTGTTCCCCATCGGACCTGGCCGCCATCCACGCCACCATGTTCTGCTTGTTGGCTGGAGTGAAGGGTTGTATGAGAACGAACTCTTCCTGCTCCTGCCCTGGGAGTTTCATGGTCACGTAGTAGGGTTCCATGGTCTGGTCGTTCCCAGCATACAACTCGTGAGCCACCGCCCATAGGTCTTCCTTGTTGTAGAAGACGGTGGGGTCCTGCATGTGATAGGTGTTGTTCATTTGGGCCTGGATCAAGAAGAGACCCTCCGGATAGCGCAGGTGAGCTTTGAGGCCGTCAGGCATGTCCTGCCACGGGGTCAAGAGGTGGGGGAAGATGGCTGCATACACTTGAATGAGGGGATCCTCTTCATCGACGACATAGAAAGTCATGTTGCCGTTGTAGGCATCTATGGCGATCTTCACCGAGTTGCGGATGTAGTTGAATCGGTCGTGATACGGCTGCGAGTAGGGGTACATGTCAGTGGCAGTGTAGGCATCTTGGAGCCACACCAGCCGGCCATCGACGATCACCAGATAGGGATCGGCGTCGAAGAGCAAGAAAGGAGCAACTTGGCGCACCCGCTGGTGGATGTTGCGGTAGAGCATCACGCGGCTCTCGGGGGTCAGATACTCGCTGAGGACCACGGCTACGTCACCGAAGCGATAGGCGAAGGCGGCCCTCTTGACGGCGGAATCAAGCGCGACTCCTCCCACCCCCTGATAGAAGGCGGTGATGTTCTGATCTCCGCTGGGGTAGTCGAACTCCTCTATGGCACTGTTCACAAATACGTAGCCGTCGGTCTTCTCACCGTAGTATATCTCGGGGCGAGTGATCTCCAGGCCCGGGACCGTGCGAGGAGGCAAGTCTCTGACGAGCAGTTCTGGCAACCCTTCAGGAGTCACCTCGCTGACAGGGCTCATCACAAGCCCATAGCCGTGGGTGAACTGGAGGTGCTCGTTGACCCAGGTTCGAGACTGCAGTTGCTCCGTGGCCATCTCGCGCGCAGATAGCGTCACCTGGCGGTAGGTGCCGTCCAGATGGTAGCGGTCGATATCAACGTCAACGAATTCGTAGTATAGCCTTATCTCCTGGATCTGAGCGTAGGTATCACGCAGGGGACGATAGTCCCACAGTCTTATGTTCCTTATCGTCGGTTCGGCATCGGCAAGGGCTTCCGCTGTCAAGTCGGCCACAGGACCAAAATCCAGTTCTTGTATGTGATCGAGGCCGTACGCGCGGCGAGTGAAGTCAATGTTGTGCTCTATGTATGGGCGCTCCTTGATCAGTTCGTTGGGCTGGACGTCGAACTGCTGCATCAGAACAGGGTAGATCCCACCCACGCCGGCCGCAACGGCCAGCCACAGGGCACCACCTATGGCCAAGATCCAAGGTCTTCTGGAGGCCACGCCGGCTACGAGAAGCAGCGCACAGAGTATCACTGCCCAGAAGGAGAGGTTGTACGCCAGCAGTCGCGCGTGGACGTCGGTGTAGCTGGCGCCGAAGGTGGCCCCTTCCTGCGAGTAGAGAAGTTCGAAGGCGCTCAACTTGTATCCCCAGGCTAGGATCAGCAAGAAGACAACCCCCAGTGCCGCGAGGTGGATGATCGCCTTGCTGGTAAGCCAGAGCCTGAACTGTCTCCAACTGGCCAACTGCACTAGCAGGTATGCCGCGGCGGTGGCCAGCAAGGTCAAAATGACGACCTCCATCAGCCAGCCGCGCAGGAAGCGATACACGGGGAGGGTGAAGACGTAGAAAGACACGTCCTGCGAGAAGATAGGGTCTAGGACGCCGAAAGGCCGCTGGTTGAGATAGCGTAGCATGGCGTCCCACTGACCGATGGCCCCCAGCCCGTTCAATACGCTCAAGACCAGGGCCACCACAACGACCATGATGTTGACCAGCTTGGAGGCGATGTAGAAGCGCTGCCCCGGCAGGAAGAAGCCTCCCCAGCCCGAGAGCCTGCGGGCGATGAGGAGATTGCCGAGGAAGAAGCCCAGGAAGAGCAGGCTGAAGAAGGAGAATACGCCTATTTTGGCCCTCAGGGCTGTCCAGAACACGGAACTCAGCCCAAGGTTCTGGAACCACAGCAGATCGGTATAGAACCCCGAGAGGAGCATGAACAGCAGGAAGAGTAGTATGAGTATGCCTAGCAAGATCAGTACAATCTTTCTCAAAGTGCCCACGCTTGACACCTCCTGTACATTGGGTCCTATTGTATCGCTTCGATATTGGTGCCGCAAGTTCTGACAGTGGATCGCTTCTACAAAAGCAAACCTCCCGCAGCCGCTGGAAACCCGCGGGAGGCTGTCTGAACTACCAAGAAAGTGGCCTCGTCACCGACGCACACGACTACGTCAGAAGAGATCGTCGTCCAATCGGGACTCGCCCTGCGGCCTGGTCCAGATGGTCTTGTAGCGATCGCAGTCCTGCTCGAAGCACATCTGGCAGGTCTCAGAGTTCGGATCGATGAACACCTCCTCGAGGTGCACCTCCAGCCCCATCTGTTCGTACATCTCTTTCGCCTCGCCTAGACGGGGCTCGTCGGTGGTGAACTGTCTGATCCATCCCTGAGCCAGCAGTTCCTCATCGCGGGTCATCTTCTTCTGTACCTTGTATGTTCTCCGGGTATCACACCTTGTTGGGCTCCGAAAGAAGTTCTTGTCGGTCGCCCCCTACTGCAGTTCCAGCTTCAGGTTCAGGGTGTTTGCGGCCACGAAACCCATGCTGGCGAAGAACCCCAGGAGGTCGGTATCGGTCCAGTTGACGAGCGTGTGCACCTTGTTGACGCCCGCCTTCTTGACGGTGGTTTGGAACTCCTCCATGAGGTAGCCTGCCACGCCTTGCCTTTGATAGGCAGGGTCCACGCCAATGGTGTCGATGGAGGCGATAGTCTCGGGGATGCCGAATTCGCCAAGGTAGACGCTGCCCATGATGAAGCCCACCACCTGATTTCCAACTTCCGCGACCAGAGAGGTCACGAGCCGGTCAGACTCCTCGTCTAGCACTTCCGCGATTCTCCGCTCGTAGTATTCCGGGCGCCGCTTCCCAAAGACCTTGTAATCGATCTCAGTCACAGGCTCCACATCTGACTCCCGCATCACTCTGATCTCTACATCTTCTGCTGCCAGCTTAGCCATGCGCTTCCTCCCTTCCTTCTGGCATGCACGTTCGCGGGCCTCGCGCTTTGATATTATATTCTGTGTTCTCTGGTACCACAATCCGTGGCCATCGAGCTAGAAGAGATCATCCAGTTCGTCCATCCCGCCGCCCGGCAACTCCCCGAACTGCTGGAGATATTGCTGGAGCAACTCGCTCTCGCGCTTGGTGTACATCTCGTCCTCTTCAAAGACAAAGAGGCGGACCTGGTCGTTCGTTTCCAATTCCTCCTCCAGAGCTTGCCGCATGTTCATGACCCCCTTGATGGCCAGCACGTTCTTCTCCTCGTCGAGCAGTTGATAGACGCCTGCCAGTTCAGGCACGGTTTCCACGACTTCACTGGTGAACTCTAGCCACTTCTCGGGGGGCAAGACGGGAGCCAGAATGTGCAGACGATAATCGCACCTCAGGCAGCGACCGGCCTCTTGCTGGGCCATCTGTTCGTCGTAACCCAGGTGGATCTCATCGAAGCTTCTCTGACGTTCCTCTGGCGGAAGGGAGGGCATCGGCACCCGAGCTCGTTGGGCAAAACCTTCTTCTCGTCCCATGAAGGGATCGAATTCCTCGGCTGGGGCCAATGCCAGTTCCATGTTCCCGTCGCCGCCGAGATACTGGTCTATGGAGATCGCGGCCAGCCTGCCCATGCAGGTAGCCTCAACAACCGACGATGGGCCGCTGACCGCCTCGCCGCCGGCGAAGATACCTTCCTCAGCGGTGGAAAGGGTTTCCTGGTCTGCTTTGATGAGGCCCCCATCACTCTGGACAGCGCTATTCTCCAGCAGAGAGAGGTCAGCAGCCTGGCCCACTGCCAAGATTACCATGTCGGCCTCTAGGAAGGTGGTCTGCGACTCGTCGAAGCTAGGGTTGAAGCGGCCCTCCTCATCGAAGACGGAGATGCAGGACACCAGGTCTACTCCTGTCACCCTGCCGTTGTCGCTCACCACCCTCTGGGGTCCCCAGGAGGGATTCAGGATCACCCCTTCCTCCACAGCCTCCTCGATCTCCCACTCCATGGCTGGCATTTCCTCTCGGCACTCCAATGAGGCGACCTGGACCTCCTTGGCGCCCAGGCGCAAGGCCGTCATGGCCACATCCATGGCCACACCACCCCCGCCGATGACTGCCACCCTGTCCTCGACGGCTACATCTTTCCCCTGCCTCACATCCCTGAGGAAGTCCATGCCCCATAGAACGCTCTTCAGATCGGTGCCCTCTACAGGTATCCTTCTGGCAAGCTGAGTACCCACGGCCAGGAAGACAGCATCATACTCCTGTTGGAGTTCTTTCAGGGACAGATCCCTGCCGATGGCAGAATTGGCCTTCAACTCCACCCCCATGGACAAGAGATCGTCGATCTCCTGTTGGAGCACCTCCTGGGGCAAGCGGTGTGCCGGGACGCCCCAGCGCAGCATGCCCCCTGGTTCCGATTCTGCCTCGAACACGGTCACTGCATGCCCCAATGCTCTGAGGTAGTATGCTGCCGTGAGGCCTGCTGGACCCGAGCCAACTACGGCTACTCGCCTGCCCGTGGCAGGGGCGATCCCCAGGCTGTTCCTCCAAAGGTCCGTACGCTGGTCAGCAGCGAACCGCTTGAGGCTGCAAATGGCCATGGGCTCATTGACCTCTGCACGGCGACAGGCTTCCTCGCAGGGGCGGAAGCATATCCGTCCGAGCACGGCGGGGAAGGGGACCTTCTCTCGGATGACTGCCTCAGCCTCGGCGTGCTTGCCGTCCGCAACGAGACGGACGTATCTGGGGACATCCACGTTGGCCGGACAGGCCGCTGCGCAAGGGACGAGAATCTCCTCCTTATTTGCGGCTGTGACCTCTGCCTTGTCCGTGAGAGCGCCCGTGGGACACACCTCCACACAAGCGGTGCAATACTTGCAGGCAGAATCCGCGAGGAGGGGTCCCTCTGTGCTGCCGACTACGATTTCCGAATTCTGGTAGGCGAAACCGATAGCTTTGATTCCGCGCAACTCCTGACAGGCCCGGACGCAACGGGTGCAGCCGATGCAGAGGTTGTAGTCTCTATTGAACAGTGGCTCTTGATCGAGCACTGGTATCCCTCGAGGCACGTACTTGGGGAGCCCCTCTGGAAGACCCACGTAGTCAACCAGCCTTTCGAGTTCGCAATTGCCCAGCAGAGGACAACAGCGCTCATCTTCAGGCACGTTGGCTGAGCACTGAGTGCGGCTGCACCCCTCCTTCTGGGCACAGGTTAGACAGGCGTGGGGGTGATGCTCAAGATAGGGGAAGAGGTTCTTGCGACGCTGCTGTTGAAGTGCGGGGGTGTCCGTACGGACCGTCATGCCGCCAGCTACGAGCGTGTTACAGGCGGTCTGGTATTCGTCTTGACCCTCAACCTCAACGATGCACAACTGGCAGCCTTGATATTGCTCTTGGCTGCTTGAGGAGATCTTGTCGTCGCCCCGGTAGATGAACTCGCCAGGCTCCAATCCCTTCGACGTAGGGAGGCTGGGGTGGAAGCACAGGGTGGGTATGTAGATATCCACGCCTCTCGCAGCATCGAGGATGGTGGTACCCTCGGGCACGGTGACTTTGATATCATCGATAGTAAGCGTTATCTCGCCCATCTACGACCTCCTAAGGCGGCAGCTCATCCGACGAAACAAAACAGCCGAAGGCTTCTTCACGAGCACGCTTCGGCTGATTGGACAGCAGAGAGGACATCTTCTTCTCGCGAGAGGAAGACTCTCGATTCTCCCCGGAGTAGCAGCTAGGACAAGCTCCTTCACCAAGAATGGCTGATGGCGTCCTCCGGACAGGCAACCACGCACGGAAGTGGTGGCCTGTCGGTCACTGGCTTGCACGGCCCACACGTGTATTTGATCTTCTTGCGCTCGGCTTCCGTGACGACGACCACCTGGGCGTCGGACAGGGGATCCAACGGGTCATCCACCACCTCCAGCACTCCGTATGGGCACGCCTCCACACAGTCGCTGCAACCTGTGCACTTGTCGGTGTCCACGCTGATGAAGAACTCTCCCGAACCATCTTTGTAGCCATAGTTGGCTATCATCTCCATACCTCCGTGAGTGTGGCAGCAATGGGCCACCAAGTGTCAGCTCAGGCGAAGGCTGGTGAGCCCCTTCACCCTTCACAGGCCGCCCGCAGTCCCAGGAATAAGGTCCTTGGGCCGGCGTCGGGAGACATGCCGCACGAAGCTGGTTGGATTCCGAGGGAGGGAAGGAAGCCCAGGGCTTCCCTTCCTTGCCTCGTTGGTGACTGCTATTACTTCTTGCGCTCTTTCTGCACCAGAGCTCTGGCGAACAGGGCGCCACCGATGGCACCGGCAATCTGGGTGTCAAGAGTAGGCTTGAGGGCCTTGATTCCCAGTTCTCTCTCGATCCTGCTCACGACGCCGATATTCTTGGCGATGCCGCCGGTGATAGCGAAATCCTCCTCTACGCCCAGGCGCTCCAGCAAGCCTACCACTCTGTGGGCCATGGCCAGACAGTAGGCAGCCAGGACCCTCTCCTTGGGCCAGCCCTCACGCAAGAGGGCGGAGGCTTCTGATTTGGCGAAGACAACGCAGGTGCTGCTCACCATGGGCGGCTCCTCCTCAACCTGCAGCGACATCTCACCGACCTTGGTGATGTGCACACCCAGCAGGTCGGCAAAGACCTCCATGCCTCGGCCGGTACCGGCTGCACACTTGTCGTTCATGAGGAACGCAACTACCTTGCCTTTCTCATCAACGCGGATGGCCTTGCAGTCCTGACCACCCATATCAAGCACCGTCTTGATGGTGGGCCCGTACATGAAGTTCGCCCCTCGGGCGTGGCAGGCAATCTCCGTGATGGCGCGCTGCGCGAAGGGGACATTGACCCTTCCGTAGCCCGTGCCGACCACGTAGTGGATATCGTCCGGGGTCATACCCGTGTCTTCCAAGGCCCAGTCCATGGCATTCTCGGCGCTTTTGGGGCTGTCGGAACCAGTACGCATGTTGCTGTAGGCGTAGAGCTTCCCATCCGTCATGATCACTGCCTGGGAACTAACCGATCCCACATCCACCCCAGCGCTGACAATGTCTGCCTCTTTCCAGTCAATGTCGGGGTCATGCCAGTTCGATTCTGTCCAGCGCCAATACTCGTTGGTGGTCGTATCCTCGGCCATATGCATATCCTCCTCGGTTGTTCTGCGTTACCTGGTTGAGGCCTCCTACTTGCTGAGACCTGCAGCGAGAAGAGCGGCCCCGTAGGCGCTCACGTACTCCGGATCCTCTGGGATCAGGACCTCGACCTCCAGATCCCGTTCCAGGGAATCCACGAACCCGGGGTTCCTCGCCACGCCTCCGATGAGAGCCACCTCTGGCTCCACGCCCACCCGGCGCGCCATGGATGTGATACGTGTGGCCATGGCATCGTGGACTGCCCGAGCTATGTCCGGCTTCTCCGTCTTGGCGTGAATGAGAGAGACCACCTCCGATTCGGCAAAGACGGCGCACTGGGCGTTCATGGGTACCGCTTTGGTCGAGGTCAGCGACAGCGGGCCCAGTTCCTCCAGCGGCACTTCGAGAGCCCTTGCCATCGCCTCGGTGAAGGCTCCGGCGCCAGCTGCGCACCGCTCGTTGATGGCAAAGTCGACGACCTTGCCTCGCTCATCTACCCTGATGGCTCGTCCCTCCTCGGCACCCACGTCTATGACAGTCTTGGCCTGAGCGTACAAATAGGTGGCACCAGCTGCATCGGCGCCGACCTCAGTGTAGGAGTCGTCGGAGTCAGAGACCTCTTTTCGGCCTGCACCAGTAGCGAAGACCTTCTCCAGCTTGTCCCGCGTGAGGCCAGCATCCTTCAGGGCTGCGTCAAAGGCTTCCTTAATAGAGGCTTGCGTATCTAGGCCAGCTAGAACCAGACCTTTGCCCAGGATCTTGCCATCTTCCTGGATCACGACCTTGACGTTCTTGGCACCCACGTCTATCCCTGCGGTTATCATTGTCACAACCTCCTCAGATCTAGTGGCAGACGCGGAGACTCCGCACAGGCAGTCCCCGCAGATCTCTACTGCTTCAACCTGGGCACGTCGAGGCTCTCCATGAACGTATCTATGCGGGCCACAGTTCTGGCCTCGTCAAACTCCCTCTCGTCTCCCATGTTGCCCTCGAAGATCATCACTGGGAAGCCAGCGTCGAGCAGGGCCAGCCTGTTCTCGGCGATGCCCAGGCTCAAGCCTTCGCAGCCGCGGTTGTAATGCAGCATCACACCATCCAGCTTCCAGTCCTTGGCGATCGAGATCATCATATCGCTCTTGTACTTTGGATGGTAGAAGTGCTGCCACTCAGGCTTGCTCAACTCCCATTCTGCCAGGACGCGCAAAGCGTGGTCACGGTCTTTGATTTCGACTCCCTGGGACTGAGGAGTGGGCCTGGGTACCCATTGGCCTTCGTCATCCATGATCCAGTTGCCGATGAGGCCGAAGGTGTAGAGAGAGCCAACGGACACACAGCCATACACGTTCGCCATATAGCGGAATACGCGCAGGAAGCCCCAAGGTGGCTGGGTGTCGGTCATCACCCTCGCCTGTTCATTCTCAATCGCCGCGATTTGGCTATCAACTCTCTCCTGAACCTCAGCCAAGAGTTCATCGTAGAAGTCGGCCACCTCCTTCGAACTCTTCTGCAGAGTCCCCAGTACGTAGAGGGAGTACATGGTCTTTTCCTCCAGCGGAGCGGGGATGGTCTGGTTCAGGGCGCAGATTTCGGCCCACGTGGAGGTCGACCGACAGGTGTTGTAGACGGCCTCGATCAGTTTCTCGTCCTCATACTTGCGGCCAGTGGTTTCCTCCAGCCACTCGATGCCGTCATGCATCTGCCCGACGACATACTCGATCCCCCTTTCAGTCAGTTCTGAGTAGGGACCGACTGCCACATCGACGCAGTACATGGGAATGCCGCCCTCCAGGTCGCTGACTACCTGGTACCACTTGGCGTGGCTGCAGCAAATGTGGTCTTGCCAGATGAAGTCGGGCTTGGGGAAGGGCTTTCGCTCCTCACCAGGCTCTACCCAGCCATACTGGTTGAGGAGGATGGACCCCCAGTAGTTACGCATATAGGCGCACAGATCCCTGGCAAAACCCTCTCTCTCTGCCGCCTCCAGGCACTCGTCGGAGAAATCCTTCTGATGGGCTATCGTGGCCCCATAGGGCTCGCTGGTGATGGGATAGACATCGTCGCCAAGGCCCGCAGGGATGGCGTCGAAGGTCCAGGCCCCACCTGCCCAGCGCAGGCCACCCTTCTCGTGGGCAGCTCCGTAGTTCCTGTAGTAGTTGGCTCTGATCTCCTTTGCCTTCTCCCAAGTCTTCAGAGGAGCGGTCTTGTACTTGGTCTTGTTGGCCATTTGTCTACCTACCTCCTAGATGGACGATTGTGCGCGACAGCTGACTAGCGTCTGTGGTCTGTTAGAACTAGAAGAGGTCCTCCTCTTCGAGTATCTCCAGGAAGGCCTCCACTCTGGTCTTGAACTGTCCCACGGGTACCGTGACATCAAGCTCGAGGAACAGGGTTGTCAGGCCCTCCTCCTCCAAGGCATTCTTAATGGCCGGGATGTCCAGTTCATGGGGGTCACAGAACTTCTGCTGCAATATCACCGCTCCACTGGCATCCCAGTCCTTGGCCAGGCTCAGAATGTGCGGAGTCCTGGAACGAACTGGCCAGTCCTTGCTGGGGCACGCTACTCTGGTGACGTATCTGGTGGCGATAGCTGTGAGGGGATCCCCGTCAGGTACCACTTCGTCCCAGAAATACCTGGTGCCGGTGCAGTGGTCGTCAATGACGAAGGTGGAGCCGCAAGACTCCACCATCTCAATGAACTCGTGATCATCATCCTCGCTGCCGAGGATCATCAGACGCTGCCCGATGGGACGTCCGAGCGTCCGATCTTCCAGCTCGGTGAGGCTATCCTCTACGATGCGGGCGTGCTCTTCTTTGTCAACTATCTGGCTGGACACCACCATGTACATGGACTCCAGACCACTGAGGGGGGGATCCTCCCGCTTTCGCAGTTCATAGACCTGCTTCATCAGCTGTCTGTCTTTGTTCATTATCTCGATGCCCCGCATCAGGTCAGCGTCGGTGATCTCCCTGCCGGTCCACTTCTCGATGGCTTCCTTGAAGGCCTTCAACTCGCCAACCATGTAAGGTATAGCCCGCGGGCTCTGCACGTTGTGAGGCATGGAGAGATAGTAGCTCCAATCCACCGGAACATGAAGCTCCCAACTGGTGTAGGCCTGGCGGATATGCAGGCAGGACTGGGCGATCATGATCCCATCGAGGTAGTCGTACCTTCCCTCCAGTCCCTGGGCCAGACAGTCGCGACAGAAAGGGCAGTACATGGCGAAAATGTGGGGCTCTGTCACGTCCTGAGGCTCGTGGCTGCCCAGGATGCGGACCGGGAGGATATCCGCCGCATAGCATATCTCCTCTGGGACATACGTGCAGAAATATCCGAGGACCTTGCCGCCTCTCTTGTCCTTCCAGTACTTGGCATACTCATGCCGATT
>CAYGAW010000219.1:0-4562 GCA_964347945.1 uncultured Anaerolineales bacterium
CTGATCTCCGTGTCCAATGGTTTCCTGAACGCTGGACCGGCGACGGAGATGGTTCTCTACGAGGCCGCGGCCCACGCCTTGGCCAGCACTGTCTCGGGTGCCAACCTCTGGGAGGCGGCGCCGGCCCGCAACAAGTACAAGAATCGGGCCACTCCCATGGAGGCTCGTTTGGCTGCGGAGGTGGGCCATGCCTGCGCCCACATGAAGCTGACGCGGAAGGCGGCCAACGAACTGCTGCTGCAGATTCTGGCCAAGTACGAGGATCAGATCGCTGATGCGCCTCTGGGCAGCGAGTTCCGAGAATGCTACGACGCAGCCAAGTCCATTCCCACGCCAGAGCATCTGGATCTCTACGCACGCGTTAGACACGACCTAGCAGGCATGGGCCTGGAGTTCCCGTACTGAAGATGGAGAGAGCCCAACGAGAGGGAGCAGGGTCCTGGACTGACTCGTTCACCGTTGCTGACGCCCGGTCCCATAGTACGATGGAACCTGTTGGGAATCTACACCGCGCCGGGTTGGAAGGGCGCTCGAGGCGAACTGGCGACTTATCGGCTCACGAAGCATTCGCGATTCCGGGATTCAGACTTGGACCCCTGGCAGTAGCGCATACGACGGACTGAACGCCGCATCCTGGCCGAAGGCTCCCCAAGCTGTGGCCTCCACTTCGGTCCCCCAACCATCACCCAGGGCACCAGCCCTGGCGCAGTCCTTTACAGATCCCAAGGCTCCCAAACGTTCGCCGGCGCAAGACTTCCCACGCGCTGGACAGTTGACCAGAATCAAGCTTCTCCAACACACTTCAACCACAGTCCCGACCCAATCCCCTGTGCACTGACACAACTACCAGCGCATCCTGATCAGCCGCCGAGCAGGGGCAGCCCGTATCGAGGGGCTATATCGAAGCATGTGACCAGATGTGGAAGACGATTGGATAGCCGCACCTCCTTTGACACGGCTCAGGACGGGCTTCGATACGTACATCACTCCGTGGCAAGCCCCTCGAGGGGCTGGCTCTATGGGTTGCTGGGCCCGTACGCATGTAGCAAGGAGAACCTAGACATTCGTACAGGAAAAGAACTGAACGAATGGCTGATGTGGTCGGGGGCAGGCTCTTGTACAATGGGTATAGCCGCCGTTCTTGAATTCCTGTCTTGTGCCACCATGCAGACAAACACCTTGCGGTCGCAGCCGTGGGCGGCTGTAAAGGCGTGTCTGACTGATCGGGGCAGTCCCGGTATAAAAGGATAGAAAGGGGGTGAGGCCAGGGCCAAAGCAACCGACGGTGCACACTAGGCGCAAAGCGGGAGCCTGTTGCCTGATGGCTGCTGTGTCGGTGAGACAATGTTCCCGCTACAACAGTTAGTGCCTAAGCATTTGGAGGACTGTCTTAGACGCCGCAGTGAGGGGCTCGACTTTGGTGGCGAGAAGGTGTCCCGAGCGGCGAAAGGGAGGAATAGGCAGATAAGAAATGGTAACCAGAAGACAGTTTCTCAAGGCTAGTGCCCTCGCGGCGGCGGGGCTCACTGTGCGCTGGAAGCTGGGCCCATGGCCTTCAGTTCGGTCTTGGTGGTGACCAACTCCCTCCGACTGAGGGGGTTTAGACCTTCTACTATCTAGAGGAGAGGAGATGACGAAACGATGATGGGAATGATGTTCTTGTGGCCGGTATTCATGCTCTTCTTCCTGGCGCTGCCGATAGCACTGGCGATGGGAGCGTATCTGCTCTACCGGAGGTCAGGATCGACAGGTGGCCTGATGCCTGTTCGCGGCCCAGTCCCGACAGCGGGGTACGATCGAGCTTGCCCTTCCTGTGGACGATCCCTGCAGGAAGACTGGATCAGGTGTCCCTATTGCGGGGCTGAGATTCCTCAGGCAACAGAGCAGTAGATGCGAAAGGCCTACCAAGAGAAGGGAGAATTCAAGATGAGGAACAAAGTTCTATGGGCGGTTATCGCAGTTGTCGCCACGCTAGGGTAGAGCTTACCATCAGTGGCCCGGAAACCGTGCTACTCACCACCGGCCCAAGTGGCGTCGACGGTATTGCCGGGCCCTCTAGTGGCGGCTAGGCAAGACCAGAGTCATCGGCCTCAAGCATACACCGCCTAGGGCCATTCACTGAATGGGAACTGGAGTAGCAGCAGAGTCGGTAGACCGTTTGCTCCCTCGCCAAGCGCATCGCACTGATTGAGGTCTGTCACGGTGAACATGATTGTTATTGTGGTGGGATCATCGAATGGATAGTACGGGAGCAACGCTTGCACTATTTGCTCCCATGGCAGTTCCATCCGAACCCAGTTACCCTCTACCCAGACCGCTGGTTGTGGGTCCGGGACCGTCGTCCACTCGCCCTCGTCGACCAGGCCGACAGACCCTTCGCACTCATTTGGCGCCGTGCAGGCCCACCCGACGTTCCAGTGTCCAGCTGTGTCGAAAAACCAGCCCCAAGGGGACACCTCGATCAGGGGGTACCCAGAATGGTGGCCTTGCATCCCACCGGCGATCGGGAATTGGCCTAGCTGGCCAAGCTGAAAAGAGACCGTGTTGGTCGTTGCTTCAACGGCGATCAGCTCCGTCCACGGCTCCAGCGCCCCGGAAGACCTGCCGGTCTCGCAGTTCCGTCCATCGTTTCTAGGGTCGGTCAAGGCCACGGGCTGGGCGGAGGGCAGTGGCGTGGGGGTCGGCGTCGGCTCTGCCTTCTCAGCCTCGACGCATGTGCCGTCGGTGCATTCCCACCCCTCTCCATAGAGGTTCTCGCACTCCCGATTCTCAGTGCACTCGGACTCAGCCTCGACGCATGTGCCGTCGGTGCATTCCCACCGCTCTCCGTGAAGGTCCTCGCAGTCCTGATTCTCAGTGCACTCGGGCTCAGCCTCGACGCACGTACCGTCGGCGCACGTCTGTTCAGGATCGCAGTCCGCATCGACAAGGCACTCGACCGGCACGCATTTGTTGTCGGTGCATCTCTGGGGGGCCGGATCGCAGTCCTCGTCGATACGGCACTCCACACAGGTGGCGGCGACGCACACCAGGTCCACCTGGCAGTCGGAATCGCCGGTACAAAGATCCCCAAGCTCGCCGCCGGGCCTGCACCCCACGCCTCCAACTAGGACCACCGTGAGCACAACCATCGCTCCCACAAGCACGAACACACGCGGTCTGATCATTTTTCTTGCCTCCTTGCTGTTGTGCGGTCCTTGGACATGGCGACTACGCTGGTCACGGTCGTAGCGATTCTCTGCTGCGGGGTCATCCCATTGGCGGCCAATTCGTTGCCAGTATCAGGACCACGGCGAACGATCTAATCAGACGTTGGACGTATTTGTCGAGCGGCCTTATCTGGCGCGTCCCATCGTTCGTGCGCGACCGCCTGGTCTCAACCTCCACAAGCCGAGGCCTCCACTCCGCACGCCTATGCACCACCAAAGGCGCCAGCCAGCGCGCAACCGTTGACAGATCTGGACGGCGCGATACGTTCCTCGGCCAAACACTTCTCTCGTGCCGGACACTCAACCAAATTCCAACTTTTGCGACCCAATTCAACCACAGTGCCAACCACATACATCGGTTTGGCGCTGCTATCCTGTGATATCATGAAATCAGGAACCTTCAGGCATGCGCTTTCCGGCACGTGTGCTTTCTCTCGCATCGTACCTCCACAGCAGGAGAAACCGCCGCGTTCAGGATGTGAACCGCACGAGACTTCTGGTATGTGGTCTCTCCTCGCCACTCTGCGGCGCGCGGATATGACTGGAGACTCAGGAGAGTCCTGAGGCCAATATCTACATTTGCGGTCGCCTGCTCATTCCGGCTCGGTCCGATCTCACACAGGGGGAACGACCGTAGCGCGGAACCGGATGTTTCTAGAGCGCATGCCGTTTCGAGATAAGCAGCATACTGGGGGGATGCCCGCAGTATGCCCCACGCTGGCTGAGACGGTGCTCCTCAGGATGCCGTGAAGGCAAGGTTGTGTCTGGCTGTGATGCATTGAGAGGAGGTGGCATCATATGCAGATAACCACCTTGATCACGCCGCCAAGGCGTGTCCCCGTCTAGCTTCAGTGAACACGTGCGAGGAGGTGTACTGATGTCAAGGAAAGCTAGACTCTACCTTCTGTTCTCGGCTCTTACCTTCTCCCTGCTCCTGGTCGGGGCATATGCCGTCTACGCCTGGACAGCTGTGGCAGTGGTAGACGATCCTCTGGTGAGGATGCCGGGAACCCAACCCAACCAGGTGGCACTAGAGGCGCCAGGTAGGTGCCTCAACTGCCACGCCGGCTATGACTCAGCGGTTGAGCCGGGCTTCAACTGGGAGGGGTCCATGATGGCCCAGGCGGCGCGCGACTTCCTGTTCTGGGCGTGCATGACGGTCGGCGCCCAGGACTCGATCTGGGCCGTGGGAACGCCCAACGCCACCGACATCTGCGAGCGCTGCCATTTCCCCAAAGGCTGGCTGGAAGGCCGCTCTGACCCCACCAACGCTTCCCTGATGACGGGGGCCGACTATGACGGGGTGCAGTGCGACTTCTGCCACCGCATGTGGGATCCCTTCTTCGAGACCAC
>CAYGAW010000220.1:0-7801 GCA_964347945.1 uncultured Anaerolineales bacterium
CCGGCTCCAGTCGCACGTTTTCAATGACGAAACACCCCTTATGGAGACTGGGAGACGCATCAGCGGGCTCCTCACAGCCCTCAACGGCATGAAACCTGATCGTGGACCAGTTCTCCCCCTCCAGCCTGAAGGGTCCTACCGTGTAATCCGCTGTGCGCTCCACATAGAACTCTCCCACGGCCTGGTCACTTACAAATAGACGGAGGCGCCTTCCGCCATCGCGGGAGGCCGCCACGAACTTCAATTCATACTCATCGTCCTGAGAAACGCCAGCATAGATAATTCCATCGTTAGCCATCCCCCTTGAGGCCGCGCCCGCGGAAACTTGAACTTCGTGCCAATTCTCGCCCACTACGAGTAGGGGGCTGAGACCATCAGCCTCGCCGACGTCTGCCACGCGGAAGGCCGCGATCTGATCATCCTCGTATGACCTCTCGGCCTGAGATGACTCCAAGTAATCGAGCCAAAGCGCCAATTCCTCTGAAGTCAGTGCTCGCTTGTGCAGTACGACGTAGCCTATCTGGTAGTGGTGCATGATCGCAACTCGATCCCGACCACTCAACGGATTCACAATGTCATTGGTCTCGGCAGAAGGGCTCACTAGCTTCCCGAAGAAACTCATCATAGGGCGTACGCCCTCGGGCACGCGGTACATGAAGCCCCCCACTATTGGATGCCCGTGCACGGTTTGATAGAACATGTTTGTGTTGCTGGCCGGCCATCCTCTGAACGGGATGTCCAGAATGGCGTAGTCTCTGGAATCGCCTGAAACCTGCCGGTAGAAATCCGGGATGGCCATCTGGCTCGTGGGAAAAGGCCAGACTATGACATATTCGAACAAGATGCACCCGGTTAAGCCACCTACCAAGACCGCCTTCGCCGTCAGACTTCTGAGGCGGGCCAGCAAGGACGCGGTGCCATAACCGGCGAGGACTGCCACGGCTAGCATCACCGTCTCGAGCAGCCTCGCAGGGATACGTCCCCACTCGTAGAAAGGCAGCCGCAGCACCAAGTCGTAGGGCAGGCGGACGATCCACTGCCGACCACCAACAGGCAGCGCCATCGCCCGGCCGCCGAACTTCAACAAGGGCCCCATGGCCAGGATAGCAGTGGATATGGCCAGAGCTACCCACATCCCTCTTCTCCTCCGGTCCCCCAGGGCTCCGAGGATGGACAAGAACAGTGCAACCAGGCCCAAGTACACCACGGTCTCATCATCTTTGTGCCCCGGGACCGGAACTGAGAGCCCGCGGAGCAGAGGTCCTAGAAGGGGGTGATCGGAAGAAGGCGTGAAGAAGTTGAGGAGATCAGCGGAGTATGCCTCGCTACCACCTGCCTCCAGGTAGGTCAATTCCCCGGATAACTTGTCTATCACGAACGGTGCCACTGTCGGCGCTGTCAGTAGGACTGCGAGCACGAACGCGAGCGCCACGTTCTTCAAGAAGCCGGGTGCGAGTATCCTTCGACGATCGGTGAAGAAATGCCACAGGACAAACACCAGGGTGAAGGGAACCAAGAAATAGGCGGTGTGTATGATGTGTACTGTGATACAGAGTGCAGAGACAAGGCCAAGGGCGATTGCCCGTCTCATGTTGGGCTTTTCCAAGAGCAGGAACAAGAAAAGCACATATATGGGGAACAGATACAGAGTCATTTGTGGGAGATGGCCCAGGGAGTGCAGAACCTTGTTGGGGAAGAAAGCATAGATCACACCGCCAACGAATGAGGCCAACCCGCTCCTGGTCAAGTGGTAGCACAGACAATAGGTTGCCACCCCGGCCAAGATGAAGGAAAGCAGGAACTCCACGTTGTAAGCGACGACGGGGCCGGCGATCAGCACCAGGGGCAAAGCCACCAACTGGACATAGGGGTTGACGATCAGCATAGGGTGATAGGGTTGCGAAGGATGATAGAGGTGCGTCAGGCGTGCAGGGTTGATCTGAAGATCCAGCAACGCCTTCTTTGTCCACCACAGCAACCACATATGCTGGTGCGCGTCCTCGTTGTGCAAGCCTGCCAATGCCGACGTCATCTGTAAGATCGCCGGGTAAGTCACTAGCACAGTGAGCAGAGCATAAACAAGTGCCATGCCCACCATGAGCGCCGCGCGATTCCTCAACCGTCAGCAACCTCCGCTTGCCCGAGTGCGACACCTTCGCTCGTAACCAACTACCTCCAACGGGGACTGAGATCGTGCCGACTCTCTAATCCAACACTCGACGGATAGAGTACTCCTGCTCGGGTTCGTAGGCAAAGTTCCTAATCATCTCACCCAGGAGGCCGATGGAAGCCATCTGCACACCCACGATCATGAACAGGACCCCGACGAAGAGTAGGGGTCGCCAGCCGATACCCCCTGCAAACAGCCACAGCCAGGTCAAGTATAGACCTATGCCGAAGCCACCGAGAAACAAGAGCACACCAATAGTCCCGAAGAAGTGTATAGGCCTTTTCAGATAGTAGGTCAGGAAAAGCACCATCAGAAAGTCAAGAAAGCCTCGTCCCAAGCGTCTGGATCCGTACTTCGACTTGCCGTACTTTCTGGCGTGATGAACCACCTGTACCTCCCCCACACGGTACCCCTGCCAGTGGGCCAGCACAGGTATGAAGCGATGCAACTCCCCGTACAACTTCAGATCTCGGGTTACTTCCCTTCGATAGGCCTTGAAACCACAATTCAGATCGTGCGTTCTTACGCCCGTCAAGGCAGAAACCACCCTGTTGAAGATGCGGGACGGCAAGGTCTTGGATAAGGGATCCTGGCGATTTCGCCGCCAGGCGCCCACAAGGTCATAGCCCTTGTCTAGCTCATCCAACAGCACCCTAATCTCTGTCGGATCGTCCTGGAGATCAGCGTCCATAGTGATAACTACGTCGCCGCGTGCCTGTTTGAACCCCGCAGCGAGGGCCGCAGTCTTCCCAAAATTCCGACGAAACTGAATCACGCGCACGTGGTCCCTGTCCCTTTGGTGCAGCCGGTTCATGATGTTGAACGAGTCGTCAGTGCTGCCGTCGTCCACCATTATGATCTCATAGGAGTCGCCAATGTCGCTCAAGACCTCAGTGAGTTTGTCGTAGAGAGGCTCGATACTCGCCTCCTCATCGAGCACGGGGATCACAACCGAGAGTTGCAGACCTTGCGTCTGGCCCATTCCTTTTTGTTCTGAACCCCTCATTCCAACAACTCCCTCCCCCGCCACGACTTGATACTCAGACTCCCCGAACGCGATCGGACACCTTGGCGGAGAGACGCAGTGTCTGACGAATACACTAAGACCGTGTTCCTGAGATGCCGGGAGCAACGCCCTCTGAACCACTCATGGGTTTGCAAACCCCTTTGCCCGGCAGCAGGAACCCGTCCAAGGACCTGCGACACCATTTCCGCAATTCTATGCCGCTTGCTGAGCCGCCGCAACCCTCGGCTGGCCAGAGAAGTCGCGCACCGCTGCACGCATCATAGGCCGAAGGGAAGCAGATCAAGCCCCATCACGATGATGTCTCCCAGAGCCCACACGTCGCCAACTGCCAGCGGAAACAGGCACAGTGGAGAGTGATCGTTGCCTTCACGGGCTTCCCGGCACACCCTTTCTCACGCGTCCGCCACTTCGTTGGCCACTCCACTGCCCCAGTGATACCCCTCCGTGAACACCCCTCTGTGCTGCCGAACGGAGAGGATGCCACCGCCACAGTCGTCGCCTGGCAAGATTCGCCTGCACTAGGTCTGACGTCACTGATTAGCTGTGGCGGAATGCCGAGGACGCAGGTCTGTCACTTATTTCGCCACTTCTAAGGCGGATCGCTTATTCAGGCACGCCTGCAAACCGCCCTCCAACGGCAAGTGGTTCCAAGGGGTTGTTATATGCAGCCACGACACTGGTGGCCGGGGAAGCCAGCAATGGATGCCCGTGGGCAACCCCTCACCGACATGCAGAGGAACCTCGCTGCTCTGGTTCATCCGGCGGCAGCCGAGCGCCTCTTCTGAACCCAGTAGAACCTCTTGCCAGAGGACGTGAAGTGGGCCATGCCGGCCTCGGAAGTAGCACACATGACGAGAGAGGACAACAGACTCGAATTGGCCTCTCACGCCGCTCCAGCTCCCCACAGCGAGGTGGCAGGGCTGCAATGCTGAGAGAACCGAAGCCCGTTCTCTGACAAGATGGTCAAGGTCGTCGAGCAGTTGACGACACGACAGCGCACACGCCCATGCCTGTGGTCGGCCGATGCGAGAACCTCACCAGGCCAAAGGTTCACTCCGAGCCCTGTTGACCGACGTCCTTGGGCGCACCGTGCTGCGCAGCCCTAGCCATGGACCTCGACGACGCCCAAGATCAGGGCGTCTCCCATCACCCGACCTTCTTGGTCAACATGTGGAAGGCGCTCACCAGTGCCCAACAGGTACATGCCTACCTCAACCGAGTACATGCCTGGTGGCGTCCCCCTGTCAACGATGACCTCGTGCTCGTCCCTGATCACCTCGTCTACGTCCCAGTAGGATGTGGGGTAGAAGCCCTTCTCTGGCTGACTATCGCTTTGTCCCCATATCTCGCCCGCATCGTCTGTCAAATGGACGAACACCGTATAGTCCTGCTCGAGCGCCGTGTCCGCTCCCCAATAAAGGACGACGCCCAGGGGCTCTGAGGCCCCAACGACCGCTGTAGACAAGTCATATCCCAGCAATGTCACGAGATCCCCCAGATTGGCGACGCTCTGATGTTGTGGCGCAGGGGCTTCGGACGATTCGCGCTCAACCTGCACATAGTCAAGCACGATCCTGTCCCCCACAACGGTGCCCGACTTATCGGTGGCGGTGAGGCGCTCCAAGCTGTCAGGATCGTACATACCCACCTCTAGACGATATCGCCCGGTCGGTGTGCCTGAGGGGAGTATCATCTCTCGGACATCTCTTATCGTCTCGCCCGCTACCCAGTTAGTGGTCGGCAGAAAACCCTTTATCGGCGCACCGTCACTCTGGGCCCAGCGGACACCGTCTGCCCCTATTAGATGGACGAAAACGCTGTAACTTCTCCTGATATGGGTCAGACCTTCCCATCGCAGGGACAGACGCAGCGCATCACCGGGTCGGAACACGTCGCTGTTCAGGCTATAGCCTACCAGTGCGGCTTGTTCTTCCAGGGTGTACGAACTCCTACCCTTCACCTGTGGAGGCGGATAGGGAGACGGCTCAGCCAGAAAGACGAAGACTCCGTCCTCTCTCGTCACCAAATCCATGTGGTCCCACACGTATTGCACGAAGCGGGAGCTGTACCGCGTACGGAACCTCATCTGGTCGATCACAAACCACATCCTGTCAGCTTCCTGTATGGCCTTCTCAAGGGCGTCGTCGGTGAACAAGATCGGTGCGCCAGCCCAGGCTTCCACCCAGTGATCTCCTCGCTGAGTAGCGTAGGCATGGAACTCCTTCTGTACAGCTATGTAGTCACACTTCCCCAGATAGAGGACGCATGGAGATGTGGCGAACGTCATCACCTTGTCCTCCTCCCTCAAGTGCTCTCCCACATACTTGAACGCCACATCATACTGCAACTCTTGACGATGGGCGGCCGCCACGGAGGCAGACATGGAAAAGACAGTTGCTAGAGCCAGTATCGCGGATGTTAGCAAGATCTGCGACAGGAGAGATTCGCGATCCGGCAAGGGGACCGCTGTGGTGCGCGTCGCCAGCAAATCCACTAGGAACCCGACTGACCGGAAAAGCACCGCACTCGCGATCAGGAAGAAGACCGGACCCAGCATGAACAGATAGCGGGCCCCGAGCCTCCCTTCGCTCACGAAGAAGACCATCTCCAACAGCACCAGGATGAATAGCACAGTCAAGAAGACCAGACCTGTGTCCCTATCAGTCGGGTCAAGAAGCTGGCTGGGCCCCTCTCGCCAACAGCGCAAGAGCAGGTAGCCGGCGCCCAAGAGGAATAGGAAGGTCAGTAGCCCCACGAACGGCAATTGATCGGGGCCGAGGAAGAAAGGCCGAAGACGGCCCCAAGCGTGGAACACGTCCACTGACAGCGTGACTTCCCCCCGTCCCTCTCCCACCTCAGACCAGCCTGCGGGTTGCATAAGCCGATAGAGCCAGAAACTGAGGCCCATTGCTCCTATGGCTACGAAGTTCTCCACCAGCACATCCAGCTGCAAGAACCAGCGCCATCCCCGCCAAATAAGAGCGATCCCCACGATCGCTGGATACAACAGAATGGCCTCATTATGTGCAAAAACGGCCCCCAGAAAGGCAATTAGAGCCAATCGACGATATCTTGCCCTATCCCGGCGGACCACACCGACGTACAAGAAGTAGACGATGAGGAGCACCAGGAATGTGAACAGGGTATAGCTACGAGCTCGCCCTCCCCACCCGATCGACTGGGGATCCAGTGCGACCAGAGCGCAAGCTAGCAGTCCCACGCGGTCAGAGAAAATGCGCTTTCCCACCCAATATGACAGAAGAATGCAGCCCCCGCTGAGAACAAGACTGGGGAGTCTGGCTATCCCTTCACTGAATCCAAGGAGATGGAAGAGCGCTGCGTCAAGGTATGTGTAGAGTAGTCCCTGGGTATAGAGGGCACCGGTTGGAAAGACCGGATAACCGTGAAGGAGGGTTCTCTGGGCCACCCACATGGTGGTGTATTCGTCGATATAGGGGCTG
The DNA here is from genome assembly GCA_964347945.1 of uncultured Anaerolineales bacterium. Taxonomy (GTDB): domain Bacteria; phylum Chloroflexota; class Anaerolineae; order UBA7937; family B3-Chlor; genus CAYGAW01. Next base: position 6,659 of record CAYGAW010000220.1, read on the forward strand.
CTGCTGGAGGCATACGTGTATCGAAGCCATAGACCCAAGAGTACGAACACCGAGACCGTGGCCACCACGAAAGTTCGCCAGCCGACCTGTGCCTGCCTCCTGCGTGCAGAGGCCTTCTCGTGCGTGCTCAAGCCCTCCGGCTCCCCCTCTCTAAGAACCCTCATCATGTACCCTTATCCTCGTCACGTCGACCCAATCCTGATCTGCTGCGTACCCCTCCACGGGCAGGCGCTGCATATCCTCAACAGTATACATGCCGACTCTGAGCTCGTATTCGCCGACTCCAGGCACCGGAGGCACCGTCAGGACATGCTCATCCCTGACCACCTCACCCTTGTCCCAGTATGAAGTGGGGTAGAATCCCCCGTCCGGTTGCCCGTCATCCTGACTGACTATCCCACCATCCTGTCCAACCAGATGGACAAACACGGTGTAGTCATGCTGGATCTCCTCCCGTGCCTGCCAGTACAGTGTCAGGCTCACGCTATCCCCTGGGCCAGCCGTGGCAGCGGCCAAATCGTACCCCAGCATGGTGATGCTATCACCGAGGTCGACCCGCAGAGTATTCGCCGGACTCGCCTCGGCGTCGTAGGTCTCGCCTACCTTGACGTAGTCAACGATGACTCTGTCTCCGATATCCTCCCCTGACTGGCCTCGGACCTGCAAACGTTCGCCCGTTGGCAGCAGGTACATCCCCACCTCCAGCCGGTAGCGGCCTGCCGCTATGTTCGCCGGGAGCGTGATATTCCTTCGGTCAGGGATGACCACCTCTGTCGAGCGCCAATGACTGGTAGGATATAGGCCTCGAACCGGATAGCCGTCGCCTTGAACCAGCAGGCCGCCCGTGCGGTCCACCAAATGCACGAATACTGAATAGTCCAGCCCAAAATACCTGGCGTAATCCAGTCCTCGCCAGTACAGAGTCAGCTCGATTTCCTCGCCGGGTGCAAAGAACCGTCCGTTGAGGTGGTAGCCCAAGAGGTGAAACTTGTCCTCTAAGACAACGTCTACTTCATCGCGGAGAGAAAGCTCCCGAGGCCGGGACGAGAGAAACACCATGGCCCCACGTTCGTTGGCCACCAAGTGCATCCTATCCCAGATAAGCTGGACAAAATCAGGGTTGTATCTGCTTAACAGTCTCCC
>CAYGAW010000221.1:0-3307 GCA_964347945.1 uncultured Anaerolineales bacterium
AACACGGCGGCGAAGGAGAGGATGGTCATGGGATTGGTGAGGGTCAGGAAGAATGTAGAAACGTATGCTCGAATAAGTCCGATTCCTTCGGCGGAGGAGGGCTTTTCCGCAGGCTTACCGAAGAACGTCCTCAGGCCCAGATAGCAGAGGAACAGGCCTCCGATGAGGCGAATCCAGTGCTGATGTCCGATCAAGATGCTAGAGATGTAGGTCAGCCCAAAGGCGGCGATGAAGCCGTAGATGGCGTCCGCCGTGGCCGCTCCCAGACCAGAGACCAGGCCCGCTGCCCGCCCTTCGGCGAGCGTGCGGCGGATGCACAACACACCTATCGGCCCCACAGGCGCTGCGATGGCGAAGCCGATGACCAACCCCCGCAGCAGGTAACTGATGTCCATCCATCATTTCCAGCTAGCTACTATGCAGCGTCTCGATGCCGCTTGTATCCCCGATGCACGGCCACTATCCCGCCGCTCAAGTCGAAGTATTCGCAGCCAACGAATCCGACTTGCTCCATCATCCTCTTGAGGGTCTCCTGGTCCGGATGCATGCGGATAGATTCGGCGAGATAGCGGTAGCCGTCACGTTCTCCAGCGAGAAGCCGCCCGGCGAGCGGCATCACCTGGAAAGAATAGAAGTCATACAGCGGCTGGAAACCCCACACCGCGGGATGGGAGAACTCGAGGATGACGGCCGGTTTGCCGGGTGCGACCACGCCGTGCATCGATTCCAGGACCGCATCCTGGTCGGTAACGTTGCGCAGTCCGAACGCGATGGTCGCGCAATCGAAGTAGTCGTCGGGGAAAGGCAGGTGCTCAGCGTCTGCCTGGACGTAGCGGACGTTTACTCCAAGGTCCTGGTTCGCCCATCGAGTTCGACCTCGCTGGAGCATGGCCGTATTGATCTCTGCCATCACCACCAGGCCTTGGGGTCCCACCGCGCGAGCCAACCGGCCTGTGAACTCACCAGTGCCACCGGCCACATCGAGTACGCGCTGCCCCGGGCCCACGCCGCTCAAATTGATGGCGAAGCGCCTCCACAGCCGGTGAATCCCCAAGGACATGACATCGTTGATCAGGTCGTACTTGCTGGCCACGGAGTCGAACACTGCTGCCACCATGGACGCCTTCTCATCGACGGACACTTGCTGGAAACCAAAATGGGTGGTGCGGGCTTTGTTTTCGTCTTGCTTGTGATTAGTAGGGTCAGAAGTCACCAGAATCAACCCTCCGCAAGACGCCGTGACGCGTAGAATGGGGGAAACCGAATACGTATGGTCCGCAGCGTATTCGCTGCCGCATGCTATTCCAGTAGCTCGCCCAAGATCTCGGCGGCGTCTGCAACGAAGTTGGGGCAGAGAGTGGTACCCAGGTTCTCCTGCCGGCCAGATGCCAATCCGTCAGGAGTGCTGATATCGTAGCCGAGGAGGTCTCTGCAGAAGACCGAACCGTGGCGAGATTCGAACTCTTTCATGAAGTTCTCGGCCAAGCCATACGCTCGTTCCTTCGCTTCCTCGTCGTCGGTTCTGGTCCGTCCATAGCTCAGGCCGATGACCATCAGGGCCCCGCTCACCGCCCCGCAGGTATCGCCCCTGCTTGCCATCCCACCTCCGAACGCTGCGGCAACCTTCAACGCGGTGTCACGAGCTAGACCCAGTGCTGGTCCAAATGTCGACAGAACCGCCTGAGAGCAGTTGTAACCTTCTTCGAAACAGATGACTGCAGATTTTGCCTTGTTCATGCTGACACCCCAGTCCAGCACGATCAGCCCGTCGCGTATGGCGGCGGGCTCCCCGTTGATTTCCAAGCGACTCTTGGCAGGTTCGAGAATCAAGACTGCTAGCCGACCGTGATCGAACCGATGCTGACATCGATGCGCAGGTCGACTCTGTTGGCGGCGGTTTCGTAGTCAGGAGACTCGTAGAGCCTGCGGTCGACGCGCGGGAACCGTTTTCGATCCACTGTTATTCCACCGAGAGTGCTGGCAGTACGAATCCGAGCTGCCACTCCTGGGGGAACGCTCACCTGCACCGAGCCCGCACCGCAACTGATCTCAGCCTTGGTGTGTCCCGCATCGGCCGGCAGAGTGAGCCAGGTAGCGCTGGCACCAGTCTCGATGCTGAGGTCCGTGACGCGCAAGTCCCCGAGCTCCACCCGATTCTCGCTGACGCCCCCCTCGACAGAGATGGACAGCGGGATATCGTCGTTGAGCGCAAGCTTCCATTCGAGCCCGCGTCCTCCGCCCCACTTCCAAGGATAGATCAATCCTTGGACGTTCCCAGGGGGCAAACGCATCTCGACGTCCAGCAGGTCTCCCTCTCGTTTCTTCTCTAAGTTCAGCCCACCACGGAAGGTTCCCCTCAGTAGCTCGTCTGGTCCAGCGCCAGCGCTGACTTGCAGCCTGCCTGCACCATGATGGATGTGGATGTGAGCGCGCTGCGCCCCTTCAAGAGGCAGAGCTGCCTCGTCCTTCTCGATGGATGGCCGCCGATCGACCACCCCGAGCACCATCCACACTCCGACGGCGATGAAGACGAACGCCCAAAACAGACCACAGACAGAGACGGTGATCACCCCTAGAGCGTCGAGCACACCAACTGCCCCCGCCACGATAAGGGCAATCCCGATCCAGATTGTGATTCTCCTCATTGCTCCTCCTCTGCATCAGCAGCAAGCCTCATCGTCGCCAGCCTGTCCGATTGGCCCTCCAAGACGGACGGTTGGATCAGCTAACGGCGCACCCGCAGCAAGCCCTGAACCATAATGAGCAAGCCAAGTCCAACCACCAGGAGCGGCCAGTACGGCCCCAACCAATTCAGGCCGCCGAAGATGGAGCCGAAGACCACGAACAGAACCAGGCCGATGAGGATCAGCCAGCCGCCCTCACTTACCGCCTTTCTGGTCCGGCCTTCTAGCAGACCCGCCACCAGAACTCCCAGACCTACAAAACTGGGAATCAGTGCCCAGGCGTAGCTCCAAGTGACCCAGCCGCCGGTGGCGTTCATCCAGTACAGCAACACACCTATCCCACCGACGATGAAGCCCGGCACGGCCAAGCCGGGCACGGCAGTCACCAGAGCGATGATTAGGAGCAGTACACCTATTCCGACCACAAACAACGGCCAGGTCACTTCGATGTTGAGCCACCCCTTCAGGCCCGGCACCAACTGAAGAGCGAGGAACCCTGCGCCCAGCAGGATCAGCAACAACCCCCCAGCCAAAGTCGATCTGCTTCTACGAGTCATCATCACCTCCTTGAACTAGTGCTACTGTGTGACTTGGCCCGTCGAACCGTTCTTTGCCTACAGCGC
>CAYGAW010000222.1:0-4397 GCA_964347945.1 uncultured Anaerolineales bacterium
CATCTCGGCAGTGGATAGGCCCCTGTAGTCGGTCATGATCAGCGCATTGCTGCGCGACAGCTTCTCGGTCAGTTCCTCAACTATCTGCTCCTTCTTCTCTCTAGATATCGCCATCTGTCCTCGCCTCCTCAGCATCCACTGTTGTCTCAGACACTTGTCCATCCCACTTGACGTACTCCACCCCGCCCTCTGCGAGGATGGTCAGCGTCAGGTCATCGGGATAATCATCCATGAAAAACACTTCGTCAATGCCCGCATTCACTATCATGCGACCACAGAGAGAACACGGCTTGTAAGTACAGTATAGGGTGCTGCCGAGCAACCTAATCCCCTCCCGCGCAGCTTGCACGATGGCATTCTGCTCAGCATGCAAGCCAAAACAGTACTCCTGTCGTGTGCCCGACGCGATGGCTGCCTGCTGTCGAATGCATCCGCCCCTCTGCGCGCAATGCTTCATCCCTCTCGGTGGACCATTGTATCCCGTGGAGAGGATTTGCCGGTCATGGTTCACTATCACTGCTCCTATCTTGTGCCTCAAACAGACAGAGCGCGAAGCCACCACCTGGGCGATATCCATGAAGTACTCATCCCAGCTCGGCCTCATTTTCCATGTCCTTTCTACAGAGGCAAGCTCAACTGCGACGCGCTGTAGTCCCGCCCGAGCCTGGACGCTGCCCATTCCCAGCTGTGCTCCCATAGATGCAATCCCTTGCTCAGGGCCAGTATCTCGCCATCGTCGACTTCCAGAGCTTGAGCCAGCTCCTCTTTTAGCAACTGAGTGGCCGCCATGTTGACAGGGAAACCACTCCACAGATCCCAGGACCGGTAGTAGACCACGAAGTGCAGCCTGCCCTCCTGAACTCGCGTGTCAATGAGCCTCAAGCAAGGCGGATGCTCCAAGAGAATGCTGGAGGCGTCGCCAATGGTAATGCACCCCTGGTTTGTGTTGGAACCCCGCTTGTACTTGTCCAGAAGGGGTAGCAATTGCTGATGCACATAGCTCCCGTACGTGTACTCTTCGTCCTGCTGCTTCTCCGAACCCACGAAGTAGGAGTGGTAATACTCCTCGACGTATTCCATGCTCGTCGGTGGTGGAATACCCATCCCCGGCGGCATCTGGGGAACGAGGGGACGCTGACCCGGGTGCGTGACCCTCAAAGTCAGGAACTGCAATTCCCTCCGCCGTTTCCCCACAAAGCTCCCCTGGTCAACAGCGTACTCTCGGCCGCCGTCCAGCACCTTGCCCAAGAGAGTAAACCAGGCATCGGGCACATCGAAGGCTTCAACGCAAGTTATTCTCACCTCTCGCCCCCGCCAAGTATCTGATCCAGATCTCCACTACAACAAAAAACCTTCGTGCCCACGCACGAAGGTCATGAGGTGCTTCGCTTCCTGCTAGTGAAGCACCGACCACTGCCTGGGCAGGACATTGAGCGCTCGTTGGCGCACCTGCCGTCTCCGGCGATCTGACAATTCAGTTGTCAATGAACAAGAGCTTATGGCCTACGCTACCCGTAGTGCCAAAGCCTCCGTGATGTCCACTTTGACCCCTGGCCCCATCGTAGAGGTCAACACGATCTTCTTGACGTACTGCCCCTTGGCCCCTGCAGGCCTGGCTCTCTGCACTGCATCCATCAGGGCCGCGAAATTCTCGAGCAATTGCTGCAGCTGGAAACTTGCTTTCCCGATGGGGACATGGATATTGGCGGTTTTGTCCAGCTTGAACTCCACGCGACCCGCGCGCAGCTCATCAATGACACGGGGCACATCCTCCGGGGCCACCACTGTCCCTGTCTTGGGACTGGGCATCATCCCTCGTGGCCCCAGGACACGTCCGAGTTTACTCACCTTTCCCATCATCTGTGGGACAGCGATGGTGGTGTCGAATTCGAGCCATCCCTCTTCGATCTTGCTGATCAGGTCATCATCTGCCACATAGTCTGCGCCAGCCTCCTTCGCTATCTTCGCCGCCTCTCCCTCAACGAAGGCCACGATCCTCACCTCTTTGCCCGTGCCATGAGGTAGGCTGACCACTCCACGTACCTGTTGATCAGCCTGGCGAGGATCGAGGTTCATACGTATGTGCGTCTCCACTGTGGCGTCGAAGTTGGACGTAGAAGTCTTCTTGACCAGATCTACGGCCTCCTCTGGGGAGTAGGGTCTGGTCCTATCCACCTGTTTCACCGCCTCAAGGTACTTCTTACCCCGCTTTGCCACTCAGTCCTCCTCAACCACTAGGCCCATGCTTCGCGCAGTGCCCTCGATGATCCTCTCGGCCCCTTCCAGGTTTATGGCATTGAGGTCACTCATCTTCAACTGGGCTATCTCACGAACCTGCTTGCGGGTTACCGTGCCAACCTTCTCCTCGGCCGTATCCATGGAACCTTTCTCTATGCCAGCTGCCTTCTTCAAGAGATCGGAAGCCGGGGGAGTCTTGGTGACAAAAGAGAACGACCGGTCAGCATAGATCGTGATCTCCACTGGCACTATCTGCCCCGCCTGGCTGGCGGTGCGAGCGTTGTACTCCTTACAAAAGGCCATGATATTGATACCGTGCTGCCCCAAGGCGGTACCCACTGGCGGCGCCGGACTGGCCTTACCGGCCGGTATGTGCAACTTAACGACCGCCGCTACTTTCTTTGCCATTCACCCTCCCAGGTCCCTACTCGCTCTCAACCTGTAGAAAATCCAGCTCGACGGGCGTCTCACGCCCGAAGAAGGAAACGAGCAGACGTACTTTGCCCTTCTCCAAATTCAAACCATCAACGGTGCCCAGGAAATCGGTGAAAGGACCATCAACGATTCTCACCGAATCACCTATCCGAAAACTGACCTTGACCTTGGGCGCCTCCTCCTCCATCCGGCGAAGGATGCGTTCCGCCTCCTCGTCACGCAACGGAGTGGGTTCGGTGCCGGAGCCCACAAAACCGGTCACTCCCGGCGTGTTGCGCACCACAAACCAGGACTCGTCGGTCATAATCATATCGACGAGGACGTAGCCCGGAAAGATCCTTTGTTCGATCGTGCGGCGCTTGCCATCTCTCAACTCGACCACTTCCTCGGTGGGGACGACCACATCGAAGATGTACTCCTGCATACCCATAGTTTCTATGCGGCTCTCAAGGTTCTTCTTGACCTTGTTCTCGTAGCCCGAGTAGCTATGAATCACATACCAAAGTCGTCCCTCTTGGCGTTCCTCCGCTTCTTCTTCGATCTCGGCAACCGCCTCGTCAATCACTTCCTCCGGCGCAGTCTCCAGCTGTTCCTGTTCCTCTTCGGCCCCCTGTTCTTCGACATCAAGGGCAGCCTCCTCTGCTGCCTCCCCCATCTCCGTCTCCTCAGGCAGGGCTTCATGCTCCACCGTCTCTGATTCGACGACGGTGACCTCGGTATCCGGACCTTGTTCTTCCAGTGTCTTTTCCTCTACTAGCTCTCGGTCCTCTGCCATCTCGGCCTCATCGCACTGCAAGAGCAAAAAGCTCCGAAAACAGCCAGTCAACTAAGCCCAACCCAGCAGCCATGAGTATGGTGACACCCAGGACGATGGCCGTCATATTAAGGGCCTCTCTGCGCGTCGGCCACACTACCCTCCTCACCTCCGACCGCGTCTCTCTCAGAAACCTGACTACGAAGTTCCCCTTCTTCCCTCTAGTGGCTCCTCTAGCCATCGTTAAATCTCCATACCTCGTCGTCAGCCCACATACTGGCCTGTCCCTCTCAAAAAGCACCGCCATGAATATGGCGGCTCACCTCGTTCAGCAGGCCCACCAGCAGTTGAGCCCTCAACGTCCGGCCCAACAAACCGCTCCGCTACTAGGTGGAGCTACTGGCCCGCGTCAACAGATTCTCGAATGATCACTTGGTCTCTCGATGGAGAGTGTGCACGCGACAACGAGGACAGAACTTGGAGAGCTCCAGGCGCCCGGGATCGTTCCTCCTGTTCTTGCTGCTCGTATAATTCCGTTCCTGGCACTCTGTACAGGCCAGAGTGATAATCACTCTAGCGCCTTTCTTGGCCATCCTCGCTCTCCTGGACTTGAGGTGCCAGTTTGCACCTGAGTCCCAATTCCCATCTCTCCGTCACTCGACGATCTTGGTGATCACTCCTGCGCCGACCGTTCGGCCTCCTTCACGGAGGGCGAAGCGCGACCCTTCTTCCAGGGCCACCGGCACTATCAACTCTATCCGGAGATTCACATTGTCGCCAGGCATCACCATCTCCACGCCCTCGGGCAGGTTCACCGCCCCCGTCACGTCCATGGTCCGGATGTAGAACTGCGGCCGATACCCTGCGAAGAACGGCGTGTGCCTACCGCCCTCATCCTTCCGCAATACGTATACGCTGCCCTCAAAGGTGGTGTGGGGCTTGATGCTCCCCGGCTTCGATAGCACCATCC